>VGSF01000021.1 GCA_016875165.1 Deltaproteobacteria bacterium
GTTGAGGGCCGGGGGTTAGAGCGGAACGCGCCGGAAGCATCGGTTGGGGTTCCGCTTGGCCACGAAGACAGAAGATCTTTTCCTCCGGAGGAGGCGGGGTTCTTGCTCGCCCCATATGCGGAGATAAAAGCGCCTTATGATTCCAAGCGTTCCGCTCTGGCCCCCGGCCACTGGAATCCCTTGGCCTTTACAACACACCTTTTTTTAAAGAGCTAAAGTGTTACGTTTTTATAAGTACTTGACAATACGGGATTGCTTCGGCGTGCCGCATTGGCAGAACTCCTCGCAATGACGAAAGCGGAACTTTTTACGACTCCATCAAAATTGATGAACTCGTAAAAAGTCCGAAAGCCCCTTTCCCCGTCATTCCGGCCCCGATTTTCATCGGGATAAACTCCAGCCGGAATCCAGTTATTGCAAGGAGTTATCAAACCTCTGGACTCCGGTTTTCACCGGAGTGACGACTTTTTACGAAGCCATCTAAATTGTTTCACGTGGAACGTCACGAATGCTTGAAGCCGAAAAGGATTCTCTCATGGCCCAAAAAAGGCAAGCGCAAGCGGTCCACAAAAGCCAATTTCAGGCCCATTTGGCCAAGTTCGGGAAGGTTTTTTTTCAATTCTTCATCCCCCTTCTTCCCTTTCATGGCCAGGAGGATACCATCTCTTTTTAGAAAAGGGAGTCCGCAAGCCCAAAATTTGAGAATAGACCCGAAAGCCCTGGATATAACGAATTCGAATTCGCCCACAAATCTTCTTTCGGATCCATCTTTTTCTGCCCAGTGGACTTCTATGCCTTCAAGACCTAAAAGACGCACCAGATTTTTTAAAAAATATACCTTTTTCCGTGTGGCCTCCAGTAATACCACCTTAAGGTCCGGGCGGATAATTCTTAAAGGCACTCCGGGAAAACCAGCCCCCGAACCCAGGTCGAGCAGGGAAGCGCCAGGAAAAAGATATTTTTGGACTGTGAGGGAATCAAGGAAATCTTTTACGATTACTTCCCGGTCATCATGTCGGCTTGTTAAATTAATACGCCTTCCCCAGGCTTTAAGTTCCTGAAGATATTGAAAAAAAGCCATGATTTGCTCACCTGGCAAGGAAAGGCCAAGTTCTGCCGCCCCTTCATTTAACAGCCGGGAAAATTCGTTCTGATTCACTTCAGTTTACAATACTTGGATTTAATTACATCAGCGAAATTTAGGCTTTGTTCGAAAAGTACGTGGTACGTTCTTTTCGGGAGTTATCCATAGGGTGGATAGAGAGCGGAGAGATTTTAGCCCCGGCCCGCAATGGAGCCGGTGGGCGGCCCGAAGGGCAAAATCTCGGAGCTCTCGTACCACCCTGTGGATAACTCCCTTGGACAGGCTAAAAGTTTTTTATAATTGATGAGTTACGAAGCATTCGAGCGAACCACAAATGTTTCAGAGATGTTCTTGCTATAGCAATCTGGTACCAATAATCAATCCTGTTTGGTCTCAACAAAGCTGAGGCTAAGATAGGTTGTCCAAGAGCCCCCTGATTGCTGGCGGGAAGCTATCACGTAACTTTTGAACAACGTCTAAATTTAGGCTCGAAAAATAAGGACCCTATCGGACATTTTCACTCGTGTCCAATTTTTTTCATATAGACCATCAATATGGAGATGGCCGCCGGGGTAATTCCTGAAATCCGCGAAGCCTGCCCTATGGAAATGGGTTTTACTTTTTCCAATTTTTCACGGACTTCCGCTGTAAGGCCGGGGATGCTTTTAAAATCCATCTTTTTAGGCAAAGGCATGCGCTCGATCTTCAAAAGTTTGGCTATCTGTTCTTCCTGTCTTTGGATGTAACCTGCATACTTGACCTGAATCTCTACCTGCTCGGCAACTTTTGCTTCGGGTTTAGTAAAATTTTGATCGAAAATCTCTAAATCACCAAAGGAGATTTCCGGCCGGCGCAAAATGTCAGCTAATGAGGCTGGATTTTTTAAAGGAGCGCTCCCTAAAGCTTTCAAACGGTCATTAATCCCTTTTGTAGGATAAACAATAAACTTTTCCAATCTATCCAATTCCGAGCGAATACATTCTTTTTTATTAATAAATTCATAGTAGGCCTTGTCATCTAGCAAGCCCACACCCCGACCTTTTCCCCTCAATCTAAGGTCGGCGTTATCTTCTCGAAGAAGCAGGCGGTATTCCGCCCGGGAGGTAAACATGCGGTAAGGTTCTTTGGTTCCCTTAGTAACGAGATCATCAATTAAAACTCCGATGTAAGCCTCTTCCCGGCCGAGGATCAAAGGATCCATCCCTCTGATTTTTAAAGAAGCGTTGATCCCGGCCATTAAACCCTGGGCCGCAGCCTCTTCATAACCCGATGTGCCATTGATCTGTCCGGCAAAATAAAGGTTTTCGACAAGCTTTGTTTCCAGAGATGGTTTTAACTGAACCGGGTCGGCGTAATCATACTCAATGGCATATCCCGGGCGAACAATTTCGACCTTTTCCAGCCCCGGGATCGAGCGCAACATCTGCAATTGAATGTCCAGGGGCAGGCTTGTGGAGAGGCCATTGGGATAAATTTCCAGAGTATCCAAGCCCATCGGTTCCAAAAAAATCTGGTGTTGGTCTTTCTCCGGGAACCGAACAATTTTATCTTCGACTGATGGACAATACCTGGGTCCAACTCCTTTAATAACCCCGCAATATAAGGGCGACCGGTCAAGGCCGGAACGGATGATCTGGTGCGTTTTTGGATTGGTATAGGTAATATGGCATGGGACCTGGGGTAACGAAATATTTTTATTGCTGAACGAAAAAGGCCTGGGTGGATAATCGCCAAATTGTTCTTTAAGTTGGGAAAAATCTATCGTTTTTCCATCCAAACGCGGGCAGGTTCCGGTCTTCAACCTTCCTAACGAAAAACCAAGGTTAATAATAGATCTCGAGAGCATCATGGAGGGAAGATCACCCAACCTCCCTGCCGGAAAATTTTTCAGGCCTATATGGACAAGCCCCCGGAGAAAAGTTCCTGTGGTTACGATTACAGAACGGCCCGAGATCCTTTCCCCGTCGTTGGTTTCGACGCCCACTGCCTTTCCATTATCCACGATAATTTCATCAACAATGGCCTGCTTTAGATAAAGATTTCCCTGCCTTTCCAGAATTTTTTTCATGCGCTGATGATAAAGTTGCAGGTCTCCCTGGGCCCTGGAAGATCGAACTGCCGGGCCTTTTTTAGTATTCAATTGCCGGAACTGTATGCCGGTTTCATCGATATTTTTGGCCATTTCCCCGCCAAGGGCATCGATTTCCTTGACCAGATGCCCCTTGGCCAAACCGCCGATGGCCGGATTACAGGACATCCGGGCAATTCCATCTATATTGATAGTTAGCAGAAGCGTGGGGCGGCCCAAACGAGCGCATGCCAGAGCCGCTTCACATCCAGCGTGGCCAGCGCCGATGACAATGACATCATATTTTGCAGGAGAATCTTCCAAAGAATTCTTTCTTATGTGTCTATAAGGATAGAATGTTTCACGTGAAACATCGGCCGTGTTTACATCTAACATATTAAAACAATATGTTTTTTCTTTTATCACCTTCTCTGGATTTTGTCAATTGATCTTTTTTCTTGCCTCCTTTCCCTTTTTGTGGGCCAAGAATGATGGCTTCGTAAAAAGTCGTCACTCCGGTGAAAACCAGAGTCCAGAGTATTTATAAGCATTTGAAAATACTGGATTCCGGCTGGAGTTTATCCCGATGAAAATCGGGGCCGGAATGACGGAAAAGGGCATTTTCAGACTTTTTACGAGTTCATCATCCTTCACTTTTGAATAAATTGATGAATTAACAGTGATAGACGAAGCCCAGACGGGAGGGGGATGAAAGAGGGAGCACCGGCGGGAAAAAGTTTGGCCTATAACCCATGCTTTTCTTCCGCAAAGAAAAGGCGGGATCGAAAGAAAGCGGGGCATCCTCGGCGGAAGCCCCGCCCTTACCCATGAAAGGAATACTGCCTTGTGCTCCCGAAAGATTCCCCCTCCCGTCCGGGCTGTGTCCTTACTATCAATCTGAAATCATGAATGAAAATCAAAGGGGAAGGGAAACAAGCTCTTTTTCCATGCCACCCCCCAGTTTATTCGCCACCTATTTTATCGTGGCTCTGGCCGGGGGGCGCCGAGAGAAGGAAGAATCGACCCGGATTAGACTTTCTCAAAATCTCCTTCTGGCCATCCGCAAAGTAAGGCGGCCAGGAGATTGGCAAGGTAAGTTGATGGAAGGAATGCCGCCTTATTTTGCGCAAGAAGGCGCCGTCCCCCCCGGACCGAAGTGCCGCCCGGACCGAAAACGCAACCTTTAAAAAAGAGGACGGGCGGAGACTTTGAAATAAATTGACTTTTAATCCTCGCTTTGTTATATTCCAGCAAAAATTCAACCGTTCGAAACAGTTTAGCGACTTGAAAAAATGGTATTAAAGCCTTTGTTGAGGGCCGGGGGTTAGAGCGGAACGCGCCGGAAGCATCGGTTGGGGTTCCGCTTGGCCACGAAGACAGAAGATCTTTTCCTCCGGAGGAGGCGGGGGTTCTTGCCGGCCCCATATGCGGAGAAATAAGCGCCTAATGATTCTCCGCCTAAGGCGGATTCCGGTCTGGCCCCCGGCCCCTGGAATCCCTTGGCTCTTACAACACACTTTTTTTTCAAAAAGCTAAAGTGTTACAACCGTTCTATTCTTCTATGAAAAAAGGAACCCGATTTCTCAACCTGAAACTTGGCAAACGGATTACTCGCCGGCCAAAGCCATGGGCGGCTTTACCTAAAAAGAAAGCAGCCAAAGGGTCTTCTCGATGAATGGTGAAAAATTATATTTCTTTCTCCTTTTATTGGTCTTGAGCATTCTGGCCTGTGCCTCCCAACCTAAAACCAGCCTCCTTTTACGGGAGATGGAACCCCCACCCCCGGTTATTCAAAAGGTTTTCACCAAAGAAGGTAAAAGCGACTACGTTTTAATTAGGGACGAAGGATATCCCTTTCGACTGGTCTATCTCTGTGAAAATCGAGTATATAATTTTGTTGATGAACCAGATAAAAACCCTGTCCTGGTGAGTGTTCAGCCCATCCTCGATACCGAGGTTGAGAAAAAGCTTCCAGCCGACGACCGGAAGATGATATGGGCCTGCCTGGAAGTAAAAGTGCGTGAAGAACAGGCTCGGACAGAAGAACAAAAAAATAAATTAACGGAGGAAAGAAAACGCCTGGAAAAAGAATTAAGCGCGGTTTTGATCGAACGGGATCAAATTATTGCTGAAATAGAGCTTAAAAAGAAGTTTGCCGAGCAAAAACAACGCCTTATCGAAGAAGAAATGCGCAAGGCAGAGGAAGAACGCCTGCGCAAGCTCGAAGAAGAGCAACGCAGAAAAATTGAGGAAGAACGGAAGGTTAAAGCCTACAGGGCTGGCGAAAAGGAAAAAGAAGAACCCCAACCAATTCCTCCCCAGGTTACTGAAAGCGGTATCTTCTTGGTTATGAAAGAGGCCGATGCCCATGAAGAGCCTCAAAAAACCTCAAAAATACAAGCCAAATTAAAAAAATATGATATTTTCGAAGTCATTAACTCCAGGAAAGACGAACAAGGAAACTCTTGGTACCAGGTTATTTTGAGTGAGCGGCTCATCTCGAAAAAAGGAAAAAAAATTGGCTGGACACCCGAAGAAAAATCTTTTTGGGTCAAGAACAAATTATTAACCTGGGTGTATCCTGGCGACATGGCTAAGATCGACTCTCTGAAACCTTTAAAATTGAATGTTGAAGAACTTCAATTCACCGGAAAAAAAGTCTCTCCTCCCCAAAAACCGCCTTTCTTCGAAGTTATTTATGAAGTAAATATTGACCATACAGAAAAATTGATCGGGTGGGTGGCAGCCCAGGATGGAATCCGTCGTGAAGATAAAAACACAGAGGAAATGATGGACATCTTAAAAAACCTGGCTAAAACACTCTGGCCCCTAAAGATTCAGAATGACATCTTGCGGGGTTATATCCGTATGGGTTTCACCCCCGAACAGGTGATACTTTCCTGGGGTCGGCCCGAGCACGTGAACACAACCAGGACGTTAATGGGTGTTCACGAACAGTGGGTTTACGGGGAAAAACCTTTTCCCAGAGCTTATGTGTATTTTGAGAATGGATTGTTAAAAAGTTGGGAATTTTTGAAAAGGGACAAGGATATTTCCCGGTAAAAAGTAAGATTCTCCGGCGCCACCCAAACACCCCCAAATGATCATAATATTTAAATTCCCCAGAGGGCACAGAGATATAAAAAGGACAATTTAGGACACAGATAAACATAGATAAAATTAAAAAATTCGTATCAGTTTAGAGTTTTAAAAAAAGGCGGCAACGCCTCTGTTTAGGCCCGGGGGTCAGGCCGGAACGCGCCGGAAGCATCGGTTGGGTTTCCCCTTGTCCTCGAGGATAAAAGCCCGTTTCCTCCGGAGGAGGCGGGGGGTATCTTCCCCGTCCCATCAACGGAGAAATCAGCGCCTTATAATTGCAAGCGGGCCGGTCTGGCCCCCGGGCCCTGGAATCCCTTGGCCCTGGTGACACACCTTTCTTCAAAGAACTAAAGTGTTACGAAAATTTATAGAAGTAAATTTATTGGTTAGCATTAGAGCCTCTTGAAAAAGTATTTTTTTATGGTTCGACAAGCTCACCACGAACGGAAAAACTAAATAATTTCAACCTAAGCCCGTTCACCCTGAGCATGTCGAAGGGTAAATTACGGGCTTTTGCAAGAAGCTCACTAGTTTGGGCCTTATATTCACCACAATTTTTTATTTTTAAAAGGAGGACACCATGGGTTTAAGAGACTTTACGATCTATGACCTGATCGCCCGGAACTCCCGCCTTTTTCCCAACCGCGACGCCTGGATTTTTGATCAGCGAAGGGTCTCCTTCATTGAATTTTATCATGAAATTAATAAGTTAGCATATGGGCTGAAAAAATTAGGCCTGAACAAGGGGGACCGCCTGGCTGTCCTTTCCCAAAACTGCTATGAGTTTGTCCTCCTTTATGGAGCAGCAGCCAAAGCTGGAGCGGTTATGCTCCCGATCAACTGGCGACTTACCCCTCAAGAAGTTGAATATATTCTATTGGATGGGCGCCCCAGATTTTTCTTTTTCGGCCAGGAATATAAGGATATGGCCCAGGAAATATCTAAAAAACTAAATTTTATTGAACGGTTAGTTAATTTTGGAGGATTGTCAGCGGGGTTAACGCCTTTTTCCTCTCTTCTTGAAGAAGAAGGCACTTTACCAGATGTCGATATTCTCGAAAATGACCCTTATTTAATAATCCACACGGCAGCAGTGGCCGGAAAACCTCGAGGAGCCGCTCTCTCGCAGGGGAACATCATTTTTTCCAATATGCAGCACATAGCCACAGTTGGCCTCCGGGAGGAAGACGCTTATTTGCACCTGCTCCCGCTTTTCCACATTGCCGACCTGGCCCTGGCTTTTTCGATTATGCATGCCGGGGGAAAAAACGTTCTCATGCCTAAATTCGCCCCGGAGCTGGCCCTACAACTTATTGAAAAAGAAAAAATTACCACCATCGGCGAATTTCCACCCATGTTAGGGATGCTCCTGGAGAAGTTGGAAGGGAAAAATTACGATATATCTTCCCTGAAACATGTGGCTGGAATCGATCATCCGGCCAACATAGAAAAATTAAAACAAAAAGCAAAAGCGGAATTCTGGATTGGCTTTGGTCAATCGGAAACCTCCGGGATGGTCACACTCTGTCCTTACACAGAGAAACCAGGATCTGCCGGCAAAGAAGGCCTATTGGTAAAGATAAAATTGGTTGATGAGCACGACCGCGAAGTAGAAGTCGGAAAGCCAGGGGAGATATGCGTCCGTGGCCCCTTAGTTTTTTTGGGTTATTGGAACCTCGAGGAAGATAACCGTTATACCTTCCGCGAAGGCTGGCATCACACCGGAGACATCGGGAGGTTAGACGAAAACGGATACCTCTGGTATGTAAAAAGGAAAGCTGAAAAAGAACTCATCAAGCCGGGAGGGGAAAATGTCTATCCGGCAGAGGTTGAAAAAGCTATCCTGGAAAACCCCGAAGTTGCCGACGTTTCGGTCATCGGGGTGAAGGATATAGAATGGGGGGAAGCCATAAAGGCGGTTTGCGTTTTGAAAGCCGGAAGCTCTTTAACCAAACAGGAATTAATCGATTTCGTGGCTGCGCGCATTGCCCGTTTTAAGAAACCAAAATATGTAGAGTTTGTTCCCGCCTTGCCCAAAACTCAAGATGGATCCATTGACCGGGAAAAAGTGAAAGCCGACTATGGGAAAGGGTAAAGGGGAATTGATTGCCTTGGCCTAACCCCCGCTTGGCCATATTTCCCGGGAATTGAAAAGCGCTTTTTTCGTCAAGGTCCCCTAAGCCTACTCCCTGCCTTTCAAAACAGGGCTTCAACGAAATCCCGGGCGCTAAACTCGCGCAGGTCGTCCACTTTTTCCCCAATGCCGATGTAGCGCAGGGGTATTTTCAGCTCATTGGAGATGGCAATGATAATCCCTCCTTTGGCCGTGCCGTCCAGTTTCGTCAGAACAATCCCTGTTACGCCCACGGCTTGATGAAACATCTTGGCCTGGCTAATGGAGTTTTGTCCGGTCGTTGCATCCAGAACTAAAAGAACCTCATGGGGAGCGCCGGGCATCTCCCGTTCCAAAATCCGCCTGACTTTCTTTAACTCTTCCATGAGGTTGACTTTGGTATGGAGCCGGCCGGCCGTATCTACGATGATCACATCTATTCCCCTGGATTTAGCTGCATGCAGCCCATCGAAAACAACCGCTGAGGGGTCCGCGCCACTTTTCTGTTTAATCACATCACAACCCACCCGTTGCCCCCAGATTTCCAGCTGTTCGATGGCCGCTGCCCGGAAAGTATCAGCAGCCACCAGGAGTACGGACTTTCCCTGGGCTTTGAATATCTGGGCCATCTTCCCGATGGTGGTCGTCTTACCGGTTCCGTTGACGCCGATGACCATGATGACGAAAGGGCGGGCGGCCGAGAGGCTAAAGGGCTTCTCCTGTTGGCTGAGGATGTGGTACATCTGCTCTTGAAGGTTTTTTTTCAACAGATCCGCATCCTCGAGTTCCTTTCGTTGAACTTTCAGCGAGACGTCCCGTAATAAGTCCTGGGTAGTTCTTACACCAATGTCGCTGGTAATCAATGCTTCCTCAAGTTCTGCCAGCAAATCAGCATCAATTTTTTTCCGGCCAGCGACGAGTTGATCTATCTTGTTGACCAGGCCCTGGTGCGTCTTAAAAAGGCCCTGTTTTAGCCGTTGGAAAAACCCCTTCTTTTCTTCAGCCATCTTGACTCCGGGAGGCGCAAGGGGTAAGGCTTATTCCCTAAAGCTGACTCCTAACACCTTTGACCCCTTTCTTTTTTGTATGAATTTAGCTTTATGCAAACAATCATTTATTGATGATCTCGTAAAAAGTCCCGTTTTCGTCATTGCGAGAAGTTCCGCCAATGCGGGACGACGAAGCAATCCCCTATTTTCAAGGACTTATAAAAACGAGATTGCTTTGCTTCGCTCGCAATGACTCTTCTGCTGACTTTTTACGAATCCACCATTATTACTTCTTTTTTTCCGGTCGACGGCCTCACGTAGGGCAACCCTTTATGGGTTGCCATTATGAGGCAGGGGACAAGCCCCTGCCCTACGCCCATTTTTCAAAAAGCTAAAGTGTTACTCTTTTTTTAATTCAGCTTCACCGATACGAGCTTGGAGGTGCCCGACTCTTCCATGGTGACGCCGTAAAGCGTGTCAGCCAGTTCCATGGTGCGTTTGTTGTGGGTAACGAGGACAACTTGATATTTTTGGGCCATATCCTTGATCATCTTGTTGAACCGCCCGATGTTGGCGTCGTCCAGGGGAGCGTCAACTTCGTCCATAAGACAGAAGGGGCTGGGGTTGATCAAGAAAAGGGAGACGATCAAGGCAACGGCCGTCAGGGCCTTCTCTCCTCCGGAAAGAAGGTTGATGTTCTGCAGCTTCTTCCCCTGAGGTTGAACAATGATATCCACGCCGGTTTCCAGAAGGTTGGAATCATCGGAAAGCACAAGCTCCGCCCGCCCGCCGTTGAAGAGAGCGGTGAAGATCTCCTGGAATTTCTGATTTACCGCTTCGAAGGTTTCGGCAAAGCGCTTGCGGGAGGTACGATTAATTTTCTTAATGGCCTGGTCCAGAGCATCCAGGGATTGCACCAGGTCAGCTTCCTGTTCGGTCAGGAACTCCAAACGGGTCTTGGCTTCCTCGTATTCTTGGATAGCCAGAAGGTTCACCTCACCCATGGATTCGATCATCCCTTTAAGTTCCCCGAGACGAGCCTCCACCTCCGGGGAAAAATAATCCGTTTCATCTGCGCGGGCCAGGAGGGCCTCGGGGGTCAGGCGGTGTTTGTCTTCAATGCCGGCCAGAATGTGTTTGAGGTTGAGGTCGATCTCCATGAGCTTAATAGAAAGGGTGTTTTTCTCCTCCCGCAGGGACTGGAAGGCATCCCGGCGTTCCTTCCAGCGCTCCTCTTCTTTACCAAGCTTCTCGCGCTCCAGGAGTAAGGCTTCTTTCTTACTTTCCAGGTGAGTCTGGAGTTCTTGATGCTGGCCAAGGAGGCGAAGGATCTCGGCCTCAGCCAGCCGCCGTTGTTCTTCGGCGGCGGCCATCAAACTGATGCTTTCCTCAACTTCCTCCCGGCGTTTGGCCAGAAGGGAACCCGTCTCCTGGAAAGTCCTTCGGGACCTCTCCAGGTTTTGGTCAAGGCTCTGCTTCTTCTCTTGCAGAGCGACCAGGCTTACTTTGGCGTCAGTGACTTCGGCAAGAAGCCCCTCGATTTCAGCCTTAAGATCCTGCAAATCCAGTTCCTGGCTGCTGAGAATTGCTTCTTTTTCGTTTTTCTTAAGGGCCGCATCCTTAAGCGCCGCCTCGGTTGTCCGGGCCTGCCCCTGGAATTCGACTAACTCATCTGCCAGTTGATTTTCCTCGAGCAGCAGGGTCTCGATTTTTTGGCCAAAGCGCTTTCGCTCCACCTGGAACTGGTCCAGCTCTTTCGTTTCGCTGACGATCGTAAGTTCCTGGCCATGGAGAGCCTGGGTAAGCTCTTCGATGGCCGTTTCCAGTTCTTTGAGGCTCGAGAAGATTTGCTCCTGGTTGCCTTCCTGTTCTTGCACCTGTTGTCTAAGCTTTTCCACGCTTTGAGTCAAGTCGCGGATTTCCCTTTTGCGCTGGAAGGTGCCCGAGCCAATTTGCTCCTTGCTCCCGCCGGTGACCACACCGGAGGGGTGCAGAACTTCGCCGTCGAGAGTAACCAGGGTTTTCCAGATGGAGTCGCGGTTCCAAAGGTCAATGGCCTGGCGCAGGTCGGAGACAATCCACACGTCTCCGAAAAGGTAAGAAGCCAGATGAACAAATTCTTCCTTTACTTTAACCAGGTCCAGGAGCGGAACCACCCCTTCACTTAAGGAAGCCGGCAAAGAAGAAAGGGGGTTCTGTTTCACCTGCATGGGGATGAAGCTGGAACGGCCTGACCCCTGGGCCTTCAGGTATTCGATGGCCTTAAGAGTTTCTTGGTGATCCTGGACGATGAAGTGCTGTAACCGTTCGCCCAGGATAGACTCAACCACGCATTCGTATTTAGGCTCAGTTTCGACGATATCTTCGACCAGGCCATAGATGCCGTTCTGGACTGTTCCCTGCGCCTGCCGCTTGCGCAGGATAGCTCGCACTCCTTCCTGGTAGCCTTCGAAATTTCTCTTCAGCTCCAGGAGAGAGTTGAGGCGAGAACTCTCCCGGTTCAGGCGTTCCCGGCTCCTGGCCAAAGATTCTTGCAGGTCGGCAAGAACGGAGTGGAGCTCTTTGTTATAGGAGATTTTCCGGTTCCGTTCCTCTTCGGTCTGGCTGCGGGCATTCCGGTTGCCGTCCAATTGCTGGGATTGGCGGGCGATAAAGGCGCGGATCTCTTCGACCTTAATTTCCGCTTCTTTTCTCTCCCGGACGATTTTGCCTTGCCGGTAGGAAATTTCTTCAGAGCGGCGGGCCAGGTCGTTTAGCAGATTCTTCAGATGGGCCTGGTGGGTGAGGAGGTCCACCAGACTGTTTTTTTCACGTGAAAGGACCTGTTCAGCTTCGGTATGCCGGTTTTTTTTCGCAAAGAGAATTTTTTCCTTTCCGGACAGAAAACCAGCGTAATGAGCAATCTTTTCTTCGTAGCCCCTTAAAATTTCTTCGTAGCCCAGAGTCTCTTTCTCTGCTGCTTCCTGCTGCTCGCAAAGTTTCTTGATTTCTTCTTCGGCCCGGGAGGCCTGCTTTTGCAGGTTTTCCCTCTCCCGGCTGGAAAGCTCGATTTGCCTTTCCCGGTCTTTAATCGCCCCTTCGTTTTCGGATAACCGTTCCTGGTGGATAGACAGGTCTCTTTCCATGTCCAGCAAATTCACCTTGATTCGTTCAAGAGAAGCTTCCACCTCTTTTATTTCGGCGGTGGCCTTTACCTCTAAATCCTGGGTCTGCTGCAGCCCTGATTGTATCTCCTGGCGCTGAGACTGCAAGTTACGGCAGTTCTGGGCAGCCTGACCCAGTTCCAGAGCGCGCATTTCCTCGCGGTATCCCTTATAACGTTCAGCTTTCTTAGCCTGGCGGTTCAAAGAGTTGATCTGGCGCTTGATCTCTCCGATTACGTCGGTAAGTCGCAAGAGGTTTTGCTGGGTAGCCTCCATTTTGCGCAGGGCAGCGGCTTTGCGATCCTTGTATTTGGTGACACCGGCAGCTTCCTCGATGAGGATACGCCGTTCTTCGGGCTTGGCGTTTAGGACAAAATCCATCTTTCCTTGTTCGACGATGGAGTAAGCCCTGTGCCCGACGCCCGTGCCCAGGAAAAGATCGGTAATGTCTTTGAGGCGGCAGGGGACTTTATTGATATAATATTCGCTCTCCCCGGAGCGGAAAAGCCGGCGGCTGACTGATATTTCAGTGAAATCCAAATAATCTGCAATAGGATGGCCGTTCTCGTTGGAGAAGGTGAGGATTACTTCGGCCATGCCCAGCGGTTTTTTGCTTTCGCTTCCGTTGAAGATAACATCTTCCATGGCTTTACCACGGAGTTGTTTGGGGCTCTGTTCGCCTAAGGCCCAGCGGATGGCGTCCACCACGTTAGATTTGCCGCACCCGTTCGGGCCAACGATGGCAGTTACCCCCGGCGGAAAGCCAATTTCCAGCTTTTCCGAAAAGGACTTAAATCCGCAAACCTCAATTTTCTTAATTTTCATGGCCATCCCTCAATTTAAATTCCAGCCCTCATCGGTTAAGAAAATTTGTTTTTAAATCAAAAGAGATGATCTCGTAAAAAGTCCTTTTTGCACCATTTTCGTCATTCCCGCGAAAGCGGAAATCCAGTTATTTCAAGCAGTTCTGTCCGCCTGAGGCGGACAGCTTTCGCAGGAGTGACGACTTTTCTGACTTTTTGGTCCTTTTTTCGTCATTCCGGCCCCGATTTTCATCGGGATAAACTCCAGCCGGAATCCAGTCTTTTCAAAGGCTTAAAAATACTCTGGACTCCGGTTTTCACCTGTCTGCCAGGCACAGGCAGGCTGGAGTGCCGACTTTTTACGAGATCATCAAAAAAGTCTAATAAAAACAATAAATTTGAGCCTCTTGCAAAAGTATTTTTTTGTGTTTCGACAAGCTCACCACGAACGGAAAAACTAAATAATTTCAACTTAAGCCCGTTCACCCTGAGCCTGTCGAAGGGTAAATTACGGACTTTTGCAAGAAGCTCAATTTATCATTATAAAAAATCCCCTTTTTTGCCAAAGTTTCTGCCTATATCGTAGGAAATCCACCCTGTTAATAAAATTTTCGCCATTGTAGCAGGATGGGTATTTTTTGTAAAGGCAAAAAAACAACTAAATGTATTATTGTTTTTTGGGGCCACAATAGGTTGTGGCCCACCGCGGGAAAGGATGGGTTAAAAGGCAAAACAGCAGGAAGGAATGGTTATATTTTCAAACTGTGGTGATTTTTGAAAAGTCCCCCACTTTGAAAAAAAGTTTAGCGATTTTACAAAGTAAAGATAACCGGTTGTTTTTAACCTTTTCGTCCTCGGCCATGACCAGAACCCCATTAAAAAATTCATCCACAGGCGTCCGTAGTAAGGAAAGTTCTTTTAAAGCCGATGGATAATCTTTCTGAATGATCTTTTCTTCGGCTTTTTTCCCAAATTTTTCGTATGCTTCCAGGAGACCAGATTCGCAGGCGCTTTCGAATAGCCGGATATCCACTTCACCGGGAATATGTGTCTTGGAAATATTGACCACTCTTTTGAAAGCAATGGCCAGGGGCTCAAAGTCCGGCGCCTTCTTCAGGTCATGGAGAGCCTTGGCCCTTTCCTGCAAATCAACGAGGTCATCGAAGCCCACGGCCAGGGCTGCCTCCACCACATCAGCAGAAAGGCCCTGAGAATTGAGCAGGTTCTGCAGCCGGCCCCGGAAAAATTCAAGGACATCTGCCTTGATTTCCTGAGGAGGGCGTTCAATCTTTTCGGAGAGGAGTTCCATGCTTCGTTCAAGGAGGCTGGATAGAGACAGAAAGTACCGTCTCTCCAGGATGAGGTGAATGATCCCGAGAGTCTGGCGGCGCAGGGCGTAGGGATCGGCTGTCCCGGTGGGAATCAGGTTGATGCCGAAACAACCGACAATGGTATCCAATTTATCGGCAAGGCTGAGAATGGCTCCCGGGTGGGAAGAAGGAAGCTCTCCCCCCGCAGTTACCGGCAGGTAATGTTCATAGATGGCCTGAGCAACATCTTCCTTTTCGCCGGATAACCTGGCATAGACCCGTCCCATAATTCCTTGAAGACTGGGAAACTCGCCCACCATGCCCGTGATTAAATCCCCCTTGCAAAGAAGGGAGGCCCGTTTGACGATCTCGCTAAGGTCAGGGGAAATGTTTGCGCAAAGAAAGTCAGCAAGTTGAGATAGGCGCATGACCTTCTCGTAAGAAGTCCCCAGCTTGGAGTGATAAACGACCTTCTTCAGGCCTTGCAAACGCTGAATTAAAGGGACCTTCTGGTCCTCCAGGAAGAAAAATTTAGCGTCGGAGAGGCGAGCCTGAAGCACGCGTTCATTGCCCCGGGCGACCACGTTGGGATTTTTGGGTTTGGTGTTCGAAATTGTCACAAAGAAAGGCAGGAGGTTACCCTCGGCGTCGACGATGGAGAAATATCGCTGGTGTTCCCGCATGGCGCTGATGAGCACTTCCCGGGGCAGAGACAGGAATTCTTTGGAGAAGCTGCCCCTAATGGGCACAGGATACTCCACGAGGTGGGTAACAATCTCCAATAAATCATTATCGATGAGAAGCTGGCCGGAGACCTCGCTGGCGGCTTTGTTTGCTTCGGCAAGGATGTATTCTTTTCGTTCCTCCGGGTTGATGATTACGAAGGAGTTTTTCAGTTTGCGGATATAGTCGCCAAGGTTTTTGACCTGAAAAGATCCCCGGGCCATGAAACGATGGCCCCGGGAAAGGTTTCCCGAAGAAATATTCCCTATTTGAAAAGGAACGATCTTGCCATCGAATAGGGCCATGATCCAGTGAATGGGACGGGCGAAGGTATTTTCCAAATCCATCCAGCGCATGGATTTGGGAAATGATATAGAAGATATCAGCCGGGGAAGAATAAGGGGGAGAAGATTAAATGTCTCCTCACCATGTTCTTCCTTGCGGGCGCAGACATATTCTCCCCTCTCCGTCTTGACAATATGCAATTCTTCAACCGCTATGCCCTGGCCCCTGGCAAAACCCTGAGCAGCCTTGGTTGGCTGACCATTTCCGTCAAAGGCGATGTGCTTAGCCGGCCCAATGACTTCCAGGAGCCTTCTTTCTTGAGAAGGCGCCACACCAGTGGCCGTTAGGACCAACCGCCTGGGCGTTCCCAGGGCCTTGACTTCATTAAAAGAGAGGCGGTTACTCTGGAATTCTCTTTCCAGGAGGGCCTTCATATCTTCCAAAGCTCTGGGGATAAACCCCGAGGGAATTTCTTCCGTTCCGATTTCTAACAATAATTCAGGCATGAAATACCTTTTTAAATGGGACGCATATAAATAAAGAATACAGAAGCCAGGAGCCAGAATCCAGAATAAATCTTAGATCAAAATCATTCTGACTCCTGAATTCCGTATTCTGAATTCCGTTTTTCGTAACAGTTTAGCGATTTGAAAAAATGGTATTAAAGCCTTTGTTGAGGGCCGGGGGTTAGAGCGGAACGCGCCGGAAGCATCGGTTGGGGTTCCGCTTGGCCACGAAGACAGAAGATTTTCCTCCGGAGGAGGCCGGGGTTCTTGCCCGCCCCATATGCGGAGAAATAAGCGCCTTATGATTCCAAGCGTTCCGCCCTGGCCCCCGGCCCCTGGAATCCCTTGGCCTTTACAACACACCTTTTTTCAAAGAGCTAAAGTGTTACAGTTTTTCAAACCAGCGTCCAAATTATTCTTTATAAAATCAAGCGCTATTCTTCTTCAACAACGGAAAGCCCAGAGACTGGCGCTGTTGGTAGTAGGCCTCGGCTGAGAGCCGGGCCAGGTTGCGCACCCGGGCGATGTACTGAGTACGTTCCGTGACGCTAATCGCCCCGCGGGCTTCCAGCAGGTTGAAGGTATGGGAGCATTTCAGGCAATAATCATACGCCGGCAAAACCAGGCCTTTCTGGATGAGGCGCAGGGACTCTTTCTCAAACATGTCGAAAAGCTGGAAAAGCATGGAGATGTCGGCCTCTTCGAAGTTGTAATAAGAGAACTCCACCTCACTTCTGTGGTGCACATCCCCGTATTTAATGGACTTGGTCCATTCCAGGTCGAAGACGTTGTCGATCCCCTGCAGATACATGGCGATTCTTTCGATGCCGTAAGTAATCTCTACGGAGATGGGCTTGAGGTCAATGCCGCCAGCTTGTTGGAAGTAGGTGAACTGGGTGATCTCCATGCCGTCGAGCCAGACCTCCCATCCCAATCCCCAGGCCCCTAAGGTAGGGGACTCCCAGTCGTCTTCGACGAAACGAATGTCGTGCTCCAGAGGTTCCACGCCGAAAGTTTTCAGGCTATCGAGGTACATGCTCTGGACCTTCAGGGGAGAGGGCTTCAGGATGACCTGAAATTGGTAATAATGCTGGAGGCGGTTGGGATTTTCTCCATACCGTCCATCCGTAGGCCGACGGGAAGGTTCAACGTAGGCCGCCTTCCATGGCTCCGGGCCCAGCACCCTTAAAAAAGTGGCCGGGTTAAATGTCCCGGCTCCTATTTCCAGATCATACGGTTGTTGCAGGACACACCCGCGATCGGCCCAGAATTTTTGCAGGGCCATGATCAGGTTCTGGAAAGTCATAACAGAAATACCTTTTTAAAAAAATTTGCCTATCAATATCGATGATCTCGTAAAAAGCCTGAAAACGCCCTTTCCCGTCATTCCGGCCCGGATTTTCATCGGATTAAACTCCAGCCGGAATCGAGTATTTTCAAATGCTTACAAATACCCTGGACTCCGGTTTTCACCGGAGTGACGACTTTTTACGACTCCATCAATATCGAAAGGAGAATCTTTTAACATTTTCAGAGGGAGAAAGTCAAGGTTAAAAAAGATTTGAAAAAATGGTATTAAAGCCTTTGTTGAGGGCCGGGGGTTAGAGCGGAAGGGGCCGGAAGCATCGGTTGGGGTTCCGCTTGGCCACGAAGACAGAAGATTTTCCTCCGGAGGAGGCGGGGGTTCTTGCCCGCCCCATATGCGGAGAAATAAGCGCCTTATGATTCCAAGCGTTCCGCTCTGGCCCCCGGCCCCTGGAATCCCTTGGCCTTTACAACACACCTTTTCTCAAAGAGCTAAAGTGTTACGAAAAAGTGATATGTCTCTGTTGAGAAGGTTTGATAAAAAAATGATCATCTGGCAATCGCGGAAGAAGAAATTTGATGGCTTCGTAAAAAGTCCATCTGCGGCGTTGCGCTTCACCTGCGTCGTTGCCGCGTACCTTGTAAGTACGCCTCACTCCTCAGGTTTTGCGCGCCTTGCATATGGAGCTTTTTACTTTGCCATCCCAATTTTGACTTTTTACGAGATCAAGAAAATTGTTCGATAAATTTCTTTGTTTTGAGCTCTTTCTTCAAGTATTGCTCGATAAAAAGGGAGAGGATGGCCTTGCTTTCTTTTAAAGATTGGGCTGAAAAAGAAATCCGTCCCACCTTTTCCAGAAGAATCGTCTGGGCCAGCAGAAGAGTCTTGATCGTTCCCACGGATACGGGAATCAACCGGGGAAGGTTGGCGGCGCAGACCGGACAGAGAACCCCCCCTTCCCTGGCGCTGAAAAAAACTTTTTCTCCGGAGAGGCTTTTTTTACACCGGAGGCAATGATCGAACAGCGGCTGGTAGCCCAGATGGGCAAGGAGCCGTATTTCAAAAACCCGCTGGATTTCTTCCTTGAGAATGCCTTTTTCTGCGAGGTCGAGAAAAATAAGCAGAAGTTTAAAGAGCCCTTTGTTTTTAATTTTCTCGGCCGTCATCGCATCCACCAATTCGATAAAATAACTGGCCCAGGCCAGTTTATGGATGTCTTCCCGCAAACCCGTAAAAGAGCGGATCAGGTCGCAGTGGTTTAAGCGGACCAGCTCCGAGGTCTCTTTCTCGAAGAAAGAAAGGGTTATGTAAGAGCAGACCTCCAGCGTGTTGCCGAAGCGTTTGCGCGATCGTTTGGCTCCTTTAGCAATTCCTTTGATCTTACCGAAGTCAAGAGTGTAAAGAGTGACAATTCTATCCGCCTCACTGTAAGGTATCGAGCGGAGGATGATGGCTGGTGTTTTATAAAGGGGCATCGGGGCAATAATTTTTTTAAGAGAATTTTAGCAGAAAGATAGCCCCGAGGGAAGAAATCCCTTTTTTCTGCTACCTTTGTTATTCCCCGCTGGGAAATAGGTTTATTGCCGCCAGGAGAATCGGATTCCTGCCGCTAAGTGGAATTGCCGGATACCTGGTGAGATTTGAATTCCCCCTGGCCGGGGGTCTTTTTTCCGGCAGTGGAGAAAGGGAAGGGCCGACAAGTGATTCGATTTTCCTGTTCATTCGTTAGGCGTTTAACGCTCCGTGTCCAGCGCGTGAATATTCACTCCTGATTTTTCATCCTGCATTCCGTATTTCTATGGTTCTTTCTTTTCCCCAGTAGCAGCTTTCTTTTTTATTTCTTTCGGAAGCAGCAGGTGGACAACCTGACCGGAGGCCCCCAGGGACCCCAGGGGGACACCGTTGAAAGAGATCTCCACTCCCCCGGCATTTCCTACAGCGATTTGAAACTGACGCCGCGCGGTCCAGGTTGCTGTCTCGCGGGGCTGAAGGAGGACATCTATCTCCGGCTGGTCATCTGCCCGAATGCGTAACCAGGTCGTTTCAGTGGCTTTGACTTTAAGAACGTGTCTCCGCTCTTTCTTTTTACCGGCTTCAGTTATATCAGGGGTCGTTTTAGGGGAAGTGGTAGATGGTTCAGGGCTTTTTAAAGAATCTTTTTCCATGGTAGGGGAAACTTCAGCGACAAGCGCTTTTTCAGGGGGAGTTGGCAGGCTTAAGGCCTCTGGAGAAGGCGGCTGAACAGGAGGTTTTTGGTAGAAGAAAGAGAAGAAGACGTAAGCTGCCAAAGCTATGCTGACGATAATAAGGCTGAACTTTACCACAGGCTGGAACCTCTTGGACGGGGGGGACGCTTGCACTTTTTGAGAAACCCCAAAGAAATCCATCTGGGTTTCATACAAGGCGAGAACTTCTTTAGGATCGAGGCCCAGGTGGGCCGCATAGGTCCGGAGAAAGCCGCGCACAAAGACCGAAGCGGGAAGGATGCCCAATTCGTCGTTTTCCAGGGCCTGGAGATTCTTCAGAGTTATGCGTGTTACCCCGGCAACGGATTCCAGGGAGATTTTCCTTCGCTCTCTTTCCTGGCGGAGGTATTGGCCAACGGTCAATCCCCTTTCTTCCGGCAAATGCTTTCCTCCTCCTTGGTCATGATCCCGGAAAAGATTGGGCACTCTGGCGAATTGTTGATTGTCGCCCCGACAACCTAAACCTGAGCCTTCATAATCCTCGGACCGTTTGAAATTGCGATAATTATACAGAATTACAAAAGGTTTGTCGAGCATCAATAGGCGCAAGGAAGGAAAGGGTTGTAAGGCCGGTTTAAAAATGATAAATTGCCTAAGCCAAACTTTTTAGAAAGAAGTTGGAAAGGAGTTACATGGATCAAGAGAATTTTCTCGACCCCATCTTCAAACCCCGATCTATCGCCGTCATCGGGGCTTCCACTCAGGTGGAAAAATGGGGGCATCGCATGGTTGCCCGCCCTCTGAACACCGGCTACCGCGGGGCGATTTATCCGGTCAACCCTAACAGCCAAGAAGTCGCCGGACTCAAGGCCTTTGCCAGTATCTCTGATCTTCCGCAGGATATCGATCTGGCGGTCATCACCCTGCCCGCCCCAATGGTGGCCCGCGCCTTGAAGGAGTGCATTGGGCACGGCATCCGCGGGGCGATCGTCATCTCCGCTGGTTTCGCCGAAGCCGGAACAGAGGGAAAAAAATTTCAGGATGAAAATGTCCGCATTGCTGCAGAGGCCAAGATTCCCTTGGTGGGGCCCAATTGCATGGGTATTTGGAGCGCGGCAGTCGGTTTGAACCTGGCCTTTGAAGAAGCCCCCTTCCGGGGGTCGATTGCCTTTATCTCTCAGAGCGGGACATTGGGAAATTACTTGATGCTCCTGGCCAAGAGCAAGGGATACAGCTTCAGCGGCTTTGTCAGCAGCGGCAACCAAGCCATGCTGGAAGTGACGGATTATTTAGAATACTTCGGACAAGACATAGACACTCGGGCGCTGATCCTTTACATCGAAGGCATCGTGGATGCTAACCGGTTTGCCCGGGTAGCGAAGAAATTGGCCAATAAGAAGCCGATCATGGTGTACAAGGCCGGTCGTTTCGAAGTCGGCGTTCGCGCGGCCCTATCCCATACCGCTTCCCTGGCGGGTAACGACCAGATTTTCGATGCCCTCTGCAAACAGGCCGGACTCATCCGCTGTTACGATCCTCTGCATACTTTCGACATGGCCATGGCCCTGACTTCCCAGCCTCTCCCCAAAGGGAACCGCGTGGCCATCATCTCCGGCGGGGGCGGATACTGCGTGACCATGGCCGAAGCCTCTGTGGCCTGGGGGCTGGATGTTCCGCAATTGCATCCCTCCGCTTCAGATCAGATCAAAAAAATATTACACCCCTTTGCGCCCCAACCCTGGAATCCGGTGGATGCGGCTTCCGACGTCCGCCCAATGACCTACGCCCGCGCTCTGGAAATCCTTATGGGCCTGGATTACATCGACGGAGTTTTCATGATGATTCCGTTCATGTTTGAATTTCAACTGCGTTCGCCCGCTTCTATCCGGGATTTGATGGATGCAACTGAAATCATCTGCTCCCTGCCCGGGAAATACAACAAACCCCTTTTGGGTAATATGATTCCCCGGGCCAGCGTCGGTCCGGCGCTCGACCTTATGCAAAAGGCCGGGATTCCTTTTTATGCCTCTCAGGATGAATCTGCCCGGGCCATGCATGCCCTCGATCGGTACTCCCGCATCCTGGCCAATAAGGGTTAATTTAATAAGGACGCAGATTTTCGCAGATAGACGCAGAAAAAGTAACACTTTAGTTCTTTGAAGAAAGGCCTGTTACCAGGGCCAAGGGATTCCAGGGTTCGGGGGCCAGACCGGCCCGCTTGGAATCAAAAGGCGTTTATTTCTCCGTGAATGGGGCGGGGAAAATACTCCCCGCCTCCTTTGGAGGAAACAAGCTTTCATCCTCGGAGACAAGGGGAAGCCCAACCGATGCTTCCGGCGCGTTCCGGCCTGGCCCCCGAACCCAAACAGATGCGGTGCCGCCATTTTTTCAAAATTTTAAACTGATACCAAAAAAAGAATTATGTGTTCTTCCACTTAAAGTTCTTAAAAGCCAGGTAGGAACTATGGCCATCGCTCGCTCCGTTTAAAATCTGGTAAATCTGCGTTCATCTGCGTCCGAAAAAGAATATTTTTTCGAGTTTAAAATGAACCGTACTTTTTGTGAACCGCCTGCAGAGGAGTTCCACGTCTTAACGCCTGACGCATCTTCCGCTCTTTGCCCACTTTCTTTTCTGCTTCTACCAGCACTTTTTCAATCAACGTTTGGGGAATGACCAGCAAGCCATCGATGTCCCCGAAAACAAAGTCGCCAGGCTGAATAGATGTTTGTCCCACCTGGAGGGCCACCTGATACTCTTTCAGCTCCCAGCGGCTGATGGAGCTCGCCGGCATAAAGAATTTTGTAAAGACCGGAAAGTTCATCTTCAGAATGAAAGCAGAATCGCGGATTCCACCGTCCACCACTGCCCCCGTGCATCCACGCTGCCTTGCCGAAAGCGTCATTATTTCCCCCCAGTGGGAAGAAGATAAATCCCCACCGGCGTTCAGGACTACAACGCAGTGGGGTGTAAGGGCCTCTAACATTTCTATCAACATCGGAGTGTCATCGCTGGTGATGTCCCCCACCGCAACCCCCTGGCAGGTAAAAGCCGGACCGGCCACTTTCATGTGGTCTTTCAATGGGCGGATGCCTGGGGGGAGAGAATGATTCCTAACCCCATGGCCATCTAAAATATCCGCCGCCACTCCCGTGTACAGTTGTCGATACCGCCGGCAAATGTCCGGCCAGGGAATTTTCGACTCTTCAATTTTTTTTCTCTTCATGATGCCTCCCTTTTTGGCAGTGATGCTTTTGCATAGTACACATTGGCGATGTTGTCAACGGGCGTTTTGCCTTACCGCCATTCACCTTTCACCTAAATTGAGCGATTTTACAATTGAAGTATTTAAGATTGTCATTCCCGCCCAGCTGGGAATCCAGGGCAGCCCGAAAAATCTGGATTCCGGTCGCTTGCCCGGCGTGACAATTGAGCGACAGATTTTGAGATTTGCAAGAACCTCTGCTGAGTTCTGAAAAGGAAGAGATGAATTATTCGGGAGGGAATTTACGGGGCGGGGGCGAGGTGAAAGAGGTGAAAGAGGTTGAGAAACCCCGCCCCGTCAAGAAAGTCGAAGATTATTTCACCGCATTTTTCAACGCTTTTCCGGCCGAAAATTTCGGCACTTTCTTTGCCGGGATCTTGATTTCTTTACCCGTCTGGGGATTCCGGCCCAAGCGGGCTTTGCGTTTGCCCACGCTGAACGTTCCAAAACCCACGAGGGTTAAAGTTTGCCCTTTCTTCAGAGCCTTGGTAATTGTGTCCAGTACGCAAGAAACAGCATCCTCCGCCATTCTCTTGCTCCCCACTACTTTGGCCACTTCCGCCACCAGATCTGCCTTGTTCACCCTGCTTCACCCCCCTTCGCTTGAAATTATAAAAAACATCCCTATTTTAAAGGATATCTAAAACTTGTCAAACGTTTTTTTTGAAAAAAAATGGCTCTGGCAAAAATCCTCAACACCGCTTATGGTCTGTAATGGAATTTTGGAATCGCGCTTCCAGACAAGATCTACCTAAATTTTCTTGCTTACGACCGGCGGTTATGTTAATTTTCCAAGTACACAATTCAACCGTTTTTTCAATTTCCATAATCAAAGGAGATCGTATGACTGGAGAATTTCACCCACCTGCGCGCATCTTGATGGGCCCCGGGCCAAGTAATGCTGATCCGCGAGTTCTCCTGGCCATGGCCAAGCCTATGGTAGGGCATTTAGACCCGGAATTTATTCGCATCATGAACAACCTTCAGGACCTGCTGCGGCATATATTCGGCACCAAGAATCCCCTGACTATCCCCATATCAGGGACGGGAAGCGCCGGAATGGAGGCAGCTTTTGTCAACGTGGTCGAACCAGGCGATCGGGTTTTGGTCTTAATAAACGGCGTATTCGGGGAACGCATGGCTGACGTGGCCGAGCGCTGCGGGGCCAATCTTAGGACTCTCGCTGCCCCGTGGGGGCAGGCCTTTGACCTCGAGGCCATCGAGAAAGAGCTCTGCGCATTCCAGCCCCGGGTCTTAGCCATCGTTCATGCCGAGACTTCCACCGGCGTTCTCCAGCCTCTGGAAGAATTTTCCGACATGATGAAGAAACATCCGGACACCCTTCTTCTAGTGGATACCGTAACCTCCCTCGGAGGCCATCCGGTCAAAGTGGACGAATGGGGGATCGACGTCTGTTACAGCGGCACGCAAAAGTGCCTGAGCTGCCCTCCGGGCCTGGCGCCCATTACCTTTTCGGCCAGGGCCATGGAAAAGATCAAGAACAGAGCCAAGAAAGTACAGAGCTGGTACCTGGATATGAATATGGTGGGAAAATACTGGGGTAGCGATCGCACTTACCACCATACCGCGCCCATCAGCATGACCTACGCCCTTCTGGAAGCCCTGCGCATCATCGGCGAGGAGGGCCTGGGGCCCCGCCACGAACGGCATCGCCGGAACCATCTGGCCCTGGTAAACGGCATTTCCGCCATGGGCCTGAGTATGTTAGTAGATGAACCATACCGGCTCTGGTCGTTGAACGCGGTAAGCATTCCTCCGGGAATAGACGACCCCAGGTTGCGCAAAAAACTTTTGGAGGAGTACAACCTGGAGATCGGCGGGGGACTGGGAACTCTGAAAGGTAAAATCTGGCGCGTAGGTTTGATGGGATATTCCTCAAACGAAACAAACGTCCTCTACTTCCTCACCGCCCTGGAACAGGCTTTGCGGGAGCAGGGTTTCGAAGTGCCTAAGGGAGCCGGCGCTAATGCGGCTAAAGAGGTTTTCATAAAAGCCCAATAAGCATTGGGCGGTTAGCTCTCAGCAGGCAGCAAGCCAAAAAAATTCGCTGACCGCTTATAGCTGAAGGCTGAGCGCTTTCCAGGAAAGCGTATCTATAACCTTAACCTAAGCCCTTCTTCACCCAAAACCAGAGGTTCAAATTTTTAATGGACCAAAAGCGCAGAAAAAAGTTAATAAAAAAACTGCAATCTATCGTTGGTCGGGAATGGGTTTTACACACCTCTCCGCACCTTCAGGTTTACGGCTATGATGCTTCGTTAGTCCATTCCCTCCCGGACTTCATTGTCCTCCCGGCAAACGCCCGGGAGGCCGCCGCCATAGTCCAACTGGCGCTTAAAGAAAAAATCCCCTATCTTCCCCGGGGAGCTGGCACAAACCTTACCGGCGGCTCGATTCCCTGCCAGGGGGGGATTGTAATCGGGATTTCCCGCCTGAAAGCCCTGCGGTCCATTGACCTAAAAAACCTAAGGGCCGAAGTTGAAGTCGGAGCCACCAATCTGGAAGTGCAGAATGCCCTGGCGCCTTCAGGTTATCTTTACGCTCCAGACCCGGCCAGCCAGAAAGTCTCCACCATCGGCGGCAACGTAGGTGAAAACTCCGGCGGCCCTCATTGTTTGAAATATGGCGTTACCACCAACCATGTGCTTGGCCTGGAAATGGTCATGCCCGATGGAAAGATCATCCCCCTGGGAGGAAAGTGCCTGGACACTCCGGGATATGACCTCGTCGGCCTCATGGTAGGTTCGGAAGGAACTCTGGGCATGGCCATCCAGGCCACCCTGCGCTTGCTCCACCAGCCTCAGGCAGTCCAAACCATCCTGGCCGTCTTTGACGGCATTGAAGATGCCAGCAAAACCGTTTCAGCCATTATCGCCGCCGGCATAATCCCCGCGGCTCTGGAGATGATCGACAAAGTGGTGCTGCAAGCAGTAGAGGCTTCCGTACACGCCGGTTACCCTCTGGACGCTGAAGGGGTTTTGATCATTGAGCTCGACGGCATCCGGGAAGGCATGGAGCGTCAGGCCGAGCGCATCCGCCAAATATGCCAGGATAACCATGTTCGTGAAGTGCGCTTGGCCAAAACCGCCAGCGAGAGAGAGGTTCTCTGGAAAGGCCGCCGCGGGGCCTTCGGGGCCGTAGCCCGGGTTAAGACCAGCTATTTATGCGCCGATGGGACTGTCCCGCGCACAAAGCTTCCCCAGGTTTTGCGGCAGGTGGAGGAGATCGGCCAAAAGCATAACCTGACCATCGGCAACGTCTTCCACGCCGGAGATGGAAACCTCCACCCCTTAATTCTTTTTGATGACCGGGATGAAAACGAAAGGTCCCGGGTCATTCAGGCCGGGAAGGAGATCCTGGAAGCCTGCGCCCTTGCCGGAGGAACAATAAGCGGCGAACACGGCATTGGCCTGGAAAAGATTAAATCCATGAATTTAATCTTTTCTCCGGAAGACATCTCCTTCATGCGTAAAGTCAAAGAGGCCCTGGACCCCACGGGTCTTTGCAACCCTGGTAAAATTTTCCCGCCGGCGGAGGCTTCCCCTCAAACGATCCCGGCCCAACAAAAATTGTCTCCGGAGGGAGACTTCCTTTCTGGTCTTATTAAAATTGTCGGCCAAGAAAATTGTTATGGGGCGGCTTCCGAAACTGAAAAATACTCCGTGGACGGGAAAGCGCCCAAAGCAGTGGCTTTTCCGGGGAGCGTGCGGAAAATCAGTGAGATTCTCCGTCTCGCTGCCGCAAAGAACGCTTCCCTCATCCCCATGGGCAGAGGAACGAAGATGGCTTACGGAAATCCCCCTTACCGGGCCGATTCTATCCTCAACCTATCCCGCATGAACCGCGTCCTGGAGCTCGACCTGGAAAACCTTACTATTACCCTGGAAGCCGGGGTGAAGCTTCAGGATATACAGGCAACTCTTGCGGCCCACCGCTGTTTTATCCCGCTGGATGCGCCCCTGGCCGAGGCCACCATCGGAGGTATTCTCTCCACCAACTCCAGCGGCCCGAAGAGGTTACTTTACGGAAGCCCCCGGGACATTACTTTAGGAGCAAAGATAGTTCTGGCAGGGGGTGAAATCGTCAAAACCGGCGGCAAGACCGTGAAAAACGTCTCCGGCTATGACATGACTAAACTTTACATCGGTTCTCTCGGAACGCTGGGGATCATCGTTGAAGCTACTCTGCGCCTCTTGCCCGCTCCTGAGCAGGAAGCCCTTCTCCTCCTTCCCTGCCGGGAGGTATCACAGGCCGTGGCCGTGGCTTCCCAGATCATCCACTCTGACCTTCTGCCTTCTTCTTTAATTCTTTGCAACAATAAAGCCGCGGCCATCCTTTCCCGCGCCGCCGCCGATGCCCTTCCCCAAGGGTTTTTATTGCTTATCGGAGTGGAAGGGACCCGCGAGGCTGTGGAAGCGCAAATTCAAAGAATCCAAAACATGAAAGAAGAAGGAGTTTCCGGTTTCCAGGTTGTTAAAAACTCAGCGGCCGGGGAAGTCTTAAAAACGATCACTGAAATACATGGAAATGGAACATCCGTTTCCTGTAAAGCATCCACTTCCCTTGCCCGGGGCGGGGAGCTTTTTAAAAAGGCTGAAGCTTTATCATCGGATAATTCCCTGGAAACCGCTATCCTCGCCCATCTCGGAACTGGAACCGTAAATCTCTTCTTCGGGGCAGACGAAGAAGCCGGGTCCTGGCCAGCAGGCAAAATCCCGGAAATCATCGCCTATCTCAGAAAAGAATCCGAAGAGGAGGGGGGAAGCTTAGTGATTGAGGCCGCCCCGCTCACGCTCAAAGAGAAAATCTCAGTATGGGGGCCGCCGGGACCTTCTTTCCCATACATGAAGGCTATAAAAAACGCCCTGGACCCCTTGAACCTGCTGAACCCCGGGCGATTTTACGGAGGCCTATGAAAGCGTCTCTTATAGACGAAGTAGCCAAATGCAACCGTTGCGGATTCTGCCTGGCCGCCTGTCCGGTCTATCAGGCCACGGGCGTGGAGACCAAAGCTCCGCGAGGCCGGAACTCTCTGGCCCGGTCCCTGATGAAGAAAGACTTTACCTGGCCTTCAAGCCCGGAGACGCGGGAATCCCTGTTTCAATGCTTAGGCTGCCGGGCCTGCGTGGAAGCCTGTTTTCCGGCAGTTGCGACCGATGAAATCGTGGCTTCCGCACGTTCTGATTACTACCGCGAATTCGGCGAAACCTGGCTGCAGCGTTACCTTTTCCGCCGCCTGCTGCCTGATCCGCAAAGGTTATCCGCGGCCATCAAGAAAGCCTTCCTGCTGAAGAGCAGCGCAAACTTGCTTCGGGCCTTGAGCTTTCTTCCTTGGTTGAACCGGAATCTTCTTAAGGCCGTGGACTTGTTGCCGCCTTTACCCGCGCATACCCTGCGGGAACGATGGCCGGACCTGGTCAGGGGGAAAATGGGGAAGGGGAAAAAGATCGCCTATTTCGGCGGCTGCGCTTTCAATTTCGTATTGCCGGACATTGGCCAGTCCACGATGTATTTGCTCCTCAAAGATGGGAACCAGGTCTTTTGGCCGGAACATGGCTGCTGTGGACTGCCGGCTTATGGCCACGGAGACTTCGAGGGAGCGAGGATCATGGCCCGGAAAAACATAAAGCTCTTCCAGGACCTGGGCGTCGAGGCGGTGGTTACGGAATGCGCCAGTTGTTCTTCCTTTCTGAAAAAATATCCCGATCTCCTATCCTCGGAGGCGGCTTTCATCGGCCCAGCAAAAAGCTTCAACAGCCGGGTGCTGGATATAAGCGAATTTCTTTCGGCTAAGGACATATCCTTCCAGCGGAACGATCTGCCCGTGAAAGTTACCTTCCACGACCCCTGCCACCTGAACCGTTTCCAGAAAATTAAATCGCAACCACGCGAGCTTTTAAAGAAGATGCCGGGAGTGGACTTCGTGGAGATGCCCGAGGCCGATTGGTGCTGCGGCGGAGGGGCCGGCTTGAATCTTTCCAACTATGACCTGTCCATGAAAATTCTGCAACGGAAGATGGATAATGTGCAGAAGAGCAAAGCTAAGACTCTGGTCACTTCCTGTCCGGGATGCTATCTACAGCTACGCCATGGAGCTAATAAAAATAAACTGGCGGTCGAAGTTCGTTATCTGACGGAATTTTTCGCCGGGGCGGCCCAGGCCCCATCAAGGGAATGAATCATGCCCGGACCCTGGGAGTTTCTCCGTTCTACGATTCTGCAATCCTGCCGCGTCTTTTCCCTGAAGATGGAGGGCTACCGTTCTCCGCGCACGGGCCGGGAGCATGATTTTTACCTCATTGATGCGCCGGATTGGGTGAACGTCATTCCCCTTACAGCAGACCATAAGGTTATTCTGGTCAAACAGTTCCGTTTTGGGACCAAGGATTTCTCCCTGGAAATTCCCGGGGGCATGCTCGACGACGGGGATACGCCGGAGCAGGCGGCCAGCCGTGAGCTCCTTGAAGAGACTGGTTATGCAGGCGATGAGCCGGTTCTCTTAGGCGCCGTCCACCCCAACCCGGCCATTCACACCAACCGCTGCTATACGTACCTGATCAAGAACGTGATCTGGCGAAAACCTCCCCAGCCGGATTCTACCGAAGAGATCGAAGTTAAGATCGTACCTCTTCCGGAAATTCCCCGGCTGATCCGCGAGGGAAAAATCACCCACTCCCTGGTGATTGCCGCTTTTTACTGGTACTTTTCAAGTACACGATCCAAGGATTCATCCTAAACCCGCCTAAGGTCAAGGTCACCGGTGCGCCGATTTATGGCGCATCCGGTGCACCGGTTTGTTGGCAGTTATTTTTTCGTATAATGTTTCTGGAGCTATGTCAGCACCATTTGGCCAGGAAATCGTTCCGCCCTCTATTCTTGCCTTTTTGAAGAAGGCTGTATCTCGCAAAGCTTCAAAAACAGGGCCCTTCCCGACGTATTCTTGGAAGTCTATGTCGCCGCTTCTGCCGTCATCGAAAACAACATGATAGACAAAGCCGCCCTTATATTCGATGTTTATCACATCATTCATGTTCCACATGGTGCACCTCACTCCAAAGGATCAATTTTCTTGATTTCCTTACCAGCCCTTGCCAGTTCCCAATCCTCCTCAAGTTCGTTTAGACGCAAGTCTACCCACTCTCACACGAGTCTTGTGGCTGTTTTTGATTTCATGCTTCCTTTCATAATGTTGCCGTTGAAATCAAAAACTGCCTTATTCCCCTGATATTCGGCATGAAAATGTGGAGGTTCATGCTCAGCAAAGAACATTCTAATGATAATTCCGAAAAATCTGCAAATCTCTGGCATGGATTATCCTTTCATCATTTACTGCCAACGTGGACCTGAGACGCGGGAAACGCGTCAGCGTTTTCCCGTCGGTGGCTCTCCATTGAGGCAAAAGAGAGGGTCTTTGCAGTTTGCGACCGGGCACAGCAATCTTTGAACGCTCCGTCTATTGCTTCCTTTAAACTTTGAGTCGTATCTTTAAAACGTTGACATGATGACCACTCTTTGAATCTCATTCGTTCCTTCGTAAATCTGGGTAATCTTGGCGTCGCGCATGTAGCGTTCCACGGGATATTCCTTGACGTACCCGTATCCGCCGAGAATTTGCACAGCCTCCACAGTAACTTTCATGGCCACGTCCGAACAAAAGCACTTGGACATGGATGATAAACGGATGGTCTCCGGGCTTAGCCTGGACAGGTCCTTGGGAAGCTCCTGGAGCACAGTGGCCGTTTTGTACAGGAGCTGCCGGGAAGCTTCAATGTTCATGGCCATATCGGCCAGCTTAAATGATATCCCCTGATGAGCAATGATTGGCTTTCCGAAGGCTACCCTTTCCTTGGCATAATTAAGGGAGTACTCAAAGGCGCCGGCAGCGATTCCCAGGGCCTGCGCGCCTACGGCCGGCCGGCTGAAATCCAGAGTCTTCATCATGATAGAAAAACCCAGACCTTCCTGGGTTAGAATGTTCTCCGCCGGGACTGGACAATCTTCGAAGATCAGCTCCACCGTATCCGAAGAGCGAATGCCTAATTTGTCTTCGTGCTTCCCGACTGAAAAACCCTTGGTCCCTTTTTCCACGATGAAGACGCTGGCTCCTTTATGCCCTCCTTTTACTGGATCCGTGAGGGCATAAACTGTAACCGTCTCAGCAACCCCGCCGTTGGTGATGAAGGTCTTGTTTCCGTTTAAGATATAAAAATCCCCCTGGCGAATCGCCTTACAGCGGAAGGAGGCCACATCAGAGCCACCGCTGGCTTCGGTCAGGGCAAAAGCTGCCAAATTTTCACCAGTGGCTAAAGAAGGAAGAAATTTCTTCTTTTGTTCTGAGTTTGCGGCCAGTAGGATTGGCAAAGTTCCGAGCTCTTGACCCACTGGGAGAATGCCAACTGCCGCATCCACCTTAGAGAGTTCCTCGCACACGATGATCAAAGAGAGAAGACCGGCGCCGCTCCCGCCGTATTCCTCGGGAAAATCGACTCCGAAAAGGCCGTTCTCCCGGAGCAGTTCGACCATCTCCCAGTTAAATTCCCCCTTCTGGTCCCGGGCCGCCGCCCCGGGTTCTACTTTCTGTTTAGCCAATTTCCGGACTGTATCGCGGAGCAAGACCTGCTCCTCGGTCAATTCGTATTGCATGGAATGATCTCCTTTCTCATGTTTGGAAAAACTATATCAGTTTAGCTTTTTGAAAAAATGGTATTAAGGCCTTTGTTGAGGACCGGGGGTTAGAGCGGAACGCGCCGGAAGCATCGGTTGGGTTTCCGCTTGGCCACGAGGACAAAAGATCGTTTCCTCCGGAGGAGGCGGGGGTTCTTGCCCGCCCCATATGCGGAGAAATCAGCGCCTAATGATTCTCCGCCTAAGGCGGATTCCGGTCTGGCCCCCGGTCCCTGGAATCCCTTGGCCCTTACAACACACCTTTTTTCAAAGAGCTAAAGGGGGTTCTTAGTGGATGGATTGTAGACAAATCCGCGGAAAAATGTCTATAGAAAAGTAAAGGAGATAAAGGGCCTTAAAGCCCTTCCTTCTTCAATTCCTCGGCAAGTTTTTTCTGCTTTTCGGTGAGATTTTTGGGAGACTTAATCAGGATGCGCACATACTCATCGCCCTTACCCCCTCCCTGGAGATTGGGCAAGCCAAATCCTTTAAGGCGAATCCGGCTGTGGCTCTGGGTGCCGGGTGGAACTTTGATATGTTTCGAACCGTCGAGCGTGGGAACTTCAATCGCCGTCCCCAGGAGAGCATCGGAAATTTTAATCTCTTTCTCAACTGTTATATCGCTCCCCTCCCTTTTGAAAAAAGGGTGCTCGGCAACGTTCACTTTGAGGTATAAGTCGCCTGGAGGCGCTCCCCGCCCCCCTTCCATCCCTTTCCCGGCAAGGCGCAGCTTTTTGCCGCTCTCGATTCCCGCAGGGATCTTCACTGTTACTTCTTCCAGTTTCCCCCCTTTGGGAGATTTAACCTTCTTCTCGCCGCCGAGCGCGGCCTCCTGAAACGTTAGGTTCAATTCATACTGAATATCCTGCCCCTTCTGGGGTATCGGTCCCCGGTCCTGGCGCCCCCCTCCTGAAAACATGTCGCCCAAATCAGGAGCCTGTCCCCGTTTTTGCCCGAAGAGATCCTCATAATTTCCATAATGGACTTTGGCTCCTCGTCCGGCTCCGCCAAAGATGCGACTGAACACATCGTTGGTGGAAAATCCCAGGTCCTTAAAAAGGTCGCTGATGTCGAACCCGCGGAAAATATCCTCCTGGGAGTAACGCTGCTTGAAGCCAGAAGGCCCAAACTGGTCATACTGCTGGCGTTTTCCTTGATCGCTCAAGACGGCGTAGGCTTCGTTGATCTCCTTGAAACGCTCCTCAGCCTGCTTGTTTCCCGGATTGCGGTCGGGGTGATACTTCATGGCCAGCTTGCGGTAAGCCTTTTTGATTTCGTCTTCCGTCGCGGTTTTTTTTACGCCTAAGAGTTCGTAATAATCCCTTTTGGCCATATTCTCACTCGCTTTTGTAGGTTTCCCGGATCAACCGGTTCAGGAAATTTTCCGGATTCTCTATCCCTTCCGGTGGGATGACAATCTCCGATCTTCCGGTCTTTTCCTTAATGAGCTTAAGCCCGTGCTCATAGTTTTGAAAAGATTGCCTGAAAAAAGCCTCAGGCTCAAGCCCTTCTTCCCATATCTTTTCTACCAGGCGATCAATGGCCTCTTCGGTGAAATGGATCTGGACTTCGTTCCGGCTGGAAAACATTCGCTCAAAATTCAGGGCCGCCCGATGAATCGCCAGCACCTCTTCCACCGCCGAATCCACATCCATCCGCCCTTCCACCGCCCGCCGGGTAATCAGGCGAGTCCGCCGGTTGGCAAAAGATTTCCCGTAACGCGCCTCGAATTCCGGTTCCCTTTTGCGGATGGATTTTTCCATCTCCATCTCTTCTTCCATAAGCAATTTTCGAAAGAGGGCTTCTTGCGCTGGATCTTCCGGAGCTTCCAGAATTTTTTTCAGCTCCCCCACCGGATCATTCACCATGGCCGGGGTGACGACCAGGCGGCGAATATTGGTCGAAGGAAGAATGTGTTCGAATTTTAGCAAGACCCGTTCCACGGCGCTGACCAGGCCCCGGGCTCCTGTTCGCTCCTGATAAGCATTTTCGGCAATCCGCCGGAGCGATTCATCTGTAAACTGCAGGTCGATCCCATAGGCCTTGAAGTCCCGCTTTTTGCCAATGATGATCGGGCTTTTAGGATTCCTAATGATATTGTAAAGATCCTCAATCTCCAGATGTTCGAAAACCGTTACCACCGGCAGCCTGCCGATGAACTCCGATTCAAACCCGTATTGAATCAGGTCTTCGGCTTTCACCTGCTTCAGGTACTCGGCCTTTTCATCTTTGGACTTGATCTCTGCTCCAAATCCTATGCCCTGCCGGTTCAAGCGTTTTTTAATGATTTCTTCCAAACCGGTGAAAGCCCCGCTCATGATGAAAAGGATGTATTTGGTGTTGATCTTCTTCCTTTCCCTCTTCCCGGTTTTTTGGAATTCCATGATGGCTTCCATCTGGGAGACTGGATCGTGCGCGACCTTCAACTCCACCTCGGTCTCTTCCAGGGGTTTTAGCAACGCCCGCTGTACGCCCGAACGAGACACGTCCGGTCCAATCAGGTTGGGCGAAGCAGCGATCTTATCCACCTCATCCAGATAAATGATCCCGTACTGGGCCAATTCAATATTCCCTTTGGCCTCATACACCAGATCCCGGACAAGATCTTCCACATCCCCGCCCACATAACCTGTTTCACTAAATTTGGTGGCGTCTCCTTTGACAAAGGGAACCCCGATTTTTTTGGCGATCAGCTTTACCAGAAAAGTTTTGCCCACGCCTGTAGGCCCGATCATGATGATGTTATTCTTGATCTCCCCTACACTTTCATTTCGCTTATTTTTATTCTGGGACTCAAACATCTTGATGCGATTGAAATGGGTGCAGACCTTGGTGGCCAGGACTTCTTTGGCCTCCTCTTGTCTTACCAGATATTCGTCCAGATAAGACTTCAACTCTTCGGGTTTCATGTCGAAGTGGATGGATACAGGCTCGGAAGGCTTCTCCTTTTCGCCTTCTTCGATCTTTTGCCCCGCAGGTTCCGGAAGCGGGCCGAACCCGGCAAACTGGACTCTCTGGCCGTATTTTTTAGCCAGATAATCGCTTAAATCTTTTTGTATCTCCTTGATGTCTACATCTTTGACATCAAAAAATTTCTCCCTCATTCTGTCAAACCTCCCAAATACTTCCAACTATAATATTATGATGAACCCGTAAAAAGTCAGAATTCCCTTCATTACGTCATTCCGGCGAAAGCCGGAATCCAGTTATTTTAAGGAATTATCAAACCTCTGGACTCCGGTTTTCACCGGAGTAACGACTTTTTACAAGGCCATCAACTTTAATAGTATAATACTTATTACCAAATCATGCCAGCTTTTAAGCAGCTCCTTCAAGGTCCTTTCCCCTTTTTTACTTGATTTTCAAAAACTTTCTTGTTTAAATTGACTTCGGTCTTATATTTCAATGCTTTTGATGCCTGACAATCCGCGGTGGCCTGCGTCCCTAAAAATGCATGAACTTTCCATAACCCAGAGCATCCTGGAAATCGCTCTCGATTACGCCAAGCGTAACCAGGCGCAAAAAGTCGTTGAGATCCACCTTAAGATCGGAGAAGTCAGCGACTTCGATGATGAATGGATCCAGCGCTATTTTGACTTCGTCGGCAAAGGATCCCTCGCCGAAGGCGCCAAGCTGCGTATTTCCCGGGTCCCTGCCCAGTTGCAATGCAACCCCTGTTCCTTCATCTTTCCCCTAAATAAATCCACCTGGAATACCCAATGCCCGTCATGCAAAAGCAAGGAGAGTCAACTCATCTCCGGCCGGGAGTTTCGGGTGGAGGCTCTGGAAGTAATTTAATTTTTTCTCCCTTCCCCGATTGGACAACAAGAAAAGTCAGAGCCCAGGGTTACCCGCCAGATTTTTGAAATCATCTTGATTTCATGATAATTTATCTATATTATGAGACAATTTTAAGAAACACTGTTGACTTCCAGTTCATAAGGAACCCTCAACTTCATCATGGTGGAAGCTTATTGGAAAATCGGCAGGCGCATTATTGAAGAGGAACAGAATGGCCAGGCGCGAGCGGAATACGGTTCCTCTCTCATCAAGGAACTGGCCAGGAATCTCGGAGACGAGTTCGGCAAAGGATTCTCCGTCGCCAACTTGTGGAATTTCCGACAATTTTACCTGACATTTCCGGAGGAAGGAAAACTCTACGCGCTGCGTAGAGAATTGACATGGACCCATTATCGCCTCATCATGAGGGTGGAGAATGAACAGGCACGGGAGTGGTATATCACAGAAGCCGCCAACCAACGCTGGAGCAGCCGCCAGTTGGAGCGGAACATCAACTCTTTTTATTATGATCGGTTGTTGACAAGCAACGAGCAGGCTCCCGTCAAGACATCATCCTCCGATCCGGTTCCCGAAGATTTTATCAAAGATCCCTATGTCCTTGAGTTTCTTGGAATTCCTGAATGCACCAACGCGAACGAGCGGCAAATTGAGACGGCAATCATCACCCAACTGGAGCGATTTCTGCTTGAATTGGGAAAAGGGTTTTCATTTGTCGGACGACAATTTCGCATCAGCACCGAAACCTCTCACTTCTACATCGACTTGGTGTTTTACAACTATCTGTTGAAATGTTTCGTGCTGATTGACTTGAAGACCGCCAAGCTCACCCATCAGGACATCGGCCAAATGGACATGTATGTGCGCATGTTCGATGACCTGAAGCGGGTTGAAGGCGACAATCCCACTATAGGTATTATCCTGTGCACATCAAAAGATGAAACCGTTGTCCATTACTCGGTACTGAACGAAAGCAAACATCTCTTTGCGTCCAAGTACATGCTCTATCTGCCAACCAGGGTTGAGGATGAACAAACCGAGCCAATGTGAAGCAGCAGAGGTTATTAGAAGAATTTAATTAAAGGGAAAAAAGGATGGATGTTCTGCTAACATTCACAGGGTTTCATGATCCCTATTTCCAGGGATTGGTTGACCAGGAGGAACAGCCTGGGCCGACCCTGTCCCTTCTTGCCGCCCGCTCATTCGATCATATTTTTCTCTTCGATACCCCGAGCACGCAAAGGGTTACCCAAGAGACGAAGAAAGCCATCTCCAAGCTTCACCGCGATATCGAGGTTCATGTTCTCGGAATCGACCTTGACGACCCCACGAAATACCAAGACATTTTCAAAGGACTCAGAAGCCACCTGCAAAATATTATTGAGCGCTTTCAGTCCTCCAAGTTTTATATTGCGGTAGCTTCGGGTACTCCCCAGATGCATGCATGCTGGGTTCTCTTGACGGCTTCCGGGGAGATTCCTGCGCGTATTCTTCATGTGCGCCCGCCTCAATTTGTGACGAAAGAACGTCCCCTCGTTAGCGAGGTAGATTTATCCTCTCGCGAATTTCCAACCGTCAGGTTCCAAGCTGGGCCGATCCTCGTTGAAGAGAAAGAAGCTGATGTTGATTCCACCAGGATTCAGCTCGGTATAGTCGGCGATCACCCGGCCATGCAGCGTGCACTTGAGATGGGAGCGTTGCTGGCTCCATCCCATGCTCCAATCCTCATTTTTGGAGAAACGGGCACGGGCAAAGAACTGTTTGCTCGGTTCATTCACAGACTCAGCGGCAGGTCACGGGAGGCCTTTATTGCTGTGAATTGTGCCGCTATTCCAGAAGACCTTGTTGAGAGCATTCTGTTCGGTCACAAGAAGGGGGCTTTCACCGGTGCGATAACCGATCAGGTCGGCAAATTCGATGCAGCCGACAAAGGGACGCTCTTCCTCGATGAACTCGGGGAATTGCCTTTCCCGGCCCAGGCCAAGCTCCTCAGGGTCCTGCAAGATGGCCTGCTGGAGCCGATAGGACAAGCCAAGCCTCACAAAGTTGATGTTCGGGTCGTGGGTGCAACCAATCGGGACTTAAGAAAAATGCTCAAGCAAGGCAAGTTCAGGGAAGACCTTTTCTATAGGCTCAGCGTCGGCGAGGTTAGGCTTCCCGCTTTGCGGGAGAGACGCAGCGACATTCCCAAATTGGCCCTTCACTCGCTCGACCGACTGAATGTTTCGTTACGGCGTCCCAAGAGACTATCTTCTCAGGCCCTGGCGAGACTCCAATCTCACAATTGGGCGGGAAATGTCCGGGATCTTGAAAACGTAATCGAACGGTCTGTCCGTCTCTGTCGCCACGACGTCCTGGATGCCGATGACCTTCTTATCGCGGAGCCGATCGCATATGCGGACCCGCTAGATGCGCTTCCAGACCCATATGAGGGCTTTTCTCTGGAGGAGTTTCTTGGGACTGCGCGGAAACAGATGATCCTTAGGGCTCTGGAAGCAACAAAGGGCAATCAAAGCCAGGCGGCCCGCTTGCTTGGAATCACCCCTCAAGCGGTCCACAAGTTCCTTCAGCAGTCCCCGCCTGCGCCGCGCACGTCGCGGCGGGCAGGGAAGCCAAAAACTTAAACCGGCGTTTAAGATGTTTCAACCTGGGTTAAAGATAAATTGGTTGATAAATCATCCGGATTGGTGTAAATCAAATCATATCAAACAGTTGGACTTTTCATAGGTTATGGCATGTGCCTTGCTCTTTATTGGGTACGGGAAAAAACCGAAAGCCTGAAATTAGAAAGGAGCAGCCATGCCAATATTCACGGTCACATCAGTCATCGACGGCGATACGTTCGAGGTTTCCCCTCAATGGAAGTGGAACGGCCAGCCAGGTTCCCGTGTTCGCCCGACCGGCTATGACGCCCCAGAGATCCATGTAGCTGGAGGCCAGAACGCTAAAAATAAACTTGCCAGGCTCATTCTTGGTGATCAGGTCGAATTGAGCTCGGCCTACAAGATAGATCACGATCGCCTCGTTTGCGACGTCTATTATAATGGCAAATACCTGGCTGATTATTTTCCTGAATGCCAATGACGAACGTCTTAACCTGGAGGGGGTTGTTTGAAGGGATACTCAACGGAAGCCGATGCCAGGATCGTGATTGACGACTTGCTCAGGCAGGCGGGATGGGACCCCGCCGACAAGTCGCAGGTACTCACCGAGTTTCCCGCAGGGAGATTCCCGATGACGGCGGAATCCATGGCGACGTATGGCCCAGAAGGGGGAAAGGTAACGTTGGATGGTGATGAAATCCCGACAGGGAGATCGGATTACGTTCTAACGGATCGCCGCGGGCGAGCCCTGGCCATTATCGAAGCCAAACGTTCCGCAATTGAACCTTACAGCGCAAAGCAACAGGCGCTTCCTTACGCCAAAAGAATCGGCGCCCCCTTCATTTTTCTTACCAACGGCGAATTGATCTATTTCTGGGACTATGGGAATGACGACGCCCGCATCGTCAACTCCTTTTTCTCCAGGCGGGATCTGGAGCGGCTGGTGGAAATGAGGACCACCAGGAAGGCTATGGCCACGATTGAAATCCCGGATTATTACATTCGCCAGGGAGAAACCCGGCAAGTAAGATCCTATCAGCGAGAGGCTATGCAAGCCTTAGACCATGCCGTCGAACTTGGGAAGCGGCGATTCCTCATCGAGTTGCCGACCGGTACCGGGAAAACGGATCTCACCTGCCTCTATCTGAAGCGTCTCATCCAGGCTGGGAGGGCCGAGCGCATTCTCTTCCTGGTGGATCGTGAGCAACTGGCCAAACAGGCCCTGGAGGCAATCCAGGACATTTTGAACCAATACAGCAGTTATTGGCTGCGGGCGGGCATGGCCAGGCAAGAGCAGCAGATTACAGTCTGCCTGCTGCAAACGATGATAGGGCGGTACAGTGAAATTACCAGCGGTTATTTCGATGTCGTCATCGCCGATGAATGCCATCGGTCCATTTATGGCTCCTGGCAGACAGCCCTTACCCATTTCGATGCCCTGCATATAGGTCTTACGGCAACACCCTCGGCATACATCGAGCGAAACACCTTCCAATTTTACCAGTGTCGGGATGATCAACCCGATTTTACCTATCCAATCCAGGAGGCTTTCAGAGACGAATACCTGTGTCCGTATAGATTCGCGACTGGGATCACCGTTATCCTTGCCGAGGGGGCGGAGGTAGGTGACGAGTTTTATGACCCGGCCGAATTCGAGCGCAAATGGACGAACGAAGACACCAACCGCAAAATGATGGAGGAATTCGACCGGCTGGCCTGGCAAAACTATAAGGATTTGGCGCCCGCGCAGAAAATCGGCCCGGGCAAGGCCATTGTTTTTGCCATAACCAAACATCACGCCGCACGTCTTGCCTCCTACCTGAATACGCTTCACCCGGAGCACAAAGGCCGTTACGCCGAGGTCATCACCAGCGATGTGGCTGATGCCGACGACCTGATTCGCAGGTTCAAGCGGGAGGAATATCCCCAGGTCGCTGTGAGCGTTGGCATGCTGGATACCGGGTTCGACTGCCGCGAGGTACTCCATCTGGTGATGTGCCGCCGTGTGAGAAGCCCTATTCTTTATCAGCAGATGCGAGGGAGAGGAACGCGAACCGCTCCCCATATCGCTAAAAAGAAATTTGTCATCTATGACTTCTTTGAGAATCATGAATATTTCAACGACAGCGATACTGATATCTTCACCGGAACCGGAGTAGGTCCTGCTCCGGGTGGCGAGCGGAGGCCGCCAAAGCCGCCCGGGGACCTTGTCGAGCTTGGCCTTCAGGATGAATGGCTGCACGCCGTGACCTACGTTGAAGTGGGCCCGGAAGGGGAAAGGTTTGACAAACGCGACTATGTGACCAACTGGGAGAAGGCCGTCCGGGCGGCAGCCAATAACGACCCAACAATTCAGAAGCTGCGCGACGGTAAGAGCCTCTCCGCAGAAGAGGAAAACGCGTTAGCCGAAACACTGAATCGGCCCGAAATGTATTTCAACGAGGAGAACCTGCGGCGCGCTTACCGGAATCCCGGCGGCAACCTGATCGACTTCATCAAGGCGGCTCTCGGCAGCCTCAAGATCAAGCCCCGTGAGGAGGAATTGACAGAAAATTTCCAGGCCTGGCTCGTTGCCAAGTCGCTTACGCCCCAGCAGGCTCAATACTTATCACTTATTAAAAATCGGGGCATAGCCAGGGGAAAGATCGTGCTTGATGATCTATTCAACCCTCCCCTATCAATTCTAAATGCGGCGGAGCTGGGCGTGGAGCTTTTTGGGGAAAAGGGCTTGAAAGAGATAATCGTGGATATGAACACTTCCGTTTTTATGCAGAAAATTGCGTGAGGTTAAAGAATGAATCAAGAATTAAGAAGGAAGCTCAACCGGATTACCGACATACTCTGGGCCGGAGGAGTCACCAATCCTGTTACCTATATTGAGCAAATCTCATATTTAATATATCTCAAACTCCTTGATGAGGAAGAGTCCAGTCGAGAACTAAAAGCGCGTCTTTTAGGCCGGGGTGGCAACGGTAATGGAAATGGCCAGCTTCTTTTCCCTAAACAGGCAGAGCGTTATCGCTGGGGGAAATGGCGGTTCAAAAGCGGCACGGAACTTCGCGATTTCGTCCGGGACCACGTATTTCCTTATATGGCTTCTCTGGTTAAAGAGGAACCGCAGATTGCCGAGTACTTTCGCGACGCCGTTTTGGAGATCGTGGATCCAAACGTTCTCAAGCAGGTTATTGACGAGATCGACGGTATCGACTTCGCCAAACTTGGAACTGATGTCAAAGGGGATATTTTCGAGTACCTTCTTACCCATCTCGGCCAGTCGGCCCTGAATGGCCAATTCCGAACCCCGCGCCAAATCCGTACCATGATGGTCGAGATGGTGGCCCCGGACCTGGGAGACACGATTTATGATCCGGCTTGCGGAACAGGGGGTTTCCTCATCGATGCCGTGGAGTACATCCTCGCCAAGTATTCCACCGAACCCCAGGAAGTTCCCATTTATGGTGAAGAATGGCTGGAGAAAAGGGGCCAGACCATCAAGGAAGCCAAGGCAGAAATCCCGACCCTCCAAACCTACCGTAAGGGACCCGGCGAGAAAATTCCTGATTGGAATCTTCTTGAACGGTCAATTTACGGCAACGATGTTTCTCGCCAGATGATGCGTATCGCCATGATGAACCTTGTGCTTCATGGTATCCGGAAGGCCAGCGTCAAGCGTGCCAACACGCTTTCGGACATGGGTGGTCTCAGCGACGACGACCTTAACCGCCGATACAAGGTAATCCTATCTAATCCACCCTTCGCTGGAGTACTTCCAAGGGAATCTATCCGTAAAGACCTGCCCACCAATTCCAAAAAGAGTGAGCTGCTTTTCCTGGGCGTGATGATGGAAGCTTTAGCCCCAGGGGGGCACTGCGCGGTGGTGGTGCCCGAAGGGCTGCTCTTTGGATCGACCTCGGCGCATGAAGAGCTTAGACGCAAGCTGATCGAGGACTATGATCTTTTGGCCGTGGTGTCGCTTCCCGCTGGAGTATTCAAACCGTATGCGGGCGTCAAGACCGGAGTGCTTGTCTTCCGGCGTCCGATTGAAACCACGAAACACACGAAAGACACGAAAGAAAAGCATAAGGGGAAGGTTTGGTTTTATGAGGTAAGAGCCGACGGCTTCGACCCGGATAAGATCTCGGGCGGCGGTAGGCCTGAAACACCCGAACGAAACGACATCCCGGACCTTTTGGAAAAGTGGTCGGATTACAAAAAATCCGGGTTTAAGCGCATTTCCGGTGTAAAGGCAGGAACGCTTCTGCCAGCGGGCAGCGACGAACCCCGCTGTTGGTGGAGTCCTCTCCAAGCCATTGCCGAGAACGATTACAATCTGGCCGCTGGTCGTTATAAGCCGCAGATAGCAGAGAAGCCCCCGGATGAGGACCCAGCTCAGCTTATCCGGCAGGCACTAACGCTTGAGCAGGAAATCACCCAGGGATTAGAACGGCTTCTCAAAGGGGTTGAAGCATGACAGTGCTGTCCCAAATAGAAAGGAAAATAGAACCACGAAACACACGAAAGACACGAAAGGGGAAAAATAATGCATAATATTTTTGGGTGGTTCGTGTATTTCGTGGTTGAAAAGCTGCTTCAGGAAGTGGAGGCAGTTGAATGATCTGGCCTGTGTATAAAATTTCTCGACTTGCCGAAGGCTTTATTAGCGGCGGGACTCCCAACACGAAAATTGAGGAATACTGGCAAGGAAGTGTCCCTTGGATAACGGGGGCTGATTTTGACGATGGGGGAGTAATCCTTGGTCGGAGGTATATAAACCAAGCTGCTATAGACAACAGCGCAACAAATATTGTTCCAAAGGGATCAATCCTGATTGTAACTCGAACCGGCGTAGGCAAAATCGCTATTGCTCCGGTCGATATTGCCATAAGCCAAGATATAACTGGCGTTGTTCTGAAACGTGGCGTTTCTGCAAAGTATGTAGTAGCTGCTATTAGAAATAAGATGCCTGTTATTCTGGCTGCCCAACGTGGTGCCACAATCAAAGGCGTTACTCGAAAAGATGTTGAGAACCTTACAATTCCATTGGCTGCCCCTTCGGAACAGCGACGGATTGTGGAAATCCTTGATCAGGCGTATGCCCTGCGCAAAAAGCGCGCCGAGGCCGACGCTAAATCTGCCCATATCCTCCCTGCCCTCTTCTACAAAATGTTCGGCGACCCTCTGGCATTGATGAATTCCAGCGAGGGTATCCCTCTTGCGGAACTTGAAGTTGAGCTACAGAACGGATTCGCTTGCGGTGAAAAGGATGTTGAAGACGGTGTGCCACATCTCCGCATGAACAATATTGACGATTCGGGAGTGCTCAATCTGGAACTTGTTCGCACCGTTCCACTCGATCGAGATACCGAGCGGTATCGACTGATGGAGGGAGATGTGCTTTTCATGGGAACAAACAGCGAGGACAAGGTTGGAAAGACATGTCTCTTCATGCCTCCTGATAACCGAATTTACCTATTCAGCAATCACCTGATCCGTCTTCGTGTGTCCGACTTGCGTATCACCCCGGAGTATCTTGCTGGACTCCTCCATCTGTTATGGGCAAAGAAGTTTTTCCCGATCATTGCCAAGAGATGGGTTAATCAATCCTCAGTGGCTCAGTCTTCGTTGGCAGCCCTCCGCATCCCATTGCCAGCCGCAAGACCGCTCCAATTGTTTACGGAAGCATACCGAAGCCTTTTGCCGCTAAGAGCTCAACGTATGCGTTCAGGAGAATACATTGACCAAGTCTTTGCCGTTTTACTCCACCGCGCTTTCAGCGGCGACCTGACAGCCAAGTGGCGCGAGGCGCATTTGGATGAAATCCTTTCCGAGATTGAGCACCAAAACAAACTTATGGAAAATTACAATAGCCTATAGCGAGGACGATCATGATTTCAGGTTTTATGATTGGTAATTTCAAGGCATTTTCGGAAACCCAATATATGCCAATTCGCCCTCTAACGCTAATTTTCGGGCCAAACAGTTCAGGAAAATCAAGCTTAATTCACGCGCTTGTACTCGCCCATGAGGCAATGTTTGAAGGAAACCTTGATGTCCATCGAACGAAAATTGGTGGCGATTCCATTGATTTAGGTGGTTTTAAACAGTACGTCCACAGACGCAATGCTGAAAATCAAGTTGATTTGGCGTTTGAGTTTGAGACAAAAAAATTGAATGGTCGAATGGGAGAAATATTTAGGGGGGCGAAAAATATTGCCATTGGTATCACAATAGGGAAAGGTTTTGATGAATCCACCATAAAGGCTATTAATCTAATGGGCCATCTGCAATTATCAGAAATTCTTAAAGGGCTTAAGGAGGAGGGCAATGATCTTGGATTATCCAGGTCGGAATTGGAGAAATATAAATATCAAAATTTGACACTCAAAGAATTTTTGGAAGCGAGCCAGCAGCCCCAAACAAAGACATATCGCTTATTGGCTGACAAGTCAGTGTTGATTAAGATAAGTGCAAGGAAAAAAGGGATCCTGCACTTGGATATGATAAATAGTGAGCATCCCATTTTTCGAACGCTAATAAGTGCCATTTTAAAAACCGCAACTACAACTGAACAAATTACTTCCCATGATTTCAGTATAATTGACGACGGAATATCCCAATTAGTCTCAACCCTAAAATTTGAGAATGTCATCTTCCTCCCAAGAGGAATCAGAAGAGAGCAGCTTACGCAGCAGGCCAAACTTTCGAAAGAATATGAGTCCCTAATGCCTATTAGCAAAAGCAGAAGAAACGAGGATTTACTTGCTGCAACAAATATTTTTTTTCCACGAATTATAGATGAAATCGTAACCGGTCTCACAGGATATGTTGAAAAGGAACTTAATCAATTTCGATATTTGGGCCCCTTGCGGTCTTACCCTCCCCGGCATATCGCCTTTTCGCAATACCATGACCCAAATTGGACTGCGGGTGGGGGTTTCGCTTGGGAAGAAGTGCGGCGGCGGCCAGACCTAAAAACAAAGATTAATGAGTGGCTGGGTGATACCCAAAAATTAAGTACGCCATATGAATTGATCGTGCAGCATTTATTAACCATTGATAATCTGGAGAAGCATTATTCGAAGCGAATTAGCGAAATTGAAGAAGAATTTGGAGATATGGAAAAATATCAGGGGGATTTATTTGGAGATATCGAGGGTGTATTAGGAAATTTAAAGCGTGTTGAAGATGATATATCAGAAGTAAGAGAGCTTGTCCTAAGAGATAAGAGAACCGAGACGGTTGTCAGTCATCGAGATGTCGGCATAGGAATTTCTCAAGTGCTACCCGTACTCGTAAGCTCTCTTGGCAATAAGCAATGTTTAATCGCCATAGAACAACCCGAAATCCATCTCCATCCGGCACTTCAAGCAGAACTTGGGGATGTATTTATTGAATCTGCACTCGGTGAAAATCATAATCGATTTATCATCGAATCCCATAGTGAACACCTTCTCTTACGGATCATGCGTCGCATTAGGGAAACCACTACAGGCAAATTGCCGGAAGGAGCCCTTTCGGTCCATCCTGAAGATGTTATGGTCTTGTTTGTTGAGCCAGATGGTTCTCGCAGCATTGTCCGAGAAATGCCTCTAAATGAGAATGGCGAATTAGTGAAGGCCTGGCCGGGCGGATTCTTCGAGGAAGGGCTTCGGGAGATTTTTTGATGGCCCTTCTTTGCGAATATGCCCTGACACCAGATGTTTTTGATACACGGTTTTATCCCCACGAAGAAGTTGGGACTGCTCGCCTGGAACATCTCAAAGAAGTATTCCTTGAGGAGGCTTTACTACGCAACCTGCGTGCTGGCGAATGGCTTGCTGTTTTTAGAAATCATGATCGCCCCTGGCATCGACGCGGGACGGAACTGCTCAAAAAAATGATTAAGCAGAATCGCCTTCGCCTTGCGGTAGCGGCACTTTCTTCTGCTCCAGCAAATGATGTGGAGTGGTGCCTTGAAGCTTTGGCCTCTCACCAAATTGATCCTATGACAGGTGTCATATCCACGGCTCAAATAGTTGATGCAGTCGGCGCCGATACAATTTTAGGGCGGCTTGACCGACTTGGCAATTCCCCATGTTGGACTTCTCGAAGCGCATCGGTGCGGTTGGCGAGATGCCATGGTGATTACGAAATTCAGCTTCGGCTGATTATGCAATCTGCCAACTCGGTTATGCTTATCGACCCCCACCTCGATCCAAGCCAGCGACGGTATTTGGATGTACTGCCAATATTGCTTTTGGCGAAAGGCCGTCGCCACATGCCGCTCATTGAGATCCATCGCGTCGTGTATGTCGGGTCTGGTCGAAACCGTCAACTTATAGATCCCGTGGATTGGGAGAATCGCTTTCGAGAAGCGTGGGGAAACGACCTTGCTACTGCCGGTTTGAAGGTCGATATTTTCATTTGGGACGAGCATCATGACCGCTATCTGATCACTGATCTTATTGGAATTGGAATGGAAAACGGCTATGACACGACCACCAACCCGAATGATATTACAACATGGAGCCGCTTAGGCCGGGCTGCTCGGGACGATATTCAAAGAGAATTCGATCCCGCAGCAAATAGGCATAAATTGCGGCACCTCTTTACTGTGCCGTAACTGAGGATTCCCATGAAGTTTTTCAAACCTGGTCCAAAGTCTGGAGCAGAGAAAATAGCCTGGTCGGGCCGCATCGCGGCGGTTCAGCCCCGTATTCGTCTCCTGCGGTCATTTGATCAGCGACATCACATCTATCAGGGATACGTCCTGCGCATCGAGGGAACGTGCGGCGACCAGACGGGGCAGTTTCTTATCGCCGTCGGCAAAGAAGCGAACGAAAAACATCGGTTCTGTGTTGGCATGCAATTGAGGGGCTTTTCCATCCCCGTATCCGACCCCCGGCTCGAAACAGCCGGGTTGTACAAAACGAGCGGCATCAAGGTCGATCGGGAAGCCCAGGGGAGGTTGACTTCGACGCCGCCGTTCCATGGTGTGCCGCCCGACCTGGAAACCTATCGCAGCCGGGGCCATCGACGCTTGGATGCCCGGACGTACGACTCGACATGCTCGACCTGCATTTGGGGCTGCCGGATGCCGGTGGAAATGATCATCGACCAGTGGAACCCGTCCCAGAAGAGATACCGGTTCGAGACTTTCTGCTACGGGCCGAAAAGCTGCCCCCCATATCGAGCCGGGGCGAAGCGGCAAGTTCCGGGGCGGAAAGGTATGTCCTACACCGAAGAGGACTGGGTCGACGAGGAAGCCACCTCGCACCGGGGACCGGACGATTGAGTGCCCATGAACTTACGGCACACTTGCCACAAAAATTATAGCGGGGTGGGGTCGGGCCAAACAAACAAATGGAAATGACAGGAGAAACGTGTAAACATTATAGCTGATCTGCTGCGTCTTTCGCCTGACCAGCGCCGTAAAGAGCCTGGGATTGGTCAATTCCACGAGATTCATATTGCAATATGAATCCGGCTAGGGCGAATAGGCCAAGATTAAAAGGAAGCTTTTTAAAAGTAAATCTGTCGGCGATGTTTCAAGGGAAATAGAAAGATGTATGGCGAAGTGTCCGAAAAAATCGGACAGTTGAAAATGCTCGCTCCTGACGGAAAGATACGTCTGACCGATTGTACCAACACCGCGACCCTGTGGCGGCCAGTTCACTCTTTTCTGTCGGAAAGAAGATCGACGTGAGCGTTGACCAGATCATTAGCCTTATCAATCGGATGGAAGCTGACGGGATCGTGGAACATTACGCTATCGGCGGGGCGGTGGGTGCGACGTTCTACCTTGAGCCGGTTGCCACGCTGGATGTGGATATCTTTGTAGCGGTCCCACAGAAGCCCGGTCAGGTGCTGCTTGACCTGCGCCCCATCCACGACTATCTCACAGCCCGTGGCGGGGTGGTCGAGGGCGAATATATCGTCCTTGCCGGATGGCCCGTTCAATTTCTGCCGCCAACGAGCCCGCTGGTGGAAGAGGCGCTGGCCGATGCCGTCACCGTGGATGTGGACGGCACTCCCGCGCGGGTCTTTGCGGCGGAACACCTCGCGGCAGTGGCCTTGCAAACCGGCCGTGCCAAGGACAAGGCCCGCCTGCTTCAGTTCGTCGAGGCTGGCGTGCTGAAGGCTGAGCATTTCCAAGCCATCCTGGCGCGGCACGGCCTTGTTGACCGGTGGCGGGAGTTCGAGCGTACCTTTCTTCGGACTATGCCATGAGCTTCGACCTGCAACGGATTATAGAAAGCAAGCGGGAGATGCGGCGGAGGCTGGCCGGCCGGCCCGTGGCGGAGAAACTGGCGATGCTGGACGCGCTGCGCGACCGGGCGCGAACGATTCTTAAAGCGGCCACGCGCCTGGAAACAGCGCTTCTGCGCGAGTCACAGCCGGAATATCGGGTCAACCCCCGAAAGGACTGACCATGCCGCGCAAGAAAGCCCCCGAGCTGCCCTTTCAGCAGCACATCACATCACGGATTTCCTCATCCTCGAGCACCTATCAAAAGAAGCCTTAGAAGGGCATTTTGCGACCGGAAATGGCCGGTCTAAGATCTACGGAAATCGGTGAGGACTCAATAGATGGTTTTATCCTGTGAGGAATATCGTGACCAGCAGCAATTGCTTGCTCTCAAGAAACGTCTATCTGAGAATAAGCTGGACCCGGAGGAACGAGAGGAGATTGAAAGGCTGATTCAGGATATGGAAATAAAGTTAAAAATGTGAAGTGCGGGAAGTAGCATACGTATGACCGTAAAAACCGACCAAAGCTATCTTATCCTGGCCTGGGCCTGGGTATTGGGGTTTACCCTTTTCCGCCTGATCTACGCCAATTTTTTTCTGCTGGCGCCTGATGAGGCCAATTACTGGCAATGGAGTCGTTATTTAGCCTGGGGCTATCATGACCAGTCCCCCATGATTGCCTGGGCCATCCGGCTCAGCACTTATTTTTTGGGACATACCGAGCTGGGGGTGCGCCTGCCCTCCATCATCGCCATGGCCGTGGCCGCCCTTTATTTGGTAAGCATGGCCGCCCGTTGGGTGGATTGCCGCGCGGCTTTTAATACGGCCCTGATCACCCAGGCGATACTCGAGTTTAATGTGGGCGGATTAATGGCCACCCCTGACGGGTTGCAGGCGGCAGCCTGGGCCGGCGCCGCCTATCATGTGGCCCGGGCCTATGAAGGCCAGGACTGGGCTCAATGGCTGGCCAGCGGCATCTGGTTTGGTGTGGGCATGCTCAGCAAATACACCATGGTCATTTTTCTGCCGGCGGCTTTGGGATATGGATTGTTCTCGCCGTTGCACCGTCGCCGGCTCGCCAGCCTCCGGCCCTACGTGGGTGTTTTGATCGGCTCGCTGATGTTTATGCCCGTTGTTATCTGGAACGCCGCCAACAACTGGAACTCCCTGCGCCATGTTGCCCATATCGGCGGCATCAACGAAGCCCTGGCGATACATTGGGAATTTTTTGGAGACTACTTAGCTTCCCAGGCCGGACTATTATCGCCGATAGTGTTCGTCCTTGGGTTGATGGCCTGGCTGGCGGTGATCAGGAAAGGTTATCCGGCGGGAAATTGGATTTATCCTTATCTGGTTTATACCTCCTTGCCCATTTTTGCCGGTTTTGCTCTATTGAGCTTGCATACCCGGGTATACGGCAACTGGCCGGGCGCAGGATATTTAACCGCCGCCGTTTTGACGGCGGCCTTGTATGGGCCCAGGCCAACGCGGGTTTTTACGGAAAAAAAGCCCATCTTGGGGCGCCGTCTGTGGCCCTGGGCCGTGGGCAGTTCCTATGTTATCACGGCCCTGGTATTGATCCAAACGGTATGGCCGGTGCTGCCTATACCGGCGCATATGGATCGCCCGGCAACCGAACTTGGCGGTTGGCGGGAATTGGGGTTAAAAACCTATGACCTGGTCCAAACCATGCCGAATCCGTCACGAACCTTTATCTTTGGTTTAAACTACCAGACGGCCAGTGAACTTGCTTTTTACACACCCACGAATCCCCAAACGGTTTCCATCAATCGCTGGTCCCGCCCCAATGTTTACGATTATTGGTGGAAGGATGATGATCTAATGGGTTGGGACGCCGTTGGCGTGACCTATGACAGCGTAAGTCATTGGCAGCAGCTAAATCAGGTTTTTGAACATGTGGATCCCCCGGTAAAGCTGGATATTTTCCGGCCTTCCGTATGGTCGTCGGACGCCAGGGATCAGAAGAAGCCGGTTAAAACCTTTTTCCTTTACCGCGCTTACGGTTTTAAAGGGGGGATGCGCTGGAGACCGCCGGATTCCGGTGATATACGGGCGGGGTCTTGATGGTGCTCCCCACCTCGATCAGGACTCTTTCATAACAAACAAGAAACTTTTCAGGTGCATTTTGAGTTCAACGCCGGATTTCATCCGCAGCAACTTCCGAAGGATATAACGCGGCCGAAGATAAAAACGCCGTACGGCCTGCCGCCGCCAATGAATGATCTCCTGCCCGGTGAGAACCCCGTTGCCGGCATTCGTGTTACTTTCAATCCCGGATTGATCATACCTGTGATTCAGGGATGAGTCGAACCCCATCGCTTCTGTTTTCGGGACATACGTATTGAAAGCCGCATAGTCAGGATCAAGCTCTAAAGCAAACCGAATCGTGTTTTGGATGCTCGCCTGGTCCTCATTGGGGAATCCCAGGATAAACGTGCCGACCGAGCGAATGCCCATTTGCCGCGTAGCTCGAATGGCCCGTCGAGTCTCCTCGATGGATGTTTGCTTTTGATACCGGTTGAGTTCATCCTGACTGGCTGTTTCCACCCCAAAGATAATGGTGTGACATCCGGCATCTTTAAGCAGGTTCAGGAAATCGGGTTTCGCCTGGGTGACCCGCAGAAAACAAGTCCAGGAAAGGTCCATCTTGTTGTCAATCATGAAGCGGCAGAGAGCTTCCCCGCGTTGGCGGTCGATGCCAAAGGTCTGATCTTTAAAGAAAACCTCCCGAACTCCGAGCGAGCGGATGAGTTCTAATTCTTGACAAACTCCCGCCAAATCCCCTGTCCGGTAGCCAATTTCAGAATAAACGCAAAACCGGCAGCGAAACGGGCAGCCGAAATCCGTTAAAACGGTAACGAAAGGAAGTCTCTTGGCGAAGGGAAAGGAATAGGCATGTTTCAGAAATAATTCATGTCGCGGAAGCAATGACCGGAATGTCTTCGGAGCCTGGTTTTTTGCTAATTTTTTTTCGACCATCTTTCCTTGATGGCGCACGAGCATATTGGACACCGCCTGAACATTGCCGCTCAAATATTCCAGGATATCCGTATTGCGAAAATCATAAAGGACAGCATCGATCCAGTCGTGCTTTAAGAAAACGTCCCGATCCAAAAAAAGATCGCCCATACCGATCAAACGGCTTCCCGGCAAATGCTGTTTGACCGCTGCCAGAAATGGAAAGTCCTCGATCCAGGAAACCCATCCGCTTAAAAAGACGATTACATCCGGGTGAAAGTCAAGGATGCGTTTTAAGCAGGCGGAAGAATCAAGTTTATCCACAATAGCATCAATGACAAGGTATTCCGCGTGCCGTTCCAGAATGCCCGTTAAATAAACAAAATCAACAGGCTGTTCTACATAGTTGGCCTTGTTGACTTTGCTACAGTAGTAGTCGCGGCCATAATTACGGCGTCCGGGAGGATTGAGTAGAAGAACTTTTGGCGAAGTTGGTTTTATCATGCTTGTATCCTGTTATGGCGATATTTTCCGTATTGCTTAATATAATCTTTGTAAACCAACTGTCTATATCTGGCTTTCTCTATTATTTAACAGAGTATTCCGATTTTAATAAATTTGTCTATCAAATTATTCACGATGGAACGGTCACCGGTGTCCATCCCAATCACCAGGACGTCCGCGGGTTTGCCGCGCTGATCACCAATAGAACCAACCCACCGGTAACAGTGAGAACAGAGCTGTTCGATGTGGATGGCAAGCCAATTGTTGTAGTCCAGGTGCCGAAAACCAGATCCATAGTTTTCACCTCAGAGGGCTTGCTCTTGCGCCACGAGGAGCAGACCGGAACCGCCATGCCGATCGACAGCCTGATCATCCTTTCCCGCCTGGGCCATGAGCGACGCCTAACAACCGCGGACCTGACCGCGGACATCCAGAGGTCCGAACAAGCAACCCGCACCGCAGGTAAAAGGGGTCAGCCCATGAAACAGGAAAATCCCTTATTTCACGGACTGATCCCTTCTCGCCGCGTCCTCGATCGGTCCTTGCTGGGGCGAGAACGATCAAAGATTGCATGGATTTTGAGTCGAGAGTATGGGATTGCTATGGCGGAGATAGTAAGGGGTTTAGGGGCCTGCACCTCGGCAATCGCCAAGGCTATTCGAAAGATGGAGGGGGAAGATTAAAGGTGTTAACTTTCCACTACGTCCCCCAAGCCACGCGGGTTAGCAAGCTTGAGAAAATCTCATAGAAAAGTGAGGTGTTACCCTTCATAAGATTCCCACCTCTCCCTGAATTCTGCTTTGCGTGAGTCTTGCAGATGTCTCTGCAAAAAGCCGCACGCGGCCCACCTTATCTCCTGTTTCCTCTTATCAAAGACTTCAGCCCCTTCCCGATTGCTAACGATCTGGCTCCGAGCGCCGATATCAATGGCCGATGAATTTCAGTCTCCAAGGTCTATCCCCAGCTTCCCTGGACAGTTCTCGCAATCTCAGCCGGATCCCTCTTCTGTTCGGCAATTTGCCGCAAAAGATTCGAGGATTTCATGGTATCCGGCAAACCTGATTTACCTAAAATGCCGGCCATCGTCTTTTCCGCGAGGTCGTAGGGGTTTCCGCTGTCAGCGGTCTTGCTTATGATGCTATTCATTTCGTATGCCGGAAGTGGAGACGACCCGCGTTTTGAGATCGCGAATAATGCCGGGGCAACTGACCGGATGATCTGCTGAGTCCTTCCGCCTCTTTGCCCTAATAAAGGGCGGGGATAAAATGGGAAGGAGCTTCGGCCTGGGTTCCGATATGCGACATGGTGTCGAGGTCATGCATGAACTCGCCGGCAAATATTTTAAAGCGGCGAATTTCCAGCCTCCGTGCCTCCTTTCCCGGTTCCAACACCTTATTCAGCTCCACGATCCGGCCCTTGCTGAGTATTTCGACAATACCCATTTCCTAGAAGAAATCAGCGCCTCATGATTCCAAGCGGACTGGACTGGCCCCCCGGCCATGGGCGTCCTTGGCCTTTACGCCGAACCTTTCCTCATCCGACCTTGGCCACCCACCAGTGACTGAAGGGTTACTTTCCTGATTATTTTGCAGTTGTGTGATCAGGCCTTTGGATATATAGTTCTAAAAATAGCTATACCAAGTCACAAGAGGAGGATACCGAATGCATATACTTAAGGGTGAGCAACTGGAGAAAATTGCCTTTCATCTCTTTTTGGCCGCCGGGGCCCCGGAGGAGCACAGCCTGATAGTGGCGCAGCACCTGGCCGATAACAACTTGACAGGGCACGACTCACATGGCTTCATTCGAGTCCTGCAGTACATCCGTCAGATCAAAGAGGGGCTGATCATCCCCGCGGCCAAGCCTGTGATCGTCAGCGAGTCTCCCGGCGCGGCCCAAGTTGATGGCCATTATGGTTTTGGCCAGGTGGCTGCTAAGTTTTCCACCGAGGTGGCCATTGACAAGGCCAAGAAGCAGGGCGTAAGCTGTGTCACCGTGCGGCATTTAGGCCATCTGGGCCGGCTGGGGGCCTACGCGGAGATGGCCACAAGGGCGGGCTGCGCGGCGATCTTGTTCTGTTCCACCGGTGGGTATGTGCCTTACCAGGTGCCCTTCGGCGGTTCCCAAAGGAAGTTAGGCACCAATCCTATGGCGATGGGTTTCCCCAGCGAGGAAGAGGGGCCGATTGTTTCGGACTTCGCCACGTCCGTAGCGGCCGAGGGCAAGATAAGGGTGTACCGTGCCCGCGGCCATAAGCTCCCCGAGGGCTGGATACTTAGCAAAGAGGGCCGCCCCAGCAACGACCCCAATGACCTTTACGCTGGCGGCTCTCTGTTGCCTGTTGGCGGATCGGTCGGGCACAAGGGCTTCTGCCTGGCCTTCATGACCGACCTATTCGGCGCCATTATGTCCCGCGACGGTTTCCCGGGAAGCCCCGGCAAACAGTTCAGCAACGGCTCGCTCATCGTGGCTATAGACATCGAGCGGTTTGCGCCCCTGGCCGCGGCCAAATCTGAGGTGTCCAAGATGGTGGATTACGTGAAAGATACCCCTCCGGCGGAGGGCTTCGAGTACGTGATGTACCCAGGAGAGAAGGAGGCCAAGAACCGGAAGGAGCGCGGCAAGAATGGTGTTGAGATAGAGGACGAGACGTGGAACCAGGTGATGGCCTTGGTGCAGGAGTACGGTGTGGCTGACAAGCTGGGCAAGCTTCCATGAAAACTGCCCGGAGGATGCTGGCCAAGAATCCGATAGGGACCCGATAACACTTTGCAGGTCAACTCAGGATGCCCCATAAGCTATCCATCATTAAGAAAATAGCAAGGGTAAAGACCCCATAGCAGCTCATTAGCTGGAGAATTTTTCGCCCAGGGAGGAAACAAAGATGAAGATCACCAACGTGGAAAGCTTCATCGTGGATGCGGGTTGGCGGCCTTGGATTTTCGTCAAGGTCGAGACGGATGAGGGAATTACCGGCTATGGTGAATGCAGTGTTGCCCGGGGACCCTTTGCCGTGGCGGGCGCCATCGAGGACCTGAAACCCCTGCTCATGGGCACAGATCCAAGAGCTTACGAGATGAGATTCTGGGACATGTCCCGCCATGCGATTTCCGAGCCGCTGGGAATCCGGGCCAAGGCCATTGCCGGTGTCGAGCTCGCGCTCCTGGATATCAAGGCCAAGGCTTTGGGCCTATCGGTAGTGGATTTGTTCGGGGGGCCAACGCGGGACAAAGTAAGATTATACTGGTCTCACTGCGGCACGACGAGGGCGCTGTATCCTGAAATGGGAACTCCGCCCATAAGGACCATGGACGATATTGCGGCCCTTGGGAAGGAAGTGGTCCGCAGGGGCTATACCGCTCTCAAGACCAACATTGTCTTCCCGGGAGACCCTGCCCGCGTGCATTTCGACGGCTTTGGTGGAGGCCTGGGCCGGGCTGAATCCACGGATCAGGTGACGTCCAACAGCATGCTTAGGCATATTGAAACCCTGATAGGTACATTCCGGGAGGCAGTGGGACCGGAGGTGGACATCTGCCTCGACCTGAACTTCAACTTCAAACCTGAGAGTTGCATGCGTATCGCCAAGATACTGGAGCCCTATAACCTGCTCTGGCTGGAAATAGACATGTACAACCCCGAAGCCCTCCGGCAGATAAAGGACTCGACGAGCACGAAGATATGCACCGGCGAGAACCAGATCTACATGCAGGACTATCTTCCCTATTTCCAGGCGCGGTGCGCCGATGTTTTTATGGTGGATGTTGCCTGGATAGGTTTTAGTCAGTCAAAGAAAGTCGGCGACCTCGCCCAGATCTTTGAGTTCAACATCGCGCCCCATAACTATTACAGCCATCTATCCACGTTCATCAGCGCCAGCCTCTGTGCCGTGCTGCCCAATGTCCGGATCATGGAGATTGATGTCGATGACGTTCCGCTGAGAGAGGAACTCGTGACCCACCTGCCCGAGATTAAGGATGGTTACATGAAGATCCCAACGGGCCCGGGCTGGGGAACGGAGCTTAAGGAAGAAGTAGCCCGGAAACATCCCTGGCACAAGCCGAAAGCCCGCTGGTAGGATTGGGATTTGCCAGATTCGCCCCCTCACTCGGCTGACGCCCGGTCATACCTCTCATCTGCGGAGGCAGAAACTTTGAATAAATAGAAAAGGAAGCGCCTAACAAGTTATCCCAGCGGACGCGCGTGAACGCGCGCCGCTGATCTTGGTCCTTAAGTGGCGCAAAACATTAAGATATATTCATGACTGAAGAATCCAAAATAATAGAGAATATGCGTATACGAGAAGCCACCGATGGCGATATTCCCCTCTTGGCGATTCATCACCGAAAAATGTTTGAAGAAATATGGGAGAGAAGAGGCGAAGATATCGACAGTTCAAGATTTGCAGAAATTGAGAAAGCATATATTCAAAAATTGCAGCTTCAATTGCAGGACGGCTCTTGCAAAGCATGGGTGATTGAAGATGAGCATCGCATAATTGCGAGTGGAGCTATCTCAATCTTAAGTTTTGTCCCCACTCCACAGGACTTGTCCAGTAAGGTCGGTTACCTGCACAGCATGTATACAGAGAAAGATCAAAGAAACAACCATTGCGCGAATCGAATAATCAAACAAGCCCTTCACTTTTGCAAGGCAAAGGGGATCAAGCGGATTATTCTGAATGCAAGTGAATCGGGAAGGCCGATTTATGAGAAAATCGGTTTCAGGTCAGCACCAGAGACAATGAGATTACTTATAGAATGATTTGGAAAATGCCAAATAGTCAAGCCTGGCCCCCCACATTCAGAGAAAAAGAAACCTCCTGTAAAAAGATAGAGTAGGGTTACCCAACCCCAATTCATCCCAAACAGGAGGTATCTTATGGCAAAGGGGACGTTCGCGCATAAATTGCTTTATAATTCGGAACGTATTTGCAAATCAACACTTTATCTAATCCATATCTTTAGTGGAAAAAGAGGCAGCAAGAAATAATGCTTCCCCCCTTTTTTTATTTAACGAAGCATAATTCTCCTTTCTTCTTTGGTTGCTTTATTATTGATTAATTTCAAAACCGTATCCCCTGCCCTTCACGCCCTTAGTATTTAGCAAATTTGACCTTTCGTAGAAGTTGCAATAGTATGGCCCTAAAAAAAATCAAGGAGGCAGTCCATGTTTTTTACATACCCTGAAGATTTCAAAGAACGGGAACTTTCACCGCGAGTAACAACCAAGTTGGTTTGGGGAGATAAACTCATGTTGTCTTACGTCACCATCCAGCCGAATAATCCGATCCCTCCGCTCCACAGCCATCCTAATGAACAAATGGGCATGGTATTGGAAGGGGAGGTTGGCTTAACCATCGGCAGCGAAACCCGCAAGCTGGAAAAGGGAGATGCCTTTTTGGTCCCGCCCAATGTTCCCCACGGCCTGGCTTATCCTTCGGGAAAACCGGCAATCGTTCTTGACATTTTCAGCCCACCCCGGGAAGAATTTAAAAAATAAACTCCAAATTTCAATTGCTAATGATATTCTCGGCAGCCTCTCGCAGTCCGTTGGGAAGGTTCGTGCTGAAATTGCCTGGCGATATCGAGAAAATTATTGTTACAAAAAAGCAAAGCACGTTCTGCACGAACGTCCCCTTTCCCGTCCCTCTAAGACAATTCACCGGCACCTGTCAAGTCAATTCAGAAAGAACGTCCCCCATGAGCGATTCGCCACCTTTGCCTACGACTGGAGGTAAGCTTCCCAGGAGTAATCAGGGTCCCGGTGAAGGTCATCGTCGTTCAGGGAGAGTTGACAGAAATGATCCAGGACGTATCCGGCAGACCCTGATAGTCAAGAAGGAAATTCTGTAATATTAGGCAGATGGAATGTCAAACCCACCCCCAAATAGCCTGGTTGTGTGCCTTAGTAACTTGACAAAATCGATCTTCTCAATAAAATGAGTCTGGGAACGGTCTTTAATGGTAGAGCAAATTCAAAAACGCAGGAAGGTTCCATGAGTCAGGAAGATGTCGTCGGATTGGGGTTGGTTGGGATTGGAAGCTGGTCAGGGATCATTGCTAGCGCTGTGGCAAGAAGCAAGAAGGTAAAACTGGTTACCTGTTTTTCCAGGACGCCCGAAAAAAGATCGGCCTACAGTAAGGCCTATGGCTGCGATCAGGAGAGCAGTTATGAGGACCTTCTGAAACGGAAGGATGTGGATGGTGTCCTGTTAACAACTCCGAATGCTGCTCATGCAGAACAAACCCTGCTTGCCGCCCAATCCGGGAAACACGTTTTCGTAGATAAGCCCATTGCCAATACCCTGGCCGATGGACAGAGAACGGTGGAGGCCTGTGAAAAAGCAGGGGTCGTGCTTCTGGTTGGCCATGATATGAGACGGTTATCAGGGTTCCGGAAAATGAAAGAGCTGATTGACAATGGGGCTATTGGCAAACCGGTGATGGTCGAATCCAATTTTTCAGCCAGTATAGGTCATGAGCTCACTCCTGCCAAATGGCGATGGTATGGTGATGATTCCGGATGCCCTGCAGGAGCGCTCATGACCATGGGAGTTCATCATGCGGACACGTTGAACCACTTTTTTGGACCCATTGAAAAGGTTTACGCCTATTTCAATAAACTCTACATTCCGGCAGAGGTGGAAGATGTCTCCATGACCATCTTCCAATTCGAATCAGGTCTATTAGGTTATCTCGGATCTTCCTATACAGTTCCTAGAACCAATTGGGTTCAGATTTACGGCACGGAGGCCAAACTCCTTTGCACTGTCTCTCTGCCCAATGTCACGTTTGATGAATATCTGAAGGTCTGGACAGTGGTGGATCGATATACGACGTTACAGATTTCTGGCAAAGGCGGAGACAGGCCTGAAGAGATTCCTTTGCCCATTGGCGATCCTATCCTTGAAGAAATTGACGAGTTTGCAGACTGTATCCGAAAAGGAACGAAACCGGAGACAGATGGAAAGGGAGCCCTGGTCGCCTTATCTCTGATTCGTGCCTCCATCGAATCCGCTCGGACAGGAAAGCAGGTAAGGTTAGCCGATTTATAAGAGTCCTTTTGGGAAAAATGCGTAAAACGCATGAAAGGAGAAGAGATGGGGAATAAAGAAATAAAAGAAAAAGGGGTCAGTCCAGGAATTTAGGAAATTGCCTCCAGTT
>VGSF01000022.1 GCA_016875165.1 Deltaproteobacteria bacterium
ATGAGAAATTCATAGCATTATTTTTACACCCTTTACAAGTCATAAAAACCGCATAAATAAAGGGCTATTTGATATTTTTAGGCTTATTTTTACCCACACGATTTGGAGAAGACCCAGAATTATAAAAAGATCTGGAAAGTGATTAAGGTATCTGCCCCTATTTCCTATTTTTATCTCTAAAATAGAGATAATAATCGATTGAATTTTATCTAAAAAAGAGATGCAATTGCCATTATGAAAAATGTAATTTCACAACTTATTGATGATTTCCATGAACGGAATGTGATAGTATTATGCCGTGAAGAATAATTCTAAAAAGAATAGTACGGAGAGTGCCTTCTGGAACCGGGCACAGGAACTTGAGACGCTACGCGATTGGTGGGCACACGAACCGCGTCTGGGCGTTATTCACGGCCGGCGGCGTCTGGGCAAGACGTCGCTTCTGCGCCACTGGCTCGGGGGCACGGCGGGCTGTTACGTACAGGCCACGGAGGGAACTCCTGCCTCCCAGCGAACGGCGCTGGCTGATGATCTTCAGTCGGTGGTGCCCGGTTTCGGCGAGGTCGTATATCCCTCGTGGCGAGCACTGTTGGATACTTTGAAACGGCAATGGCCTGCCCGCAGTGTTACGCCCAGCGTTGCAGGCGGGCTGGCTGCGACTCCCGTGCTCGTGTTGGACGAATTTCCCTATCTGGCGCAATCGGCGCCAGAATTACCTTCGGTACTGCAGGCCATGGTGGATGCGCCGGACGCCAAGCGCCTGCCGATCATTATCTGCGGGTCCAGCCAACGTATGATGCAGGGGCTCGTATTGAATTCCGACGCGCCGCTCTATGGACGGGCACAAATTCTCCTGCGGCTCCAGCCACTATCCGCCACGGAGATTCGTGCGGCGCTGGGACTCCCGAATGCCATCACCGCCATCGAGGTCTATGCGGCGTTCGGCGGTGTGCCGCGCTACTGGGACCTGATGCGTGACCGCCAATACATCAAGGCTGAGGAGGCACTGGAGCACCTCGTGTTTTCGCCGCAGGGTATCTTACATGACGAGGCGGAGCGGGTGCTGCGAGACGAGGAGGCCGCCGCCTTGGAGCGTGCGGTCTGCGAACTGATAGGTCGTGGGGCACGTCGCCCCTCGGAAATGGCGGCGCGTCTCGGCGTGAAGGACACTACGCTGGCTAAGCCCTTGCGACATCTCGCGGACCTTGGACTAATTGAGCGCCAAGCAACGTACGACTTTGACAGCGGTCAGCCGGTGGCCGGTGGCCGCCGCGCATTCTACAAGCTGGCTGATCCTTTCCTGGCTATGTGGTATGCCTGCGTGCGGCCGTACCTGAGCGGTCTGAATCTGGGCGCAGAGACAGCCCGGCAACATGCGCATGAGGCTTGGACCCACCACGTGGCCGCCGTTTGGGAAGACCTGTGCCGACAGCAGTGGCACCGGCTCGGATATCAGGATGTCGAATGGGAACCCGCCGGACGCTACTGGGCCAGCCGCGAGTCAACCGGGGCGGAATGGGACGTGGTCTCCGTTTCCTCCGACCGGCGGCACGTGTTCCTGGGCGAATGCAAGTGGATGAAGGGCGTGACGAGTTCCAAGGTGGGTGTGATCATCCATGCTCTCAAAAATCGTCAAGTCCCTCCTCTGCCCGGTAAGACTCAAGTCCACTTGGGATTGTTCCTGCCGGCGAAGGGCAAGCTACCGCCGGAAATGGATGGCGTTGCCATTCTGGATGCCGAAAGGATGCTCGGTGAATCCGGTAAAATCGGAAGATCAATGATACATCCGAAAGAAAAAAGATAATTACTTTGAAAGTTGTTTTATGCCCGAGATCGGGCAGCCAAATTGATTAAGGTATCTGCCCCCGTTTCTAATTTATTATCTCTAAAATAGAGATAATAATCGTTTGATTTATCTCTCAAAAAGAGATAGAATTGCCATTATGAAAAATGTAATTTCACAACTTATTGATGATTTCCATGAACGGAATTTGCCTGAACTGGTAACTCGGAATAAGGAATTTTCTGAAGTAAGGGGTAAGGCGGATGTCGTCATCGGTATAAGGCGATCTGGTAAGACCTGGTTTTGTTATCAGAAAATAAAAGAACTGATTGCCTCGGGTATAAAAAAAGAGGAGATACTCTATCTTAACTTTGAAGATGATCGTTTGCTTGAGTTTAATGTTAATAATTTTCAGGAAATTCTTGATGTCTATTTCGGGAAATATCCCGAACATCGAAATACCCGGTGTTATTTTTTCTTTGATGAAATACAGAGAATTGATCAATGGGAAATGTTCATCAGGCGTTTGCTGGATACGGAAAATCTTCAAATTTTCATTACCGGCTCATCTTCAAAGTTACTTGGCTCGGAAATAGCCACCAGCTTACGGGGGCGCTCTCTCACGATAGAAATATTCCCGTTCAGTTTTGAGGAATTTTTGAAATTTCACGGGCTTTTTTCCGCCAGTCCAAAAACGTTTGGCGCGAACACGGCCTCCGTATTACGCAAGGCTGTAAAAGATTATCTTGATGTTGGAGGTTTCCCGGAAGTACAGAAACTGGATAGCAATCTTCGTATTGAAGTATTACAGGGTTATATTAATTCTGTATTGCTGAAAGACATCCTTGAGCGCCATAAGGTAAGCAATATTATTGTGATGAAACATCTTGTCCGCCATATTATGAATTCTTCCGGCGGGCAATTCAGTGTTAACAAATTGGGAGATGTCGGATATAAAGACCTTTGCAAGAGAACTCCATGGATTGAAAAGCGCAATGGATGAACTTTCACTCTCCACAGGCACGATTGTAACATGGGATGACGAAACCACCATAGAGAAGAAAATAAAAGCGATTCCCATCTGGAAATGGCTTTTAATTTAAAAGTGTTACATTTGCAAATCGGTATATTTCATTCAGAACAGACAAAGTAAATACGAAAAAGATCGGGTGTTGCGCAAAGGTCTTTACTCTATTATTGAACGCAACAATTAAGGGGCGTTATGTTTGCCAATAGGGTTTTACTTGTAACGGGTGGTACGGGGTCATTCGGAAACGCCGTTTTGCGACGTTTTCTGCATACGGACATAAAGGAAATCCGTGTCTTCAGCAGGGACGAAAAGAAACAAGAAGATATGAGGCTAACGCTCAAGAATGACAAGGTAAAGTTTTATATTGGTGATGTTCGTGATTTTAATAGTCTCAACTTCGCAATGGAAGGAGCTGATTATGTATTTAATGCTGCGGCCCTGAAACAAGTTCCTTCATGTGAGTTTTATCCCATGGAGGCAGTGAAGACCAATGTCATCGGCACAGATAACGTGATCAATTCCGCCATAGCCAATCAAGTGAAAAAGGTTGTCATATTGAGTACAGATAAAGCAGTTTACCCAATTAATGCGATGGGCATGTCCAAGGCACTGATGGAAAAAATTATGGTTGCCAAATCCAGGACGGTAGACATAGAAAAAATTACCCTTTGTGGTACTCGCTATGGTAATGTTATGGCATCGCGGGGATCAGTAATTCCTTTGTTTGTACAACAGATTAAGGAAGGAAAGCCAATAACGGTTACAGATCCAAATATGACCCGGTTCATGATGTCATTGGATGATGCCATCTCATTGGTAACTTATGCCTTTAATAACGCAAAACAGGGCGATATATTCGTTCAAAAAGCCCCGGCTGCGACAATCAATGATTTAGCAGTGGCACTAAAAGAATTATTTGAGGCCAATAATGAAATAATAATAATTGGCACCCGGCACGGCGAAAAATTGCATGAAACATTGCTGACCCGCGAGGAACTCGCAAAAGCCGAAGACTGTGGAGATTATTATAGAATCTCACCTGACGATAGAGATTTGAACTATAGCAAGTATTTTACCGAAGGCAAAGAGCAAGTATCGCTTATGGAAGATTATAATTCTTTCAATACCCGCCGGTTAAATGTTGAAGAAATAAAGGCAATGCTATTGAAATTGGATTATATTGAACAGGAACTTTCGCAAGGGGCCATCAAGTGAAAACCGTATTGGTAACAGGCTCCGAGGGATTTATCGGAAAAAACTTGCGTGTCGCTTTATCAAGGCTTGACGATATAAAAGTAATAGGCTTTGATATCGGGGATCACATTTCAAGCCTTACCTCAAACCTCAAAGAAGCGGATGTTATTTATCACCTCGCCGGGGTCAATCGACCGGAAAGAATAGAAGAGTTTCAAACGGTAAACACAGGGCTAACACAGACAATGGTATCTTTCATCCAAGAGATTAATAAAAAGCCAATTATCGTGATGACCTCATCCGTCCAGGCCGAATTAGATAATCCTTACGGCATCAGTAAGAAGAAGGCAGAAGACATCCTCTTTGAATTCAGTAGAAAAACATCCGCACCGGTCTATATTTACCGCTTGACCAATGTTTTCGGCAAGTGGTGCCGGCCAAACTATAATTCAGTCGTTGCGACATTTTGCTACAACATTGCAAATGGTTTGGACATAAACATATCGGATCGAAACAAAGAACTTGATTTGGTTTACATTGATGATGTCGTTACTGCCTTTATTCGGGTAATGGGAGGAAAACACCCCAGCTCGGAGGCCCCCTTCTTTCATGTTGAGCCAACATTTCACGTGACTCTTGGTACGCTGGCTGATACAATTTGCTCTTTTAAAGAATCTCGGAACTCGTTGATGGTACCAACATTTTCTGACCCTTTTGTCCGGAGACTTTATGCCACCTACATATCCTATCTACCTATAGATAGCTTCTCCTACTCCTTAAAACAAGAGATTGATCCGCGTGGAGAGCTGGCTGAACTTCTAAAATCACCCCACTTCGGCCAAATGTTTGTATCCAGGACAAGGCCAGGGATCACCCGCGGTAACCATTACCATGATACAAAAGTGGAGAAATTCGTCGTCCTGGACGGGGAAAGTGTGATCCGGTTTCGCTCTATAAGACCAGAGGGCCGAGATCAAAGGGCTGAGGTCGGAGGGCCGAGATCAGAGGGCGGAGATGTCATCGAATACCCGGTTTCCGGTCGTGAGTTCCGCGTAGTCGACATCCCTCCAGGGTATACCCATTCTATTGAAAATGTTGGAAAAAAGGATCTTATTGTCCTTTTTTGGGCAAACGAAATTCTCGATCCAGCATCTTCAGACACCTATTACGAAAAGGTCTGAGGACAGAGATCAGAGATCAAAAATCAGAGGTCGGATGTCAGAGAGCAGAGGGCAGAGAGAATAGCAGAGAACAGAGATCAGAAGTCAGAGATCAGGGGAAGATGTGACTGAACGGAAGGTACGGATCAATTCGGCTAAAGACCTATCTGTGTATAAAAAAGCCTATCAACTTGCTATGTTGGTGTATAGTAATACCAAACAATTTCCCGATGTAGAGAAGTATGCGCTGACCAGTCAGGTACGCCGCTCATCTCGGTCTGTATGCCTCAATTTGCGTGAAGCATGGGCCAAGCGTCGTTACGAAGCCCATTTCATAAGTAAGTTGACCGATTGCGACGGGGAGAACAGCGAAACAGATTCATCCTTGGATTTTGCCCGTGACTGCGGGTACATAACCCAAGAAGAGTACAATGAAATGGCAAGTCTTTGCGAAGAGATAGGAAAAATGCTTGGCAGTATGCTCAAGAGCCCGAGGGGTTTTTTGACGTTAGATCACTGACCTCTGATCCCTGATTTCTGACATCTGATTTCTGGAGCAGCTATGAAAGTGATGACTGTTGTTGGGACAAGACCTGAAATTATTCGCCTCTCACGAGTTATGGTGGCGCTGGACCGTTATATGAGGCAGGTCATTGTGCACACCGGACAGAACTATGATTATGAGCTGAATCAGATCTTTTTTGAAGATCTAGAGCTTCGCAAACCGGATTACTTTCTTGAAACTGCTGGTAAAAACGCATGTGAAACCGTGGGACAGATCATTGCTCGTGTTGACCAGATTCTGGAGAAAGAGCAACCTGATGCTCTTTTGGTATTGGGAGACACCAACAGTTGTCTTGCGGCTTATCCAGCCAAACGGAGGAAGGTCCCGGTCTTCCACATGGAAGCAGGCAATCGCTGTTTTGATCAAAGGGTTCCAGAAGAGATAAACCGAAAGATTATTGATCACATCAGTGACATAAATCTGCCGTACAGTGATATCGCACGGGAGTATCTCCTCCGGGAAGGGTTCCCACCTGACCGTGTAATAAAAACAGGTAGCCCTATGTATGAGGTGCTATACTTTTACATGCCCAGAATTCAGAAGTCGGATATCAGAGATCGGCTGAATCTGAAAGAAGGGGAATATTTCGTCCTGAGTTGCCACCGGGAAGAAAATGTGGACTCTGAGAGTAATTTCCGGGGATTGATTAACGTGATGAATGGGTTGGTAAACGAGTACGGGAAACGGGTTATCGTCACTACCCATCCGCGCACTCGCAAGCGCATCGAATCCGAGGGGATCAAACTTCCAGACATGGTTGAACTTCACAAACCCTTTAATATGACTGATTACGTTAAGCTTCAGGTGAATGCCCTTGCTGCCCTCTCGGATAGTGGCACAATAACTGAAGAATCATCGATTCTTAATTTTCCAGCCCTCAATATCCGTGAAGCACATGAACGTCCAGAAGGTATGGAAGAGGGATCAGTAATGATGACAGGGCTCAACTGGGAAACTATAAATCAAGCCCTTCGTATACTGGAGACGCAAAAAAGGGGTACAGATCGAACTCTGCGCATCGTGCAGGATTATGACGTACCGAATGTTTCAGAAAAGGTCGTACGCATTATTATGAGCTATACAAATTACGTGAATCAAACAGTGTGGCGACGAAAAGTCTAATAAACCCCTCAATCCCTATAATTTGTGTTCTGCCCTTTAAATCGAAAATAAAGCGATAGTTTATGGCTAATGTCTTAATCCTTTCCCTCGTATTTCGGCCGGATAACGTGTCAACAGCTCAAATTATGGGAGACCTCGCTTTAGACCTTAATGCCAGGGGACATACTGTTTTTGTGATCACGACTGTACCACATTATAATGAAGACGCCGAAGCATTGCTTCATCAACCACTTCATACTTATTTGGGGAAGCTCCTTCAGAGAAGCAATTATCGTGGTATGGAGGTGCTGCATGGGTGGATGCCACGCAAAGGAAAGAACAAGTTACTTCGCATTGTTGCTTGGTTGGGATTTCATGCCATCAGCACATTGGGAGGTGTTTTGACCCAATTTAAGCCGGATGTTATCTTAGCTCCGTCTCCTCCACTAACAATCGGAGTATGCGCTTGGTTGCTGGGATTACGGCATAATTGCCCTTTTATTTATAATGTTCAGGAAATTTATCCCGACGTAGCCGTTAATCTGGGTATGATACGAAATTCATTCGTAATCAAACGCCTGCAGACTCTGGAACATTTCGTTTATGCTAAAGCGGCTGCACTTGCAGTAATCTCGGAGGGGATGGCAAATCATATCCGAGCTAAAGGTATTCCGGAAGAGAAGATTCGGGTTATCCCAAACTTTGTGGATATCGAAGATTTTCGTCCGTTACCAAAAGACAATAAGTTCAGCCGCCAGTATGGTCTCCATAACAAGTTTGTGGTGAGTTACGCAGGGAATATGGGCAAGCCGCAGGAGTTAGACAAATTAATTGAAGCGGCACATCTGTTGCGGCATGAGTTCGGAATTCATTTCCTGATGATGGGAGATGGTAGCGAGCGAGTTTCACTGATTGAACAGGCACAACACTTACAGTTACCAAATATTACATTCCTTCCTTATCAGCCCTACTCCTCAATGGCCGAAGCTTATGCAGCTGCTGATGCCTCGTTCGTATCACAAGCGCCCGGTACAAGTAATGATGGAATTCCATCAAAAGTGTATCGAATCATGGCATGCGCCCGTCCTGTGATTGCATGTACCGATGCCAATTCTGACCTTGCACGCTTAGTGATAAAGGCAGATGGAGGTGTTGTTGTTGATTCAGGCGATGCGAAATCACTCTCTGATGCCATCTGGAAGGCTTTCGTTCAGCGAGATGTTTGGCTTGAAAAAGGTTTGAAAGCCAGAAATTCAATCCTCCGGGATTACTCTCGTCCCACCGTTAGCACTCTTTATCATGAACTGATCACTGAGTTGCAGCAGAGAGACACTTTAGCCTCAAGTTGTGAGCGGTCTTGTGAACTGCGACATTGATAAGGAAGATGCCTCTCATTCTTGTTACCGGTGCGACAGGGGCTGTTGGGCCTTCGGTTATAGAGGCATTACATAAAGCCGGACATTCTATACGCACTTTGTCAATCGATGAACCGGAACCCGGATCGCTTCCTGTCGGCGTCGAGGTCCGCATTGGTGATATTACAGATCCACCGACAGTCCAATCCGCCATGCAAGATGTTGACGTGGTTCTCCATCTGGCAGCCCTATTACACAATACCAATCCACCCCCTACCCTACGAACCCGGGAAAATAGGGGAAGATAAGAAGCTATGAAGATGACAAGGTATTGAAAATAATAAAGATACGAAGCCATCTAATTCATGAATTTGTGAGATCAGAAGTTAAGATGACAAGATCGGATGGGGAGCTAAAAAGAGCTAAGACATTTTAGAGATTTAGAAGTATATCAGAAGACCATTTAAGGGGGATTTAATTCATAGGGTATTTCAACAAAAGAATGTTTCTGGGGATTAAAATCTTTAGTATTTCTTGTGCACAGTTTCAGATGATGATAGAGGGCAAGCGCTGCCTGGAAAGCATCGGGAAGCTTCCAACCATATTGGCGTCTCAGTGACGCAGCCTTTTCCGCAATGTCCTTGTCCAGATTCAAGATCTCATAGTGTGCCATTAAGGCTTTTACCTTTTCCGCTGCCTCGTCCTCAAAACCAACAAGAATTTCGGCATAGGTAATTACGGAGATAGCTGTTTCAGCAGGGTTCAGACCAGCAACGAACGTTGATGCTGCGGGAATGTTATTAAAATGGTCGATGAGGATCACAGAATCCAGGAGTCGATCCAACATCATTAAGGCTCCCACTCTGCTCTTAATCGCTCCTGATAACTCAATCCCTCTCCTTTTGACCAGATCCCTCTGGTGTCATTGACTATTTTCTGATACAAGGCCAAACTCTGAGAGGCCTTGAGACAAGCGATTCCCCGTCGGATGGCCTCAGCCATCGAGATGCCTTGGGTTCTTGTATAAATTCCAAGCCATTCCTTCTCTTGGTCTGAAACCGTAATAATCGTCCTTTTGCCTGCCATGGGCTCAATCCTCCTGGATTGTTTTGTGCCTTGACATCTATATCATAGATCTATATCACCCTCTTGTCAAGCCTGGACCCGAAGCACAGGATGTCAGCTTTAAGAGATGGTGATAAATCCTTGAGATGCGCTGCCTGCTACCTGACTCAATTTTTGAGTCAACTGGGGGCGTTTAAAGCATAGCAATAGATGGCAAATGAGGTCTATTGGTGAATATTGTGCCACTTATCCTTGTTACTGGTGCGACTGGGGCTGTTGGGCCTGTGGTTGTGAAGGCGCTGCATAAAGCCGGACATTCTATCTGTACTTTCTCGATTGATGCGCCACAAACTGGAATGTTTCCTGATGATGTCGAAGTTCGCATTGGGGAAGTTACTCTTTGAAGCCGGGGAAAATACGAAGATAAGAAGTTTCCATTCCGAATTGCGCCCGCCTGCCAGACGGGCAGGGATTTCGGATTGCGAATTTTGGATCTAAATCTTTCCAATAATTGACTTCATTTTTCAGTCATCTTTTGGCCTTTTTGACTCAATTTTTAAGTCAACGCCCTCAATATCGCCGAGTTGAGTAAACAGAAATAAAACAAGAAGATTGGAAGAATCATTATGGGTTGATAAGTTGATAAGGCATTAGACCTTTATTATCAATTGATAGGTTAATACGTTGATAAGTTACCGGACCCGATAGACCAAACAAGCCAGATAAACGAAACAAACGAGATAGACTAAACCAACCAGATCAACCAGACCTCCTGACTCAATTATTGAGTCAACCTATTTTACATCCTTGACTATACCAAACAGAGATACAAGAGCATGCGAGCGATAGACGTTTGACAAATGTTAAATCTTTGGCTTGCTCGAAGACTGGATGAACCCACACAGGCGCCTCAGCCATTGGGACAGACATTGTCATGGAAATCCAGGCCGGTTGGTTGTATATTTAATTTAAAGGAAATACTTCAAAATACTGAAGATGAGGAGAAGCAATGGAAGCTTCACAGCTTGAGAAATATGATGAATGGTTAACGGAGCATATGGAGGAATTAGTCACCAGCTACTCCGGGAAGGTGGTAGCTATTCAGGAAGGCCAGATCATTTTGGTTGGCGATAGTGAGACGGATATCTATCAACGTATTTCCGAGTTGCACCCGGAATCTATCCCACTCGTCTTCCGTGTCCCCCGAGAAGAAGATCTGCAGTCCATCCTGTAAAGTTCCTTGTTCAAGGACGTCATGTCGCACGTTTACCATTACAAAGCATTCCGTGGACGTTTAGTTCCTATGATTACAATAGGGATTAAACTGGGTGAGATATGGTACCCCATCGAAGTGTACGTGGACTCGGGAGCTTTCTTTACGTTGCTTCATGCGCAGATTGCCGAGGGTGTCGGCTTTGACTATCGTTCCGGAAACAATGTGTATTTGCAGGTTGGTGATGGGAGCTTCATTCCTGTCTACCTGCATGATCTTGAAGTTCAAATTGGGACAGACCGGATGAAGGCAAAGATAGGGTTTTCAGAAAAACTCGGCATCGGTTTCAATCTACTGGGAAGAACCGATATTTTTAATCGTTTCAAGATCTGTTTCCAGGAAAGCCAACGCATCCTGACTTTTGAATAGATCTCCTGCCTGATACCTGTTGTCCGAATTTGTCGGTCAATGACCGAATAAGAAGCCTAAGGATGACAGGGGAATGAGTTCAAAGCATACAGACAGATGGCAAATGAAATTTTTTGGTGAATAATGTGCGACTTACCCTCGTCACTGGAGCTACGGGAGCTGTTGGACCCTCGGTTATAGGGGCATTACATAAAGCTGGCCATTCTATCCGCACTTTGTCGATCGATGCCCCCCAGGCTGGATCCTTACCTCCCGATATCGAAGTTCGCATAGGCGATGTTACAGACCAATCAGCAGTTCAATCGGCTATGCAAGGCGTTGAAGCTGTTATCCACTTAGCTGCCCTTCTACATATCACCAATCCACCCCCTACCCTACTCGAAAAATATGAACGAATCAATATCCGTGGGGCAGCGACTCTGGTCAAAGCTGCTGTCGAGGCTGGTGTAAAACGGTTGGTTTTTTTTAGCACCATTGCCGTCTATGGGAATAGTTACAACCAGATTTTGACTGAAGATACACTAACTCAGCCGGATACTTTTTATGCCACAACAAAATTAGCCGCAGAACGGATCGTGCTTGATGCGAAACGGATGGATGGACAACCTCTCGGGACAGTATTGCGCTTTGCGGCAATTTATGGATCGAGGATTAAAGGGAACTACCAGCGGTTGGTTCAAGCTTTGGCCCATGGGCGATTTATTCCCATTGGCGACGGGAGCAATCGGCGTACATTGATATATGATCGAGATGTTGCAAAGGCTGCGCTGTTAGCTGTGCAGCATCCGGCTGCTGCAGGCAAAATCTTCAATGTTTCCGATGGCCAGTTTCATACATTGAATGGGATAATTGCAGCGGTGTGTGAAGCATTAGGCCGTAAACCTCCTCGCCTATCCTTGCCGGTGGGTCCGGTGCGCTTTGCAGCTGGCATGGTTGAAGATGTTGCTCATTTGATTGGGCTTCAATCTCCAATTGAGAGGTCTACTATAGATAAATACATTGAGGATGTAGCAGTGGACAGCAGCCGAATACAAAAGGAATTAGGCTTTCAACCAAAGTACGACCTCCTGACCGGCTGGGAGGAGACGGTCAGGGAGATGAGAAAAATGGGCCTTTTCTAAATGAAAATTAGGATTTCCCATTTTGAATTGTGAATTTCCAATTTTATTAAACCCTTTGACTCAATTTTTGAGTCAACTTCCTTTCATAATACCAGTTGAAATTGAAAAAGACAGAATTCTGGAAGGTAAGGTTTGTGATAGCCTTCTATCCTTTTAGACCCTCTGACTCATTTTTTGAGTGAAACCTCATAAATGCAAATAGCGCAAAGGGTGATAACCGCAAAAAGCGCAAAATAATTATTCAAAGACCGTAAAAAATAGTAACCGCAAAGACCGCAAAAGAGTGCTCCGTAAAGTCCGGTAAACGCTAAGACCGCGGATGTAACCATGGACAATGGACGAAGCAGTGAATCTATTAAAGAAGTGGTGGGCGAGGGGCAAGGGACGAGGAAGGGATGGAAATGAGAGGTTGGGTATGGTAGAATATCGTTAAAGGTAGAGGAGAGAAGAAATGGATACCATGCGAAAGATTCTTAAAGGTTTAGTAGATGAAATTCCAGATCAAAAGATCGGAAAAGCCATTGAGGTTCTGGAGCATCTATCTGAAGAAGGCAACAACGACGCATGGGCAATATGGGCGGAGTTTGGCAAGGATGCCATCGAAGGTAGATGGAGAGATGCTTCCGAAAAACACGATTTCTATCTATATGGATTGGATAGATGAGAATTTTTATCGACACCAGTGCATGGGTTGCTCTTGAGAATAGAAAAGACATCCATTATGAACAGGCTCTTACGTTTAAAAACGAGATCAGTAACAGACGATACAGGCTTTATACAAGCAATTTTATCCAGGATGAGACCTATACCCTTCTCCTTGCCAATATTGGATATGAAAGGACAATCGAGTCCGCAAAAAGAATCAGAGCCCTGAGAGACAAAGGATTATTGCACGTCGTTCATGTGACGGAAGAGATAGAAGAATCTGCCTGGGAGATATTTGAGAGGTTCAATCGGGATAAATTTTGGTCTTTCACGGACTGCACAAGCAAAGTGATCATGGAACTCTTCGATATTAAGGAAGCTTTTTCGTTTGATCGAAACTTTGAACAAATGGGATTTTCAAGAAAACCCTAAAAATCCCCTTGATGTTTTGAACTTCGAAGTAATGTCAACTTAAGATTTGACCTCTCATCATCAAAAACCATTTTCTTAGAACCTATTCTGTGAATCCCTAACCTCCTAATTTCCTTAAATTTTATGAATTTTTAAATCAGTCTTAAGAAATCATGAAACAAATCATTCAAAATTATAAGACGGGGGAGTTGGAATTGGCGGAGGTCCCGATTCCCCTTAGCTCTTCAGATACTCTCCTCGTAAAGAACATTTCCTCTCTTGTCAATATTGGCACTGATAGGTCTATTATTGAATTGGGCCGAGGTTATACTATTTTTAGTTGAAATTTGAAATGTGGCTCCCACCGTGGAATAATCCACGGAACCAGAAAACTTTTAGAGAAAGGAGCCACAATGAGATTAAACACGATTCAGAGGAGAAAAGCAAGAGAGGGATTGGAAGCTGCATTCAGCAAAGAAGAGCTGGTCGATCGGATGTATCAAGTCATCAAAGCAGGAAAACAGGGGCTGGATAGTTTCATCCAGGAGTTAGGGACTTTGCTCGTTGAAGCGATCATGGATATGGAGCGGGAAGAGCGTTCAGGGCCACAATATCAGCCGTTGCAAGCAGAGCTCTATAAATGGGCTTATCAAAAGGGTTCCCTCTACATGGGAGACCGTAAGATCTCGGTAAGACATCCGAGGCTTCGGGGGCCAGAGGGAGAAATTCCTTTAGAGAGTTATGAAGCCTTGAAGAAGCCAGGAGTATTTTCGCAGGAACTTTTGAACAAGATTTTACTGGGCATTTCGGCCCGAAAGTATCGGGAGACGCTGATGGAAGCAGCTGGAGCATTTGGAGTCTCTGCGGGGTCAGTCTCCCGCCATGTGGTAGAGGCGACGGTTCAGAGGCTCAAAGATTTCAAGGAGCGTTCGCTTTCGGATATTGTTCCTTTTGCGGTTTTTATTGACACCATCCATCGGGGAGGAGAAGCTTTCCTGATAGCCCTCGGCATTGATACAGAAGGTTGGATAGTCACTTACACTTCCGAGGTGTAATTATCCATATCCACCTCGGAGGTGGAAATCGGATATAAATCATGAGAAAACATCTTTTGGTTAACGGAGAAGTTTATCATGTTTTTACAAAGAGTATTGCAGGGTTTGAAGTATTCAGAAAAATAACAGATTGTGAAAGAATGAGAGGCCTCTTAAAATTCTACCAGGTGGAAAACCTGCCGCTTAAGTTTTCAATTTTTATGAAACTCAAAGATAAGGATAATTATTTTAAGAATCATTTTGATGAGAAGGATAGACTGGTACAAATAATTGCATATTGTCTCATGCCAACTCATATTCATCTTTTATTAAAGCAGTTGAAAAGGAATGGGATCTCAACCTTTATGAGCAATATTCTAAATAGCTATAGCCGATACTTCAATATTAAGAATAAAAGAAAAGGCCCTTTATGGGAGAGTCGTTTCAGGAATGTAAATGTGAGTGCAGATGACCAACTTCTTCACTTAACCCGCTATATACACTTAAACCCCTCCACTGCAAATTTAGTGGAGAGTCCGGAAAGCTGGAACTTTTCATCCTTCAGGGAATATACCGGGGAGATCAGTAAGGAAAAGATTCTCTGTAATTATTCCGGTCTTATAGAGATGACCCCTTCTGATTACAGGGAGTTTGTTCATTCAAGGAAGGATTACCAGCGGGAGCTGGCAATGATAAAAAACCTATCCCTTGAATAAAATTTCCTTATTTACACCTCCGAGGTGTAAATTTGATTTTAACTGGAGTCGGTTTATTAATATTGCTGCTTTCGCATCTCGGTGTGGGGGTTTTTCTCCGCTGGGCGAAAAAACGTCAAATTTTGGATATCCCCAATGATCGGAGCTTACACATTCATCCCGTCCCTCGGGGCGGTGGCATTGTCATTGTTTTTTTCTCAGTTACCGGGTTTGCTATCTCCTGGATGTTTGGTTCAACCTGGCCCCACCAGCCCATTTTCTCTTATCTCATCGGGGCCATCGTGATAACCGCTGTCAGTTGGCTGGACGACCTCCGGCCTCTTCCTAACCGGATACGTTTTGCTGCGCATAGCCTTAGCGCCATCCTCGTTATTCTTGGCTCCGGTTATTGGCATAAGGTGGTTCTTCCTTTTTTGGGCGAGCTCCCTCTTGGATGGTTTGGTCTGCTGATCACCTTCTTTTGGATTGTCGGGTTAACGAACGCTTACAATTTCATGGATGGCATTGATGGCATTGCCGGGGGACAGGCAGTAGTCGCAGGTACAGGATGGACCGTTTTGGGCTGTTTGATAGATCAACCGCCGGTGGCCATGTTGGGCCTGTTGCTGGCCAGCAGCAGTTTAGGGTTTCTCTGGCATAATTGGCCCCCTGCCCGGATATTCATGGGCGACGTGGGGAGCGCATTCCTGGGATATACCTTTGCTGTCTTGCCCGTTATCGCCGCCAAAGATGACCCGCGCTTTGTCCTGATCGGTGTCTTGCTTGTCTGGCCTTTTGTCTTTGACGCTTCCTTTACCTTTTTCCGCCGTCTAAGAAAAGGAGAAAACGTCTTCACAGCCCATCGTTCCCATCTCTATCAGCGCCTGGTTATTGCAGGCCATAGTCATCGCTTCGTTACCCTGCTCTATGTTACTATGACCTCTTTCGGACTCGCTCTTGCGCTGATTTGGTTTCTGGATGTACCTGGCTCCGATGCCGCAGTGACAATATTTCTCCCCGCGCTTTGTTTTGGGTTATGGTTCTTCGTTACTCGGCAGGAACGAAAGCGCAAGAATAATAATTGTAAATAATTAAAAAGCCCCCACTTACACCTCGGAGGTGTAAAGCCTATGCCAAGGAATGAAGTGGTAATCGAAGATTTTTTTCAGATCGGATCACATTGCTCAATTTATTCGGTTTCCACAATCGACAACAAAGAAGGAAAGGTAGTTTAAAAAAGAATTGTAAAATCGGAAGCCACAGTGTTGTCATGCCGGGTGTGACTATCGGAGAAAACTCAGTTATCGGAGCTTTCAGTTTCATAAATAAAAACATCCCCAATAATGTCGTTGCTGTTGGGGTTCCCGCCAGGGTGATTAGTGATTAGATGACAACGTTCAGGACATCGTTCACAAGAAAAATGTTCACAACATCGTTCAGTTGAGCACTTCTAGCCGTTCAAACAATAACTTCAAGGCTTAAGGATAAGCCTGCATTTGTGAGGCATCCGGGAGAGAGTAATATATTTTTAAATAGCCTTAACCCATTGCTTGTGAACGATGTCCTGAATGCTAATTTAGTGAACGATGTGTTGAATGTTGTCAATTAGAAAAACCACCCCAAAAACTGATTAACCACTTTCATCCATCTGGCTGGCTCCCTGAACAAGGTACCCCCCGATTCCACTTCGAAGGTGTAATTATATTAAGGGGGAATGGAATTTGATATTCGCTTTTCAGATAATAGGGATTGGTTTACTGGCGTTGATTCTATCGCATGCAGGGGTAGGAGTTTTTCGGCGCTGGGCGGAAAAGCGTCAAATTTTGGACATTCCTAATGAGCGAAGTTCTCATTTTTCGCATGCTGTCCCCCCCTCGCAGCCCCTTATCTTCGAGGTTTTTTCATCAACTATGAATAGTAATCCTGTCGCCCTATTTGTGCCTGCGTGGACGGCAAAGGAGCGAATCATCGTTAAATGCTCGCGGAGGAGAAGATCCGGGTCAAAAGGAGAAAACCAGTTTAAGGGCTTCGTCAATCTCCTCCATTCGCCGTGGGGGAAGGGTTCCAGCCAGAAGAGGTCGTTTCGTTTTGGGATCAAAAAACCGGGACGGGTCCAGCGAACGGATTTGGAAGCAGAGGAAAACAGTATCTTTGGGAAGGCCGGTTTCCCGGGCTGTTACCCTGACGTTCGTCGGATAATCATGAGGGACATTCTTTGCGTCAGTCCCGATGACCACTGTCACGACAAGGGGCTGCCGGTTGATTGCATCAGCCGAAACGACCAATACGGGGCGATATCCGGCTTGTTCCCGGCCTTTAGTGGGGTCAAGATTGACAAAATAGATGTCGCCGCGGCTAATCATTCTTCAATCCATCGCTTTCTGTCGTCAGGAACTCCTTTGAGATGGCTGCGCATTCGGCCCTGATCGAAGGGTCAGCGGCCATCCGGCCCATTGCTTCTTCAAAAGCTTCTGCCTTACGCTGCCTGGCGAACCTTTGCAACGCCACAGACACGAGGCGATTGAAGTTTCCCTTCAGGTTGGAGGGAGCAACAGCTTCCACTTCTTGCACAAGTTCAGGAGGTAAAGCAACGCTGCGGCGGATCACCCGAGTTGAACTTTTGGCTTTCATGTCACACCTTCTTTCACACATTTATTAACACAAAGGGAGTTACTTGTCAATTGCCGACAATCCTCCGCATGGATCTTTAGGATGCTTATGCAATGATACAAATCAGGCCATAATTGTCCAGACATCAGCTCTCTAATCCCTCCTTCCCCTCTTTCTTTGGCAAAGTCGAAAAGAGTCGGAACGACTGTCGTACCGACACCCGACCACGGGAGGGGTCAGGGGAGATTTTCCAAAATATGTCTTTTCAATAATGGACTCATTAGTAACTCCTGTCAACAGGGGAGTATACAAGTGCTGATAACTTCTTTCCTTTTTCGCCGCCGTTGATTGGTCAAGAAGAAATCGATGCCGTGGTGGAGAGTCTCCGAACCGGTTGGATTACCACAGGTCCAAAGGTCAAGCGATTCGAGGATGAGTTTTCTCGGGACATTGGATCTGCTTCAGCCCTCGCTCTTAACTCGGGTACTGCAGCAATGCACGTGGCGTTGGCCGCCCTGGGCATTGGATCTGAGGATGTTGTTATCACTACACCGATGACTTTCTGTTCCACTGTCCATGTCATTGAGCAGGTCGGTGCCAAACCTATTCTTGTCGACATAGAACCCGACACCCTCAACATCGATCCCAATAGAGTTCAAGATGTACTCCAATCCGCAATCCGAAATCTGCAATCAAAGCTATCCTTCCTGTTCATCTCTACGGACATCCCTGCGATATGGACGCCATTATGGAATTGGCCCGAAGATATGATTTGAGGGTAGTTGAAGACGCCGCCCATGCCCTGCCTGCAAAATACAAAGGCCGGTTTATTGATACGATTGGGGATTTGACCGCCTTCAGTTTCTACGCAACGAAGAATCTGACAACAGGAGAGGGTGGGATGCTGACAGGGGGGCCGGACCTTATCGAAGGGGCCCGGATCTGGAGCCTGCACGGGATGAGCCGCGATGCATGGAAGCGGTATTCATCCGAGGGCTCATGGTATTATGAGGTGATCCGGCCTGGCTTCAAGTACAACATGCCTGATATTTCAGCGGCTATCGGCATCCAGCAACTGAAAAAATTGCCTGATTTTCAAGCTCGAAGGCGTGAGATAGTTAAGCGGTACAACGATGCCTTTGGGGAACTTGAGGAGGTACAGATTCCTGTTAAACGGCCGGATGTTGAGCATGCCTGGCATCTCTATGTGATTCGTCTGAATCTTGATCTTTTGAAAATCTCAAGGAACCAATTCATCGAGGAGCTTAAAGCCCGCAACATCGGCACGAGCGTCCACTTCATCCCCATTCACCTGCACCCCTACTACCGGGATAAGTATGGTTTTAAGCCGGATGATTTTCCGGTAGCTTATCGCGAATATCAACGCATCATCTCCCTTCCCCTTTATCCCAAAATGACCGACCAGGATGTTCAAGACGTTATCGAAGCAGTCATAGATATTGTCGGTGTTTATAGACGATAGGGATTAAATGCGTATCCTGGATCTTTTAGCCTCATCTCTTGGAATCATTTTTCTTTCTCCTCTATTCTTGATAATTTCCATTCTTATTAAACTTACATCTCCCGGCCCGGTTTTTCATCGGGGAAAACGAGTCGGGCGAAATGGCGAGTTGTTTTCTCTTTATAAGTTTCGGACGATGATTGCCAATGCAGCCAGCATAGGCCCCGGAATCACCACCGAAAGCGACCCACGCATCACTCCCCTTGGTCGAATTCTTCGACAAACGAAGATTGACGAGTTGCCGCAGTTGCTGAACGTTTTGAAAGGAGATATGAGCCTGGTAGGTCCCCGTCCCGAACATCCTCGATATGTAGCCCAATATAGTTCTGAACAAAAGGAAATTCTGAATGTTCGCCCGGGTATAACCAGCGCGGCTTCATTAGCGTTTCGAAGGGAGGAGCAGATGCTAAGTGGACCCGACTGGGAAACGACTTATTGTACCGAGGTGTTACCCGCAAAGCTCAAAATGGATTTGGACTATTTTTCTGAGCGGACCCTTTGGTCTGATATCTTCCTGATTATTCGGACAATTTATTCCATCTTTCGTTAGTCCTGATAGTAGTTACTTTTTGACTGAATTTATCAGCCAACCTCCCCCTCCACTTACGAAGTGGCCACTTCATAAGTGGAGATTATTGTAATGTTTGAAGCGCCTTATCAAAGGCGGGCTTAGAACCGTATATCCCCGATGGAGCCTATTATATTTTAGTGGATATTTGCCGGCTGCCCGTTAGTAACAGCAAAGAGCGAGCCATGTATTTGCTTCATCAAACAGGGGTCGCCTGTGTTCCAGGCGAAGCATTTTTTCATGACGAAGGCGGTGAGAACTTAGCCCGATTCTGTTTTGCCAAAGAAGATGACATCCTTGTTGAGGCCTGCCGGAGGATCGAAAGGTTGAAACTCTGAGCAACTATTTCTAATGTTGCAAATAAGAAGGAATTTTAAAGATGACCACTCAAAATATTTCAAAGCAATTGAAGGAATTGGCCGAATCAGTGGAAGCGCTATTTAAGAAAAGGCGGGGAAATTTTCGAAAAGATGATTTTATCATCATCGCTGGTCTTCTTGGATTTGATGCTCGCCAGAAAAAACCTACCCGGAAAGCCCCAAAGCCCATCGCAAGAAACTACTTCGCTGATATTATCGGTACCAATCTTAAGCATGCTTTGAATGCCTATAAGTGGGAAAAATGGCGGCCCTTAACCGATGATGGTGTGACTGTTTCAGGTTTCTGGGATTTTGGAAAAACCGAGGAGCCACCGGCAGACTATGAGATGGATGCGAGCGGAAAGTGTTTAAAGCGAAAGTAAATGAAGTTCTGGCATGTGGATAACCGGTCATTGTGGTTAGATTTCAAGATCATTGCCATGACCATCTGGAAGATCCTCATACGAGAAGGAATTAATCAACCTGGGCAGGCTACAATGGAAGAATTCAATCCGCAGATTACACAGATTAAAAATAGTCATGATTAAGCTTAATGTTTCGAGATAAAGAAATGCTCATCACCGACGGCACTGTTACCTTTTGGCAATGCTGTTTTGCGCAGGTTTCTGGATGCCGACATCAGTGAGATCCGCATCTTCTCGCGGGACGAGAAAAAGCAGGAAGAACAGCGTATCTCCTTGGCCAATCCGAAGGTAAAGTTCTTCATCGGCTATGTGCCCAATTACGACAGCCCAGTACCGCATATACAGGATGTTCGTTATTTTTTCATGCATAGGTTTTGTCATATATAAAAATGATATGGTTTCCTGGAGCAGAGTATGACCAAATCTGAACTTCTGCAGATTATTGCAAACGGCGAGAATTCCGGTGTGGAGTTCAAGCGCGATAATATTCGTCCCGAGCAACTGGCAAAAGAGGTTGTTGCCATAGCAAATCTGCAAGGCGGAAAGATACTGCTGGGCGTTGATAACGACGGAACCATCATTGGCATTTCGCGACCGGATCTGGAAACTTGGGTGATGGATACCGTCTTCGGTCGCTACGTTCATCCGATAATTTTGCCATATTACGAAGAGGTATTGATGGAAGACCGCAAACGGATTGCCGTTATCTCATTTCCTCAAGGCATATCAAAGCCTTATGTTGTTCGGCATCACAACCGGGAAGACGTGTATATCCGAGTCGGAAGCACGTCAAGGCTGGCGACTCGTGAACAACAGGCACGGCTGTATTCAATTGGCGGCATGTTACATGCCGAAACGATGCCGGTTCCGGGAACATCGCCAAAATCATTGGATTTCGCCCGACTGGATAATTATCTGCGGGACATTCTATTGGATCCGGATATTCCTGAAACCGCAACGGACTGGGAAATTCGGCTACAAAGACTCGGTTTTCTGGTCGCAGGAGCGGATGGTCATTCTGTCTGCACTATTGCCGGACTGCTGTTGTTCGGCATCAAGCCTCGGCGTTACCTTAAGCAAACAGGATTGCGTCTGATGGCTTTTCCCGGCAATGATAAGGAATATCAGGCACTGTTGGATGAGGTCTTGGATTTTCCGCTCACAGGTCGTTTTATGATAGAAAAAAAAAGCAAAACGCTGGTCGATCCAGGATTGGTAGAACATTTTGCCGCCGCCATATCTCCATTTATATCCCGTGAAGCTGCTGAGATTGATCAGGATATGCGCAGAGAAAAAATCTGGCTGTATCCGTTTGAAGCCGTCCGTGAAATAGTCATCAACGCTTTGGCCCATCGGGATTGGACCCGTTTTATGGAAATCGAGGTCTGCTGCTATGCCGACCGAATGGAAGTAATCAGCCCTGGCGCTTTACAGAACTCGATGACTATTGAGAAGATGATTGCCGGGCAACGGTCGTCACGCAATCCAATAATCGTCGAAGTGCTGCGAGATTATGGGTATGTGGATGCACGCGGCATGGGCATACGCACCAAAGTGATTCCGTTAATGAAAGCAGCGGGCCAAGAGCCGGTTTTTGAGGCAACCGATGATTATGTTAAAACAGTATTGGGGCAAATAAAGAGGCAAAGCAAACCGAAAAATGCCCCTTTAAGCATAAATAAAGAGGCGTCAACATCTATTGATGCCTCTTTAAGTGGGTTGCAGCAGCGGATTATCGACTGGATAATAGAGAACAAATCTATTTCTTACGATAAGCTGGCTGTTCTTTCCGGAAAAGACAAGGCTACCATAAGAAGAAATATTCAAAAACTTAAAAAATCAGGACGTCTTGAACGGCTGGGGTCGAAAAAAACCGGTTACTGGCGTGTACTATAAAGAAAATCTAATAAGTGACGCTTTGGGTTTTAATAAATAGAAGGGACAACTATGTTTAAAAATAAGGCTTTATTGATCACTGGCTGGGCGCAGGTAAATGGCCGGAATGCTTTAACCTGGGAAGAGAAATTCAAGTTGGATGCCTGGTACGTGGATCACCAGTCTTTTTGGCTGGATTTGAAAATTATTGCTTTGACCTTGTGGAAAATTCTCAAACGCGAGGGAATCAATCAGCCGGGGTAAGCAACAATGGAAGAGTTTAAGGGGCAATTCCATTGATATTCTATCAGGATGAAAAAATAGCGAAATTAATAGAATTGGGAGAGGAAAGGTGAAAAAAATAATAATATTGGGAGGAGGAGGATTTGCGGGTGAAGTCTTGGACACAATTGATGAAATAAATCAATATACCACAGAAAGAATTTCTCCCCTGGGCTTCCTATATGATGGGGGTGAAAAAGAAAAAGGAAAAGTTATCGATGGTCTACCTGTTTTAGGAAGTATTTCAAATTTAAAAGAATTTGATTTAAAGGAATTTTTTTTGATTGTGCCAATAGGCAGAACTATTTGGCGAAGGAAGGTAGTGAAAGAAGCAATCGAAATGGGTGGGAAATTTATAAACATTATCCACCCAAGCACTCGTATCAGTAAATGGTGCAAAATTGGTGAAGGATGTATTATCCAGGGACAATGTATCTTTACCCCGGATATGAAGATTGGTGATTTTTTTGTCTGTAATGACAATGTATCCATCGGGCATGAAACAGTAATCGGTGATTTCGTTCATATTAATCCAAATGTGAATATTGCCGGTAGCACCAAAATTGGCAATGACGTTTTTATTGGTGTTAAAGCTACAATTTTGCCGTCCAATATCGCTGATGGAGCCGTTATTGGAGCCTGCGCGTTGATTACAAAAGATGTCCCCCCCTACGTATTGGCTAAGGGGATTCCAGCGAAATATTTTGAGATGGAGGAGAAGAAATATTAGGAATTGATAAAAAGAAGGAATTAAGGAATTATGAAACGAATTTATCTCTCTCCTCCCCATCTTGACGGGCGGGAACGTGAACTGTTGATCCAGGCTTATGAGTCCAATTGGATTATAACACCTGGTCCGCAGGTCGATGCCTTTGAGCAGGAAATTTGCCGGAAGGTTGGGGTGGGACACGCTGCGGCTCTGGCCAGCGGGACAGCGGCCCTTCATTTGGCGCTTGTCATGCTGGGAATAAAGAATGGCGATGAAGTCATTTGCTCTGATCTGACTTTTGCCGCCACCGCCACCGCCATCGTCTATTGCGGGGCAACGCCGGTCTTTATCGACACTAACCCCGAAACCTGGAACATGGATCCTGATTTGCTCGGCGAAGAACTTGAGTCTTGTGCGAAAAAGGGGAAATTACCCAAGGCGGTCTTCGCAGTGGACCTGTATGGCCAATGCGCCGATTACGGTCCGATTTCTGCGGCGTGCAAAAAATACAAAGTTCCCATCATCGAGGATGCGGCTGAAGCTCTGGGGGCGACCTATAACGGAACATTTGCTGGGAAGTTCGGTGCAATGGGGGTTTTTTCGTTCAACGGGAATAAAATCATTACCACTTCAGGGGGTGGGATGCTGGTATCAGATAATGAAGACTACATCAAGCGGGCCAAGTTCCTCTCCACCCAGGCCCGCGATCCTGCCCCGCATTATCAACATTCTCACGTTGGTTATAATTATCGCCTGAGCAATCTTTTGGCCGCCATCGGCAGGGGACAACTGGAGAAGCTTGAAGAAAAGATGGCTAAAAGGAGAAGGATTAACCAATTTTATAAAAAAGCTTTAAAGGATCTCCCTGGCGTCGAGTTTATGCCTGAAGCCTCTTATGGCAAGTCCAACTGCTGGCTCACGGTCATTCTCATTTCTCCTGAGCAGTTTGGCGCAGACCGTGAGGCTGTTCGGCTTGCCCTTGAAGCTGAGAATATCGAGTCCCGTCCTATTTGGAAACCCATGCACATGCAGCCGGTTTTTAAGGATTGCCGTATTCGGGGAGGAGCGGTGAGCGAGGATCTCTTCGAGAGGGGGTTGTGCCTGCCCTCCGGCACCCAATTGACCGATGAACAACTGAACAGGATAATTAAGGTAGTAAGAAGCTGTTGCCAGACAGCGGAACTGCTCTAAAAAAAATCAGCAGAGACCTGAATAAAATCTGACCAACCTTGTCCTGATTCTTACGTGTTTAAAAGTACATTCCTTTTATCCCTTTTTATTTCCTTCCTGTTTATCCTCACCCTATCCTCCTCGGAGTGGGTGCGATGCCGTCTGCTTGAATAGGAACTAAAGCCCCCACTTCCACCTCGGAGGTGTAAATTAAGAAAGGGACCGTTATGGGAGAGTCGTTTCAAGAATGTAAATGTGAGCACAAATTCTTATTCCACTCCGTAAGTGGAAAAGTGACACGAGCCTCGATGAACTCCCGGGGTTATTTAATGTGCTCAAAGGCCAATGAGTTAAGTAAGACCGCTTCCAGGGGTTGAAAATCAGATGACAAAAAGGAAAATTTGATTGGAAGGCGTAAGTTAGGGATCGGAAAGCGGAGATGAGAAATGAGAATAAAGAAACAGGCAACGAAGTCAAGAGGTTGGAAGTCATAAGTTGGAGGGTGAAGCGACAGAGAGTGCTGGACGCGAGGGGAGGAACGGAGTATAATGAGTTCAAGAGATAATTAATATCCCATTGTAAAAGGAGGAAGGGAAATGGCAACAGGTGGAGTTGACCTAAAACAGAGATTAATGAGGGAATTGAACGAATTGCCACCGGACAAGCTATCTGAAGTATTAGACTTTGTGGCATTCTTAAGAACCCGCAAGCTTCCTTCCGTGCCTTCTCTCCCGGCTTCTTCTCTTGATCACCTGACTGGTCTTGTAAATTGGGGAGGGGACGCATTAGCAGACACTGAAAGGCTCTACGATGAGTCCACCTAAACAGGTTGTTATCTTCACCTAATGATATTACATCGCTATTAGCTCCATCTCGATAATTCCAATTAAGTGAACTCCTCAATTTTATTTAAGCGGGTTTTTGATATCGTGATATCTGCCTTATCACTTTTATTATTGTCCCCCGTTCTTTTAATCCTTTATTTATTCATTGTTACAACAATGGGTACGCCGGTCCTTTTCCGCCAGCGACGGCCAGGACTTCATGGCAAACCATTCATTTGCTATAAATTTCGGACCATGACCGATTCACGTGATAGTGATGGTAGCCTATTACCTGATTCGGAGAGGTTGACGGGGTTTGGGCGTTTCCTTCGCAAGACCAGCCTTGATGAACTTCCGGAATTATTTAACGTGCTCAAAGGCGACATGAGCCTGGTAGATCCACGGCCATTATTGATGCAGTATCTGGATCGTTATACTCCGGAGCAGGCCCGCCGCCATGAGGTAAAACCAGGCATTACGGGCTGGGCGCAGGTCAATGGCCGGAATGCTTTAACATGGGAAGAGAAATTCAAGCTGGATGTCTGGTATGTGAACAACCGGTCATTGTGGTTAGATCTCAAGATCATTGCCATGACCATCTGGAAGATCCTCATACGAGAAGGAATTAATCAACCTGGGCAGGCTACAATGGAAGAATTCAATCCGCAGATTACACAGATTAACACAGATTAGGGCGCAAATTCGATTCATAGAGTAAAAAGGTTAGCTCAGATTAGGATAGATTTAGTCCACAGATTACGCAGATGAGCGCAGATTCGATCCACAGATTACGCAGATGAGCGCAGATAGGATCCGCAGATTACGCAGATGAACACAGATGGTTGGGAGGGAGCTTGCAACAGAGTAAAGACCCGAGGACCCATGCAATTATAGGCGCTGCAATGGAGGTTCATAAGGAACTGGGCAGCGGGTTTTTGGAGGGTGTTTATCAGGAGGCTTTGGATAGGGAGTTCAGGGATCGAGGGATAGAGTTTAGATCGCAGCCGGTTGTAATCATTAAATATTAAATATAAAGGAGCAGTCCTTAATAAAAGCTACCAGCCTGACTTTGTTTGTTTTGAAGAAGTCCTCGTCGAAATAAAGGCGCTCTCAAATTTGTCCGGAACAGAAGAATCACAGATCATCAATTATTTGAAAGCCACTGGCCTGGAAATTGGCTTGCTAATCAATTTTGGCACCAAGACCTTGGAATATAAAAGGTTTTTGTACACAAAACAATCTCGATAATCTGCGTAATCTGTGAAATCTGTGGAGGGTGTTTTATGGATCGGTTTGAAAATTGGGAATACCCAGAGATAGAGGAAGGTAAGCTCACAAAATATAATTGGGTTGTCCAGCATAAAGATAAATTAAAATTGGGTTATAAAACGGATATAGGCGCTTTTACTTATATTATTGCTAAACAAGGTGTTGTAATTGAAGATTATGTCCAAATCGGTTCCCATTGTTCGATTTACTCAATCTCAACAATTGACCATAAAGAAGGAGTAGTTGTCCTTCGGGAGAACTGCAGAGTAGGCAGCCATAGCATGGTAATGCCGGGCGTTACCATTGGTAAGAATTCAATCATCGGAGCCTTCAGTTTCGTTAACAAAAATATCCCTGCCAATGTTATCGCAGCCGGTGTTCCCGCCAAGGTTGTTAAGAAAATCACCCACACCTCCTGACTTAATTTTTGAGTCAGAACATTTGGCTACAAATATATGAAGCGTATCTATCTCTCTCTCCCGCATCTTGATGGGCGGGAACGTGAACTTTTAATACAGGCTTACGAGTCGAACTGGATTACCACCCTTGGGCCGCAGGTCGATGCCTTTGAGCAAGATATTTGTCGGAAGGTTGGGGTAGGGCACGCGGCGGCTCTAGCGAGCGGTACAGCCGCCCTTCATTTGGCCCTTGTCATGCTGGGAATTAAGAATGGAGAGGAAGTCATTTGCTCTGATCTGACTTTTGCTGCCACAGCCAATGCCATTTTTTATTGCGGGGCGACGCCGGTCTTTATTGACAGTAACCGCGAAACCTGGAATATGAATCCTGAATTGCTCGGCGAAGAACTTGAGTCTTGTGCGAAAAAGGGGAAATTACCCAAGGCGGTCTTCGCAGTGGACCTGTATGGCCAATGCGCCGATTACGGTCCGATTTCTGCGGCGTGCAAAAAATACGAAGTTCCCATCATCGAGGATGCGGCTGAAGCTCTGGGGGCGACCTATAACGGAACATTTGCTGGGAAGTTCGGTGCAATGGGGGTTTTTTCGTTCAACGGGAATAAAATCATTACCACTTCAGGGGGTGGGATGCTGGTATCAGATAATGAAGACTACATCAAGCGGGCCAAGTTCCTCTCCACCCAGGCCCGAGATCCTGCTCCCCATTATCAGCATTCTCAAATTGGTTACAACTATCGCTTAAGCAACCTGCTGGCAGCCATCGGGCGGGGCCAGCTGGAACGTCTTGATGAGAAGATAGCCCGGAGAAGGGCCATCAATGAATTTTATCGTAACGCTTTACAGGAGTTTCCTGGCGTCGAATTCATGCCTGAAGCCTCTTATGGACGCATGAACTGTTGGCTCACCGTTATTCTGATCACTCCCAAGGAATTTGGTGCAGATCGAGAAGTGATTCGCCTGGCCCTAAAGAAAGAAAACATTGAATCCCGCCCCATCTGGAAGCCCATGGACATGCAGCCCGTCTTTAATATCGAAGAACGCGAGGCGCAAGGCGCAAGGCGGAAGGGGAGAGAGGCGAAAGAAGAGCATAAGGGAAAGGACATAGTTAATAGCACCAGCAAAAGGTATGATGCAAGATTGGTTGGAGGAGAGGTAAGCGAAGATTTATTTGAACGGGGACTTTGCCTCCCCTCCGGAACCAAGATGACCGAAGATGACCTTCGTCGGGTAGTTGCCACCATAAAGACCTGCCACAAGATCAAACCCAAATAGACTTGCCCTTCCTGACTGAATTTTTCAGTCAATTTGTTTTTGCCTTTGTTCTATGACAGATGAGACGTATTCCTTTCTTCTTTACGCACCCTTCAAAAATATCTTGAAGATAATCCAGTAATCGCTTTTCTTTTTCAGAGGAAAAAGATGGATTGTGCACGTTCGAAGGAGAAAGGGAATAAGAAAGGGGCGTTGTAAATGGACGCCCTCACGTGTAATAATAAGAAAAACGGGCCCCTGTTAGAGATACTCCAGACATTCTTTAAGGAGGGTAAAATGACCGTGGTAGGGGATTTGAATGAAGGAATCATCATGGAAAGGTTGCGAAACCTTCCGCCGGATAAAAGAAGGGAAGTCTTGGATTTTTTAGAATTTCTGGAATTGCAGGAGAAAGGGAAAAAATGGATAGAGTTCGACGAATGGGCTATCAACCTCTCCAGAGAAAAAGGTTTTTCGCACTTGAAAGAGGATGATATATCCAGCATCGTCAAAGATTTTCGGGGCAACCGGTAGTGCGGGCATTGGAAAATTTTTTTAGGCTGGATAATTTTTGCAGGGCTATGTATAATATTTCTGGAGGAGGTTGTAAGAGAGGCATATTATGAACCTGCAGGAGCTTTTGGCCGATATTCATTCGTTGGAGGAAGATCTGTTGGCTTTTGAACGGAAATTTGGTGTCCGTTCGGAAACCTTCTTTACCGCATATATTAGCGGCGAAGAACCAGAGAATGAGGGGTGGGTATTGGATTTCGGAGAGTGGGCTAGTGTCTATCGAACATGGCTTGCGCGTCAGGCGGATTACCGGAATGAAGTGCAACGTTTGCAAAGGAATGAAATCAGTCTGATTGGCCTGATACACGAAGCCACATGAGTAATCCGCTTCGAACCATAGAGGATTATGAGCTGTTCCTTTATACCCTCAAGCAGCAGTTCAAATCGATCAGGCATTCTACACTGATTTTAACCAGACGGGGTGCCTCTCTGGCCCGGGTTTCAGGAGAACTGCAGTTTGACCATCTTATCAGAATAATCGTGCGAGAAAGAATCTTGTATCATCGCGCGCCGGCCGTGATCGACGAGTACGGGTACGAAGTTTGGTGCGGCAAAGACAAGCTATTCTGGTACGATGCCCAGCCACATCCCAATGATCCGGCTCTGCAAAAATCATATCCCCACCACAAACATATCCAGCCAAATATTAAGAACAATCGGGTACCTGCCCCAGAGAATCGTTTTGACACCCCCAATCTCCCAGGGCTTATCCGCGAAATTGAGAACCTGATCCAGGCGCTAGAAAAAGAGGCGGAAACAAAACAAGTCTGATCCCCAATTTACCCCACGCATTAATTTAATCACGCCCGAGAAATTTGGCGCAGACCGGGAAGCAATTCGGCTGGCGCTGGAAAAAGAAAACATCGAATCCCGCCCCATCTGGCCCCCGGCTCGTAGAGCCTACACCTCGGAGAGAAACCGATGCATATGCAACCAGTATTTGAAATAACGCAAGGAGCAAGGGGGATAGAGCATAGCGATGGCAAAAGATATGTGGTAAGAATGATAGGTGGAGAGGTGAGCGAAGATTTATTTGAGCGGGGACTTTGCCTCCCCTCCGGAACCCAGATGACCGAAGAAGACCTTCATCGGGTAGTGAATGTCTTGAGGGGCTGCAAAGGCTAAATTGTTATTTTTTATCCGATATCATTGAATCAATATGTTCTGCTCTCGGTCGTAAACCACCCCGGTTTTCATTGCCCGTGGGGCCAATACGCACTTTGATAAGTTTAATTGAAAAGGGAAGCCACGCCATTGGTTTAAAACCACTGGTTACTAAGGCGATCATGGACAAATATACGGAGGATATTGCCGTTGATGTCAGCCTCATTCAACAAGAACTCGGTTTTATGCCCCAGTATGATTTAAAAGCCGGTTGGGAAGAAACGATCAGAGAGATGAAGGGAAAAGATAAATAAATAGAGACAGCGCCCCTATTATTTCACTACCGGGGTGTCCCTGTCTCTGCGCAATTCTTCCAGCGTCGGCGGGGCGCCCTGGGGGCGCGTGGTCAACTCAAGCCCGATATAATCGAGCACCCTGATGATTTTTCGGATGCCGATATCGGTGACGGCCCCGTTTTCGATCTGGCTCAACGTGGAGCGCCCGATTCCGCTGGCCTTTGCCAGTGCGGATTGGGTCAACTTTTGTCGCCTTCTCGCTTCCCGGATGGCGTTGCCGAGGAGAAAAAACATTCCTTTTTGACCTCATTGTTTCATATATTAAACTTTTACGCTTTTTAGGTCAATAATGTCTCATATACAAAATAAAGTCAAGGATTTTGTTGGGGGTCTTGAATTTTACGTTTTGCGGGGGGGGCATCGACTTAATTAAGGACAAAGCCCCTATTAATTTCTTCCTGCCTCACCCTCATTTTTGCCGGTCTGATCGAGTAGGGACTGGCAACAGTATTTTTAAGATGCCGAAATTCAGGACGATGCATGTCAATATGCCTGCTTGGCTGTGCTTTCTCGGTTTTAACTCCTTCCGCAGGTATATTTCCGCAAAGCGTAGAAGTTTTGATAGGCGATATTACCGATCCGTCGGCGGTGCAATCCGCCATGCAGGGCGTGGATGCAGTCGTTCATATGGCGGCACTCCTGCACATTGTCAATCCTCCGCCTGAATTACGCGAAAAATATGAGCGCGTCAATGTTGGCGGAACGGCTATGGTAGTTGAGGCTGCGATTAAGGCGGGTGTAAGGCGTGTTGTTCTGTTCAGCACGATTGCGGTGTATGGGGCTTCAGATGGTCGCGTACTCAATGAGGCGTCGCCGACTCATCCTGACACTTTTTACGCCCAGACGAAACTTGCTGCCGAAAAAATTGTGTTGAATGCCAAGAGGACAGATGGTCAATTGATTGGCACCGTGTTGCGCCTGGGTGCTGTCTATGGCTCCCGCATTAAAGGAAACTACGAACGGCTGACACATGCCCTGGCGCTTCATCGCTTTATCCCTATCGGAAGTGGTCTCAATCGGCGGACACTGGTTTATGATAAGGATGTTGGCCGTGCGGCTGTGTTGGCCTTGGAGCATCCGGGTGCTGCCGGGCAAATCTTCAATGTCTCCGACGGTGAATTTCACACCTTGAATGATATCATTTTAGCCATCTGCCAAGCCCTTGGAAGGAAACCTCCGAGCTTATCATTACCGGTTGGCCCGGTGAGATTGGCAGCGGGTGTCGTTGAAGATATTGTGCGGTTAGTTGGTCGCAAACCGAATCTGCGAGCCAGGATCGATAAATATACCGAAGACGTGGCAGTAGACAGCCACCGCTTTCAGAATGAACTTGGATTTGTCCCTCAATATAATTTGTCGGCGGGTTGGCGAGAAACAGTCCAGGAAATGCGAAGGTCGGGTGAGTTGTGAACTGTTGAAAGCTCATAGAATACAAGGAGAGATGATCGTACTGGGATCTAAAAGATTGATCAAGTCCATAAGGCTTCGTAACTTACTATCTTTTGGGGATAATGCCGAGGATATCCATCTGGAGTCTCTTAACGTTGAAAAAACCGGACAGCGCCCCTACCTGTCCATTTCTGGTTGCAGGGTGATTGAATTTCCACTATAATATACCTGTAAATCCCTGTCAGAAGAGGGAGGGTTTACAAAATAGAGGGATACTTCCCTATTTTTCAGTGGTCGGAGAGCAGAAGACAGATATCAGGACTCAGGTAGATGGTAAAGAGGAGATGCCTGACTGGGTGGGCGATCTTCCTTCCGGCAGGCGAGTCCGGCATGAAATAAAAGATGCCGAGGCATAAGGAGGTGAATGGTTATGGCACGGGTTATTATTCAGGCACAAACTCCTGGTAACTTGAAAAAATTAATTAAATTGGCAGTCGAAAATCAGTCAAGAGTCATAAGTTTTGGAATTGCCAAAACAAAGAGGAAATTAGGAGAATTGGAAAAAGAGAGTAGAATGGATAGCAAGGATTTTTATGAGGAATTCCAGAAAGGGAAACTGGGCGACGATTTGAAATATATCCGGTGGGCCGGCGAGTATGAGACACTGGCGCTATTGCAAAAGGATTATAATGATCTGCAGGATCTCGAATTGTGCTCATAACGGAATATTTTCAGCAAATTGAATCGCAGATCGCGGACTGCGTTCATATCCTTGAGACCAGCCTCCTCAAGGATAAGCGTTCGCTGCACATTGGCATCATTGAGGGTGGGCTTATCTTTACAGATGAATCCGTGCTCCATTTCATAGAGTTTGTAAACGTTAAAGAGACCGCCGAAGTGTATAAATATTCGTATCATTATCAAGATCGGAATGGGAACTTGATTTTCAGATATGATATGGCGCCTCATCACCGGGAAGTTGAGACTTTTCCTCATCATAAGCACATTCATTCAAATAAGGTCATGGAGGCATCCGCTCCCGCCCTTGCGCAAGTATTAGACGAGATAGATGACCTAATAGGTGGATAAATAGGGACAGCGCCCTATTTATCCATGTCTCTGATGGTGAAATTCGCACCTTGAATAAAATCATTTCCGCCTGTGCATTGCACGCAGACAGGTCAACCATCTGTCAAGCCCTTGGCAGGAACCCCCCCTGTTTGTCATTACCGATTGGCCCGGTGAGATTTGCAGTCCGCCCGAGGCGGATTGAAGATATGGCACGGTTGGATGGTCGTCAACCATCAATTATGCGTGCTACGATCGATAAATATACGGAAGATGTGGCAGTGGACAACCGGCGCATTCAAAAGGAGCTTGGATTTAGGCCAAAGTATGATTTGGCGGCAGGATGGAGTGAAACCGTTCAGGAAATGCAAAGGATGGGTGAGTTGTAAAGCCTGAAGGGATTATATTTTGAGGTTATGATCCTTGTTGACTTAATTTTTAAGTCAACTTCTTCTGCGCCTCCCTGTATAGGCCAAACAGACGAGATAGACCATACCCCACTGACTTACTTTTTAAGTCAGATTCTCTTCCCCCAACCCAATCGATAAAATCAACCCTATCATGAAATAGATTTATCCCGCTTGCCCTGTAACTGAAGTGTACAGAATGATATACATTTCTCTTTCTTACCTCCCTGGAACCAAACAAAACAGATAGGGAACGGGTTAATGTTTTATGGTCAACAAATGAGGTCGATTAGACAAAGCTGTTTAATGCTGCATCACTTTCGTATTGTTTTATGAAGCCTCAAAGAGCAGAAGGATTGTACGATATCTTGCAGAACTTGGTAATTTAGGTATAATTTTCAATGGCTGAAAGAGAGTACATTATTCCTTATAGCAGAGATGCAAGGAAGAGGCATTATCATAAGACGACGAAAGGCAGAGTGGTAAAATTTATGGTTCAGTTGGAGGTAGAGTATAAAGGAGCTTGGAAGGGAATTGTTCGTTATGATTGTGCTCATGGTTTTGCTCATAGGGATTCTTGCAATTTGTCAGAAAATCATACAAAGGAAGAACTGCATATGAGTTTTGAAGAGGTTTAAACCTTCGCTGATGAAGACTTAGACGATAATTGGGAAGATTATAAAGAGAAATATTTAAAGGGGGATATGCCATGAATGTAATGGAGAGGAAAAATACTGATTTGATTAAAGAATTCAACAGATATATTCGTGAACACCCTGATTTTGCAGATGCCATTCCCCAGAATGCTTTTGTAATCATGCAATTGGAGGGGGATGAAGAGTTCAATAATTGGAGTTGCCAATTAGCCAAAAGCCATACCGAAAAAGATGAGCCTGTAGTATTTGTACGAATAAAGAAAATAATGCCAATACGAACACGGATTAAAGAGCTGGAGCTTTGCAAACAGATAGCCTAAAATTCTTGGGTTGATTCCATGTTGCTTCTTTGGTTATTTGTTGCTGCACTTATTCTGACCATGATCGCCGGCTTTCCGGCGTATTGGCTCCTTAAGCGGATTGAAGTTATCGATCAGCCCAATCGGCGGTCGAGTCATGATAGACCCACGGTCAAGGGCGGCGGGATTGCAATCCTGGGCGTCGTATTGCTGCTTGGCGGATGGATTGCCTGCCGGTCCCAAAGCAGTGTGCTCGCCGTATTATTGGTCGGCGCGTCGATTCTGGCGGTGATTTCTATGCAGGATGATATCCGCGGCTTACCGGTTATCGTAAGATTTGTTTTTCATTTTATCGCTGCAATCATGGCGATTTTAGTTTTAGATGTTTTGGGGTGGACGTTGGCCATGAGTCCGGTTTATGGAAAGGTTGTCCTAACTATATTTATCATTGGCCTTTCGATACTCTGGATCGCAGGCTACACAAATGCTTTCAACTTTATGGATGGCATTGATGGAATCGCGGCTGGGCAGGCTGCGTTGACCGGTCTGGGAACGGCACTGGTGGGAGGAGTCGCTACAGGAAAGTGGGAGCATCCTGCTGTGCTTTTTAGTCTTGTACTGGCTGGGGCGGCTCTTGGCTTTCTTCCGCACAATTTTCCGAAAGCACGGATGTTCATGGGAGATGTGGGGAGTGCGCCGCTTGGATTTTTGCTGGCGGCGCTTGTGCTCTGGCTGGCGTCCGAATTCGGGTTGTGGATTCTGATCCCGTTGACACTTTTGCACACAAATTTTATTTTAGATACCGGAATTACTTTGATTAGACGGATTTACCGGGGAGAGAGGTTCTACGAGGCGCATCGGGAGCATTTCTATCAAAGGTTGGTGCGGTCGGGGAAAAGCCATGTTTTTGTGACGAGTTTCGAAGCAGCGTTGTCGGCGTTGGTCATCCTTTTGATGGTGAGTTATGCTTATGTAGGGAAGTGGGGAAAGTTTAATGATTTTGGCGGTTTTACTGATCTGGATGACCTTTTTTATATTTTGTGAATTCCAATTACGCCGTAAGAGAATTTAATGGATAAACCCCTGGCTACATTCAGCACCAGTTTTCGAAATCACCTGACGAGCTGTGGACATATCAATATTGCAATTCTAAAAAGTTAAAGCCAGGCTTGTCGGGAGAGAGCCTGTGAAGATCTCTTTGAACGAGGATTATGCCTTCCCTCCGGAATCCAAATGACCGATGAGAACCTCAGTCGAGTTGTTACAACCATAAGAAACTGCCATTCAATCCGCAGATTACGCAGATGAACGCAGAAGATTGGGGGGAGTTTGCAACAGAGTAAAGACCCGAAGACTCATTCGATTATAGGCGCTGCCATGGAGGTTCATAAGGAACTGGGAAGAGGGTTTTTGGAGGGTGTTTATCAGGAGGCTTTGGATAGGGAGTTCAGGGATCGAGGGATAGAGTTTAGATCGCAGCCGGTTGTAATCATTAAATATAAAGGAGCAGTCCTTAATAAAAGCTACCAGCCTGATTTCATTTGTTTTGAAGAAATTCTCGTGGAAATAAAGGCTCTTTCCAACCTATCCGGGACTGAAGAATCACAGATGATCAATTATTTAAAAGCCACCGGCTTGGAAATAGGGTTACTGATCAATTTTGGTACCAAGACCCTGGAATACCGAAGGTTTGTTTACACAAAAAAATTTGGTTAATCTGTATAATCTGCGTAATCCGTGGATGGATACATAGGGCTTAAAACCCAACATTTCCTTTTTTGTACTTTATGAAAAACATCATTCGTAGTAAAAATTTCTATTTCATGCTGTTCCTTGACTCCGGTCTGATTATCGGAGCGTATCTGCTTGCGTTTCTACTTCGATTTGAAGGGGAAATTCCCGCGCGCGAATGGCAGAATTTATATTCTACGTTACCCTACATCCTTGTTTTCAAACTTTTCTCCTTCGGCTTTTTCGGTTTATACCGGGGTATGTATCGTTACGTCAGCCTTGTTGATTTAATTAATGTTATTAAAGCCACAGTGACTTCATCGGCCATTATCATTTTAGCGATCCTTTTTCTCTACCGCTTTGAAGGTTTTCCCCGCTCTGTATTTATCATCGACTGGATCCTGACCCTTGTTTTCATCGGGGGGCTTAGAGCAGGCATTAGGCTTTTCCTCTTTGAGAAAGAAAGAGGTTTTTTTCCTTTGCGCCAGGTGTTTCAATTTCGCTCCGGAAGAGTTTTAAGTAAGCCGGAGAAAAGCCTGATTATCATCGGAGCAGGGGATGCCGGGGAAAAGATGCTTCGCGAGATAAGGGATAACCCCCGTCTCAACTATTACGTTTTGGGTTTCTTGGATGATGACCCGAGGAAGCAAAGCATGAAGATCCACGGCGTGCCGGTTTTAGGGCCCATTCATAAAATTCAGCAACTGGCCTCACAGGGCGGAATAGATGAAATTTTAATCGCTGTCCCTTCCGCTTCGGCCAGGCAGATGAGGGGAATTATTGAAATTTGTGGAAAAACGGGGTTAAAAATTCAAACTACACCCGGAATTGGCGAGCTGATTAACGGAAAGATTTCTTTTAAAAGTATCCGGGAGGTCTCTTTTGAAGACCTCTTGGGCCGCGATCCGGTTAATCTCGACGTAAGGACTATCGGAGATTACCTGATCGATAAAGTTTTGCTTGTTTCAGGAGCAGGGGGATCGATCGGATCGGAACTCTGTCGTCAAATTACCCAATTTCACCCCCAAAATCTTATCCTCCTCGACAAAACAGAGAATAACCTTTTTCATTTAGAGATGGAATTCCGTCAAATATTCCCGGAGACTTCCATAACGCCCGTTCTTGGGGATGTGCAGAATCGGGGTTTCCTCGATAAACTTTTTGCCGCCCACAGGCCTCAGGCAGTATTTCATGCGGCAGCTTATAAGCATGTCCCTATCGTGGAAATGAATCCTTGGGAGGGTGTGTTCAATAACATTATCGGGACTCGCAATATTGTGGAAGCCTCTCACCATTATGAAACCGAGCGGTTTATCATGATTTCGACGGATAAAGCCGTCCGCCCGGCAAATGTCATGGGGGCTACGAAAAGAATCGCCGAAATGATCACCTCTTCATACGGCTCTGTCAATCCTACCCGGTTTTTGTCCGTCAGGTTTGGGAATGTAATCGGCAGTGAAGGCAGCGTGGTTCACCTCTTTAAGAAGCAGATCGAACGCTTTGGCCCGGTAACGGTCACCCACCCCGAAATTACCCGTTATTTCATGACGATTCCCGAGGCCTGCAAGCTGATTCTCCAGGCCGGGGCTATGGGTGAAGGGGGTGAGATATTTATTCTCGACATGGGAACACCGATTAAGATTGCGAACATGGCCCGCGACCTTATCCTCTTGTCCGGGTTCAAGCCTGATGAAGACATTGAAATCAAGTTTGTCGGCCTTCGTCCGGGAGAGAAACTCTATGAAGAGTTAATCACGGAAGGGGAAGGAATTGTTCGAACCGATTACGAAAAGATCTTTGTCCTGAAAGGAAATGGTTGCGACCGCCATTGGCTCAACCAAAGGATTGAAGAACTTACCAAGCTGGCTTATGAACAGGATGCCCCAGGAATCAAGGCTAAATTGAAAGAAATCGTCCCCGAATACCAGCCATTTGACATGAATAATTTCAACCCGCCCCAATGTTGTTTTTAAAGGAAAGAATGCGGCCGGAGTGCGGGGTCGGATCTTTCATTTTGACAATTTAGTCTCCACCCATGAGTCCCGGGTCTTAAGTCGAAGGATAAAAAACATCCTAAGCCATGAACGCAAAATCGGTTTCACCGAAGTTTTCGTTATTTTTTTCCTCATTGAGTGGATTCGGCTCAAAAAAATCTTGAAAAATTGTAATAAAAGTCTCAACATTTTGCTTAGCACCTGTGGTTAATTACATGAGCCGAATAAACCAATGAATCATTTTGACAATTATTAAACATAAGGATAACATAACATAAACTTTTACCAGTGATCAAAAGGGGGTATTAAATGAGCAAAAGCATAGAGGTCATTTACGAAGGAGGGGTTTTAAGACCGTTATCTCCGGTAATGCTAAAAGAACATGAAAAGGTAAGAATAACTTTTGAAGGAAAGGAAAGCGTTGTAAGAGCAACAAGTGGGATGTTTGGTTTTCTCAATGATAGCACCATAGATGAGATTGCTCTCTCCCCGGAATTCCTCCCTGAAGAGAATTGATCATGTTTCTTTCCGATCTTGAAGATGCCGCTTCGGTTTTCATTGATGCCAATATATTTATTTACCACTTTTCCAAAGGTTCCAGATTTAATTCATCCAGTTCAAACTTTTTAGAACGGGTAGAATCAGGAGCAATTAGCGATTTTACTTCTGTCTCCATTATTCAGGAGGTAATCCATCGGATGATGATTATGGAGGCTGCGGCGGTTTTTCCGAAAATAACGCCAAAAGATTTGGTAAAGTATTTAAAGGCCCATCCGGAGCAAGTAAAAAAATTAGTAAGCCATCAAGAAATACCTTTTCAGTTTAGCTCTTTTAACATTACAACTATTTCTTCCGACCTCCGCACTATAGAGAAGAGCCAAGTTATGAAGAGGCGATATGGTTTTCTTTCCAATGATGCCCTTACTCTTCAGATTATGGAAGACATGAAAATTAAGAATCTTGCCTCCAATGACGCTGATTTCGAAAGGGTAGAAATAATTACTCTATATACACCTTCTGTAAATACGGCATTCCAAAGGTAAGATACCTCCCATCCCCAAGATAATTTAGGCGTTTTCGTATAATAATCTTCTAATCTCGGAAGCGGGGAGTCGGGAAGTTTTAGAAGGGACGTTTTCGATCAGTCTCAGCAAGCAGATTTTGAAGCGATTTATTAAAAGAGGATATAATAATGTTTAGCGGAAAAACACTTCTAATCACCGGAGGCACCGGGACTTTCGGCAATGCCGTGCTGGGCCGGTTTCTGGATACGGAGGGAGGTTAGCAAAGCAATTTAAGAATGATCGAGGGCATTAAGGAAAAAGTGAAAAATGGAGACTATTGGCTGACTGTGCACGCTTTCGAACGATGCGTGGAGCGAAATATTTCGCCCGGTGAGCTAAAAGATGTTATGTTGTTATCCGGTGTCAGGTCTTGACATGTGACATGCCGCCCGGAGGGGGCTAATTGAATAGGGGGTAGTATAAATCTTGCCCGCCGAAATTGAGCTTGACGAATTAGGGGCCGCTGGTAGGAAATGAAGGGCTTTCGAATGCGGAATTCAGAGTGCCGGATGAGGAAAAAAGGAGTTTAGGGATGCTTAATAAATGTTCCTTTTGCAAAAGCAAAGTTGTCCAACAACATGTTACCCTCGATTATCGTTTGGGTGATAATCTGGTCGTTATTAAAGACGTTCCCGCCGGCGTATGTCACCAGTGTGGGGAGAAATACCTGTCGAGTGATGTTTATAAGGAATTGGAAAAGTTGGCAAAAAGCAAAAGCCACTTGATGGGCAAGATGACAGTTGATATTTTAGCCTTTGAAGCAAGCCCAGCTGCATAACCCTCCAAGATAACAAATTCAATTCGAAATGATTATACTCGGAATCAATGCTTATCATGGGAATTCCTCAGCCTGTATTGTTACATATGGACGATTAGTTGCGGCCGTGGAAGAAGAGCGCTTTCGGCGGAATAAGCATTGGGCCGGTCTTCCCACTGGGGCGATTAGAGCTGTTTTTAAGCTATATATGATATAATTTTGTATATATTTGGCAACGGATTGGCCATTTGAAGATGGCAGAGAAAAATGGGTTCATGCCGGGAAAAGATGAGATTCAAATCATCGGAGATACTGACGCCTTGAAAAGGAAATTTACCTTAAAGCGAAATTTTTGGAATTACCCCGCACTTGTAGGTTTTCATTCCAAGCATCTCACGCACCTCTTTTATTTTTCCATGTGGGCGAAGTTGCTCCACGACGTCATGTACACCTTCCGCAAGGGGCCCATTGAGTCATAAAGAAAATGATGAAAACCAAGGTATTAACCATCATCGGCACACGCCCGGAAGCCATCAAGCTTGCACCTATAGTACTGGAACTGAAACGCCGACAGGATTTATTTATGGTACACCACTGGAGGAAATGACATGTTTGCAGGCAAGACCATTCTCATAACAGGCGGTTCCGGCTCTTTCGGCAACGCTGTTCTAGGGCGATTTCTTAATACAGATATAAGAGAAATTCGTGTCTTCAGCCGTGACGAAAAGAAACAGGACGAAATGCGCAATGCCCTGCGGAATCCCAAGGTGAAGTTCTACCTGGGGAATGGACTCATTTATTGAAAGAAATAAGGTTTATAGCCATGTTAACCCCTGAGGATCGTTATCGGCATAGTCATGTCCGGTTTAGAGGGGACGTCCTCAGCTTCGTAGTCCAATACGAGACCAGACTGGAAGGGAAGTGGCTTCCTGTGTAAGATATGATACGGAGCATGGGTATGCTCATCGGGATATAATGGATAGAAAAGGCAACAAACGTAAAACTCCGATATTCACCGAAGATTACAACGAAGCTTTAACTTTTGCCGAATATGACATAAAATCCAACTGGAGGATTTTCAAGGAAATCTTCTTGGGGGGTACCGAATATTAAGACGAAGAAGGATGATTTTTTTAAGAGAAATTCCGATCTCAGCATGGAATTCAGCAAATATGTTTTAGAGCATCCTGAAATGGATGAAGTTCTGAAGGGCGAAAAGGTAGTTATCTTCCTCCCTGAATTTGATCTAGATCTTAAGGATTTCAATTTGAGGATGGCGAAAGATATCGAGGCTGAGGGTGGAGAAGTGCTTTTTATCCGCGTGAAGGATTTATCTTCCAAGATTACCTCAAGATTGATCGGAGTGGAGGTTGCCAGGCATTAACTCCTTTACTTCGCGACTTACTTTTTAAGTCAACTTCTCCTATATCGCCGCATAGACCAATCCTCCTGACTTACTTTTTAAGTCATTTTCTTTTATAGAACCGCGTCGGCCACCGCTTCTGACTTACTTTTTAAGTTAAATCTTTTCCTCCAAGCAAAGAGGTAAAATAAACGGAATAGGTTAAGGGGCGAAGGAAATAGACCCCGGGATTTGGGCAGGGTGAAATGTTGTATTTGGTAAAGAAGAGGAAGCCGGGAGGCCTATGTGAAGAATTTGGAAAGAGCTTTGATGCAAAGAGGTAAGAAGATAAGGCGGAATATCCCGGAAGAGTTTGCTTCTATAGAGGAAGCGGCAGATTTCTGGGATGCTCATGATTTGACAGATTTTTGGGAGGATACAAAAGAGATAAAGTGTGATGGTAAAGTTCCTGGGGCCCCCAGATATATACCTCTTGAAAAAGAGATTGCGGAGATGGTTGTAAAGATATCCAGACGGCGACATATCTCATCCGAAACGCTTGTAAATTTATTGTATAGGAATTTCCTTTTTGGACACGGATATACACAGATTATCGGGATAAAATAAAAATCAATAATTATCTGCGGTTATCTGTGAAAATCTGCGTTCTATTAAATTTATGGATCAAGGAAAGGCTTTTGAAATCAGCCGCTAAAGCTTAAATTGATGCATCTGACCGGCCGGTGAAATATCAAGCTGACAGGCAAAATCGCATGGTGCGAGGAGCGAATTGCAGTTTCACATTGCAGGATATTATTTCAGCCATGTGGCAAGCCCTTGGCCGGAAACCGCCCCGTTGGTCACTGCCGATTGGCCCGGTGAGATTGGCAGCCGGTATCGTTGAAGATATTGTACGGTTAGTTGGCTATCAGGCACAAATCTCGAGAGCAACAATTGAGAAATATACCGATGATATTGCCGTAGACAGCAGCCGTATCCAGACTGAGTTAGGGTTTAAGCCGCAGTATGATCTTGTGGAGGGGTGGAGAGAGACGGTGGAGGAAATGAGAAAGACGGGAATAATTTAGAATTTAGAAATGAGAAAAAAGACCTGTCTCTCACAGAGCCCACAGAGAACGCCGCGGTGAAATAGCAAAACAAATGCATTTCACGGGGCAGGCAGAGAAATGTGTTTAAGTTTTGTGACCAGAATTGTGAGAAGGCTCAATAAAGGTTTCCCTTTGCGAGTTCCGGTTGGCGTCTTGGTGAGAGGGAAAAATGGTTTAAGCAGTTTGATTGGGTTTAAGGAGAAGCCTCTGTTTTAAAGAAGGGTGAAAGAGGGAAGAGGAAGCTGAGGCTGCTAAATGATTCAACAGGGCATTTTAGAATTGATAAGAAAAGGTGAATCTGAGAATATCGAGTTTAAAGAAAATTTCGACAAAAAAACAATAGAGACTGCGGTAGCGTTTGCCAATACAAAAGGCGGGATTGTTCTCATCGGTTTTGCTGATAAAGGCAAAATAAAAGGTATTCAAATTGGAAAAGAAACAATGAATGATTGGACAAACCAGATATCTCAGAGCACAGAGCCTCGAATCATTCCTGAAATTGAACATAGTGAAATAGAAGGTAAGAGTGTTGTTATTATTCGGATTAAAGAATTCCCCATTAAACCTGTTTCTATAAGAGGCCGGTGTTTCAGGCGGGTTGGAAGTAGTAATCGCATAATGACACCGCAGGAAATAGCCGAGCAGCACATTCACTCTATTGGAACAAGCTGGGATTCGTTTACTGCGGAAGATAGGACCCTTGATGACATTGATTTAAAAAAGGTTGAGAAATGAATAAAAGAAGCAAACTCTGCTGGAAGGAGAAAGATAAAAGATGGTCCTGCAGAGGTTCTTAAAAAACTGGAGTTTGTTAAGGATGGAAAAGCTACATGGGCTGCGATTCTGACATTCGGTAAAGAACCCCAGAGACCATTGATGCAATCTGCAGCGCATTGCGGAAGATTCAGGAGGGATAAAATCCAGATAATAGACGACCTGATGATAGAGACTGATTTGATTAATCAGGTGGATGAGGTAATGAAGTTTGTCACGAGGCACATCAGTGTACAATATGAATTTGATGGGAAGCCCAGAAGAAAGGAAGTATGGGAATATCCCCTGGTAGCCATGAGAGAGGCAGTCATAAATGCAATAGTACATAGAGATTATACCGCTCCTTCAAATGTTCAGGTGGAAATTTACGACGACAGGATAGAGATATGGAATCCAGGAAGGCTGCTACCGGGGATAACGATTGAGGATTTGTATAAGAAAGAGCACAGGTCAGTAATCAGGAATAAGCTGCTTGCTCAAATATTCTATGATATCGGGTATATTGAAAAATATGGAAGCGGTACTATCAAAATAGTAGACCTCTGTAGGCGGCACGGACTTCCTTCGCCAGAATTTAAAGAGTTTTTTGGCGGGTTTTCGGTTATTTTCAGAAAAGACGTTTATACAGAAGAATATCTTCGCAATCTCGGTTTGAATGAACGGCAGATTAAGGCAGTAATGTATGTGAAGGAGAGAGGAAAGATAACGAATAAGGAGTATCGTGAAATAACTGGACTTTCAGATGAAGGGGCAAGGATAGACGTGAACGAATTAGTTAAAAAGGGAGTATTGTTATCAAAGGGTAAAGGAAGGAACGCCCATTATGTTCTGAAGCTTGGCGATTAGTTGGCATTTACTTGGCGATTCTGGCGATTATCTGGTAGTGTGACTGAAATGGCTGTTCGTCAAAAGGTTAAGAGACTGTTATTTTTCAGTACCATTGCGGTTTATGGAAATTCTGGTGGTCAAGTTTTGAAAGAGGGTGCGCCAACCAAACCGATAACGTTCAATGAAAAAACCAAGCTGGAGGCAGAGCAAATTGTTCTTAATGCAAAGGATTCTCTGGGGCAGCCTATCGGTACTGTTTTGCGTTTTGCATCTGTTTATGGGTCAAGAATCAAGGGGAACTATCGGCAGCTATTAGAGTCATTAGCTAAAGGTCGGTTCATTCCGATAGGCCATGGGCAGAATCGCCGCGCACTGGTCTATGACAAGGATGTAGCCCGTGCAGCAGTTTTAGCCTTGGAGCATCCAAACGCTGGCGGAAAAATCTTCAATGTTTCAGATGGTGGATTTCATACACTGAACGATATTATAAGGGCAATGTGTGAAGCACTTGGACGCCCCCTACCTCGCATTTCATTACCTGTTGCCCCGGTTCGTTATCTGGCAAGTGCCTTGGAAATAGCAGCGAAATTAATGGGACGACAACCTCCTATTGGACGGGCTATTATAGAAAAATATATCGAAGATATCGCGGTTGACAGCCAACTTGTCCAAAGGGGATTAGGATTTCAGCCCCACTTTGATCTGAGGTCTGGGTGGCGAGAAACGGTCCAAGAAATGCGAGAAACGGGTGAGTTGTAAAGATTGAAGGAATTAATTGATGAAATAGACGAGATTACAACTGAGTTGGAATGAATTTGACTTTCGCTCTTCAGATATTAGGGGTCGGCTTCTTAGCGTTAGTACTTTCCTTCTTAGGCGTTGCTGCTTTACGCCGCTGGGCAGAGCGACGTCGAATATTAGACATCCCTAATGAACGAAGCTCGCACACTCTTCCCATCCCTCGGGGCGGTGGTATCGCCATCGTTTCGTGACATTGCTCTACATTGGACTATCTGGGATTGGGGCGATCCTGGCTCTCATCTGGACTTTGAATCTTTCCGGGGCTGCAATCATTGTTACGCTCAGCCTGCCGCTGCTCTGCTTGGTGCTTTGGGCCTTTGTCGTCTTCCAGGAGCGCATTTGTCCCACCCCATTAAATTCATGATTACCTTTTTCAATCAGATCGTAGAAATTTTAAACAGGGATGATGCCTTCCCTAAGGAACCCAAATGACCGACGAAGATCTCGAGCGGGTTATCCCGGATAATAAGGATAGTGGGGGGAAAACAGTAAAGGCGGCCCACTCAGAAAGAGATTGACATTAATGTTATTATCGTGTTACATGTTACAATGTAGCACGCATGGAGGTGATTTATGAATCAAACTCTCACCATACGAATACCGGATGATCTTAGAGAAGGGTTGCAAGAGTTGAGCAGAAACGAGAACAAACCTGTTAGCGATATCGTGCGCGAATCCTTAAAAAGGTATTTAGCTATTTACCGGTTTCGGCGGTTAAGAAACATGGTGCTCCCATTTGCAGAAGCGCAGGGCATATTGTCCGATGAAGATATTTTTAGCATGATTTCATGAAGATCATTCTTGATACAAACGTGATCATTGCTGCATTCGCCAGTCGTGGACTTTGTAGTGCAGTTTTTGAGTTATGCCTTGATCGCTTTGAAGTTGTACTGAGTGAAGAAATCTTAAAAGAAGCATTGACAAGTTTAAATAGTAAAATCAAACTTCCACTGCCTCAATGCGATTTAATTGTGTCGTACTTGAGAAATAATTGTTTCCTTTCAGAGATTGATGATTTAAATGGATCACTATGCAGAGATAAAAATGATATTCATGTATTGGGGCTGGCGCAACGTTCGGGGGCGGAATACATCATAACAGGAGACAAAGATTTATTAGATTTAGTCCAGCAGAAGAATACTAAAATTGTAACCCCAAGAGAATTTTGGACTATATTGAAGGAAAGTCTGCCCAATGGCAGATAATTGGGGACAGAGTAATTGGGGTCTACACCTTGACAATATGATCTGAGGGTGTATGGGTACAATACGTATAGAATATCCTGAGGACATCCCTGCTGTTTTAAACCTCAGCCCGGAAAAATTCGAGCAGGAGGCTAAGCTTAGCTTGGCTGTGAAACTTTACGAAATGGGGCGACTGAGTTCGGGACAGGCTGCGAGGCTGGCTGGAGTCTCGCGTGCATTTTTCCTATTGGAATGCCGGCGATATGGGGCGGCAACTGTAGATTGGGATCAAACAGAGATCGCTGCTGAATTCTCGGGTATGGGTTTATGAAAGGCCGCGTCATCTGTAACGCCGGCCCGATTATCGCGCTTTGCGTCATTGGGCGCATTGATCTGTTGGACCGTCTCTTTGAAGCTGTTTTTGTTCCGGAAGAAGTTCATAGGGAGATTTTGGAAGGAGGCCGCGAGTTTGCAGGATTGAGGGTTTATGAAAAATCTCACTGGGTAAAAGTAATGCGAACCTCAAAGGCGGTAGATCCTCTGCTTGCGACGCTTCTTGACCAGGGAAAAGGTGCTGTCATCGAACTTGCACGAGAGTTGAATCCACAGTTTGTCCTGATAGATGAACTTAAAGCGAGGAAAATCGCACGCAAGATATACGGGCTGGAGGTTATTGGCTCAGCCAGGATTCTGGTTGAAGCTAAAAGAGAGGGGCTTATAAATAACGTTAGCAAAGAATTGAAAGCGATGCGCGAGGCTGGCTATAGGCTCAGCGATGCGATCGTTGAGGCCGCCTTAAGGCAAGCGGGGGAGAGTTGGCGCCCTGAAAAATAATCGGCCAAGAGAATCCTTCCCATAAAGAATTTAGTCCAACGCGTGCGGTCCAGGCCTTGAAATGTTTCATTTTCCCCGGGGAGCGGATAATTGGCTTGCGGGGCCGGCCCGAATGCCTCGCGGGAGAAGGGGAGAGGAACGTAGATGACCGAAGAAGACCTCCGTCGAATTGTTACCATCATGAAAAACTGCTGCAAACCGCCAAAATAAGCTTAGGTTAATCCTCCCGACTGAATTTTTCAGTCACTTCATATCTCCTCCTCCAACCTCTATCTACCCCCATCCAAAATTCTTGACTATATTATATTATTGTCGTAAAATGTGTCCTTAGAAGAAACATTATGCGTCGACAATATAATAAGACAACGAAGACCTTGGGACCCCAGGCAGCCCATCTGGTCACGACGCTCTATGACAAGAACAGAGTGATCTTTCGTCTGAAAGACATTCAGAAGATTCTCGCGCTAAACAATGCAAACGCCAGAAACTTCATCAGGAAGCTTGTCGGTAGAGGTGTTGTGACCAGGCTCAAACCCGGGCTGTTTATTCTGGTGCCTTTTGAGCTGGGCAAAGAAAGGGAGTATGCGGGGAATCCCCTCGTCTTGGCCCGTGAACTGTTTAACGGCAAAAATTACTACTTGTCCCACGGTACCGCGATGGAAATCCACGGGATGGTCACCCAGCCTCAATTCGTGATACACGTGGCGACCCCGAAGAAGATTCGCTCCATCCATATCATGGGCACGGAATTCCGATTTATTCCCTGTAAAAGCGAGTGGTTCTTTGGTCTGATCCACCATTGGGTCACCAAGCAGGAAAAGGTTACGGTGAGCGACCTCGAACGGACCGTTATCGACGGCCTCAGGCAGCCGGAGCATTGTGGAGGTGTCAGCCAAGTGGCCAAGGGCATTTGGATGCGCCATGAGGCAATTCATGTCGGTAGACTGATTGAATATGCGCTAAAGATTGATGTGGGCGCCGTCATCCGACGATTGGGGTATATCATGGAACTCTATGAAATCGGATCGCAGACGGATAGAAAGATCCTTTTGGATCACCTTACCGATACATATGTGAAACTGGATCCGGTACTGCCGGCGGAGGGGAAATTTTTTAGGAGGTGGAGACTGCAGTTGAATGTATCCCCCGATGAGCTCATGTCTGTCGGGAGGACCTGATGATCGCCCAGCGGAACCTGTCCCTGTTGTCGAACCGTCTTGCCCGAAAGGGCGGTCGGCGAATTCCGGAAGCGGTCCTTGAACGGGACTACTGCCTGTCCTGGTTTCTGGTGGGCTTATCTGGAACGATCCTTCGAGACATCCTGGCTTTCAAGGGGGGAACGGCCATCAAGAAATGCTACATCCCCGACTATCGTTTCTCGGAAGACCTCGATTTCACCCTTCGCAATGATGTTTCGTTTGAGCATATCCAGGAGCAATTTGACCAGGCTTTTGAATATGCGCAGCAATCCTCGGGGATCAGACTCAACATCAGCCGCTTTGACCGGCACCCACACGAAAATAGCCATTCTTTTTTCATAGGATACGAAGGTCCCCTGCCTGGCGGCACGGGCAAGGAGGTCAAGGTGGACATCACGATTCGGTAGCGACTTGTCTTCCCAATTGAAGGGAGACCGATCCTGAAAACTTACGCAGAATATGCGGATTTGCCGGCTGAGGCTATCATTGGTGTTTACACTCTCCATGAGATCGCTGCGGAAAAGATTATCGCCATTTTTGACCCTGCCCGAAATGAACCCCGCGACCTTTATGACCTCTGGTTCCTTGTATCCCATGATTTCTTAAAACTGGGAGAAATAAAAGACGCGGTCGGGCAGAAGATGCTCTGGCGCGGAAAGGATTTGGCGAACACTCGCGAAATCCTCATCAGGAAAGAAGCCCGTTTAAAAAAGCTCTGGGAATCGCGGCTTTCTTTCCAAATGGCGGAACTTCCCGAATTTGACCAGGTAACCCGCCGCGTGGTGCGGGAGTTGCGACAGGCTGGATTTCTGGGCGATATCCACAAGTGATCACTTGCATGTCCTTCAAACTTAATATGAAAGGAATCTTGATGAATTCGTAAAAAGTCGTCTCTCCCGCGGAAGCGGGAGTCCAGAAGAGATATAACTGCTTGAAAATACTGGATTCCCGTTTTCACGGGAATGACCAAGAAGAGCATTTTCAGACTTTTTACGAGATCATCAATCTTTCTCATTGTTAAAAAAGCCTAACTGTGACGTCCCATTATCTCGCCGTGAGAAACGCCTTTTTTTCTCCTCCCCATCTTGAGGGGCGGGAACGTGAACTGTTGATCCAGGCTTATGAGTCCAATTGGATTATAACACCTGGTCCGCAGGTCGATGCCTTTGAGCAGGAAATTTGCCGGAAGGTTGGGGTGGGACACGCTGCGGCTCTGGCCAGCGGGACAGCGGCCCTTCATTTGGCCTTTGTCATGCTGGGAATTAAGAATGGCGATGAAGTCATTTGCTCTGATCTGACTTTTGCCGCCACCGCCACCGCCATCGTCTATTGCGGGGCAACGCCGGTCTTTATCGACAGTAACCCCGAAACCTGGAACATGGACCCGGGCCTTCTTGCCGAGGAGCTGGATTCTTGTGCGAAAAAGGGGAAATTACCCAAGGCGGTCTTCGCAGTGGATTTATATGGTCAATGTGCAGATTATGATCGCATACTCGAAACATGTAAAAGGCACGAAGTCCCGCTAATCGAGGATACTGCTGAGGCTCTGGGGGCGACCTATAATGGGACATTCGCCGGGAAGTTTGGGGCGATGGGGGTTTTTTCATTCAATGGGAATAAAATCATTACCACTTCCGGCGGAGGGATGCTGGCATGCGATAATGAAGATTACGTCAAGCGGGCCAGGTTCCTCTCGACCCAAGCCCGAGATGCTGCCCCCCATTATCAGCATTCTCAAATCGGCTATAACTATCGCTTAAGCAACCTCCTGGCGGCCCTGGGGCGAGGGCAGCTGGAACGTCTTGATGAGAAGATAGCCCGGAGAAGGGCCATCAATGAATTTTATCGTAACGCTTTAAAGGAGTTTCCTGGCGTCGAATTCATGCCTGAAGCCTCTTATGGACGCATGAACTGTTGGCTCACCGTTATTCTGATCACTCCCGAGAAGTTCGGTGCAGATCGGGAAGCAGTGCGGCTGGCGCTTGAGAAAGAAAACATTGAATCTCGCCCCATCTGGAAACCGATGCATATGCAACCCGTTTTCAAAGACTGTCGCGTGCGCGGGGGAGAGGTGAGCGAAGATCTTTTTGAACGGGGATTATGCCTTCCCTCCGGCTCACGGATGATCGAGGAAGAATTTGACCGGGTAACAAGGGCAATAAGTTGTTCCCAAGGATCCCAGAGGAATTTCTAACTTGCTGACTTACTTTTTAAGTCACCCCTGGACTCCCCATCCTAGAGACTTAGACTTGCTCGGGATTGCCCCTGAATAGAATCCGGCCTTAAATTGCAAGCGAGGCCCTACGCCGGGAAAGCCGGTTGAAGAACCGGGGTGGAAAGAGAATCCTCATCTTCCAGCAAAGCATTGCCATTTCCAATGGGCCCGATTTTTTGCTATACTGGGCGTGGGCGCGAAGATGATGTAAAAGAAACCGATAATCCTTTAGGGATGGGGTGTAAGAAAGTTATATCATGACTATAGCGAGTCAATATAGGGAGCCGAAATTTTGGATATAGGAAGGATAAAAAGGCTTGTCATCGAGGGGAGGTATGGGTACTCAGGACACGCAGAGAGGGAACGGGAACTTGATATGATCCATACCTGGGAATTAGAGGATGCGCTAAGAAACGGTGAGGTTATCGAAAATTATCCTGATGACCCCCGAGGTGCAAGCTTTTTGGTTTTGGGATTTTGTGGTCCAAAACCTATTCATGCCGTATGCACCATAAAAACAGAACCAGAAGAGTTGTTCCTTATCACTGTTTATGATCCATCTAAAAACCTGATAAGTGGACTGAAAATTACAGAAAAAGGAGGTAACCCAGATGTCTAGAATCTATCATAAATGCCACTTTTGTGGAGGTGAGGTCTTAGAGAAGAGGATCACCGTGGACTACCGTTGGGGAGAAGATTTGATCGCCCTAATTGAGAATGTCCCGACTGGGGTCTGCCAAATTTGCGGAGAGCAATACCTTAAAGCAGAAATTGTAAAAGAGATGGAGAGGCTTGTACAATCGAGAGAAAAACCCAAGAAGATGATCGAGGTTCCATTAAGAGAGCTGGCAGTTGGTTGAAAAAGAGGACGGTTCCATTTTTGCTCCAGTGGCATGACAAAGAGCTATTTGAACGGTGGTTAAGCCTTACCTCCGGAACATAGATGACCGATGGGGATTGGGAACGGGTAGTGGATGTCTTGAGGCGCTGTTATAAGTTGGTTAGATTTGAGGATCATTGTTCCAACGGCATGGAATATTCTCAAGCGAGAGGGGATTAATCAACCGGGCAGGCAACTGCAGAAGAGTTTAAAGAAGGTTGTAAATCTAAGCTGTTGGGTGTATAAAACATATCAGGATATAAATGAAATCATCCTTTGAGGAGATTGAAGGCCATGGCTAAGACGGTTATCGAGATTTCGGATGAGAGGTTAGGAGATCTGGAGCCCTATAAGGACAAATTGGGGGAACTGCTCCTTTTAGGCTTGTCCCAGATCAAGATTCAGGAATCCCTCCTCCTCTATCAACGTGGGCTGGTTTCGTTCGGACGGGCGGCTGAGCTGGCCGGGTTGCCGGAACAAGAAATGATTCGCCAGGCACGGGCTTTTGGAGTATACCCCCGCTGGTCCGAGAAGATGGCAGAGGAAGAGGTGGCGTGATCGTCATTATCAACTCCGGTCCCTTAATGGCCCTGGGAAAAATGGGATTGCTCGATCTACTTTCACGCCTCTACGGAGCAGTGAAATTTCCGACAGCTGTTTTTAACGAAGTCGTGGTGCGGGGACGTGAACGGGGTTATTTTGATGCTTTTCTCGTTCAGATGGCAATTCAACAAGGAAAATTGACCGTGGTCGGAATGAAAGATGAGGACCTTCCATCTGATATCGCCGTTCTCCCTTTAGATGCGGGCGAGAAGCAGGTTTTGTGTCTTGCGCTTAGAGATAAAGCTGATTTAGTTTTGTTTGACGATGAGAAGGTGCGTGAAGAAGCAAAAGTGCGGGGTTTGAATGTTAAGGGGACATTGGGCGTTATTGTCCAAGCCCATCTTGAAAAATTATTAGAGTTGAGTGACGTTCAAAATATTATTAAAACAATCATAAGTAGACAAGACATCTGGATTTCGAAAGAATTGTGCCGTCAAGTCTTGTTTAGATTGAAAACTTCCAACCAAAATTAATAGTGCCCTCAACAACTGAAGAATTCAATCCGAAGGTTACCAGATTAACGCAGATTCAATTCAGTAAATGAAAAATATTTGCTGACCTATGACCATTGGTTGGAAGTGATCTTTCAAAATATTAAAGACCCGAGGACTCATGCAATTATTGGTGCCGCGGGAAAAATCTTCAATGTCTCCGACGGTGAATTTCACACCTTGAATGATATCATTTTAGCCATCTGCCAAGCCCTTGGAAGGAAACCTCCGAGCTTATCATTACCGGTTGGCCCGGTGCGCTTTGCGGCCGGTATCGTTGAAGATGTGGCACGATTGGTTGGTCTCGAGCCACCGATTATGCGCGCCACGATCGATAAGTATACGGAAGATGTGGCAGGAGAGAGCCGGCGCATTCAAGAGGAGCTTGGATTTAAGCCAAAATATGATTTGTCGGCAGGGTGGAGTGAAACCGTTCAGAAAATGCGAAGAAGAGGTGGGTTGTAAGGATAGAAGGAGTTATATTTTGAGATTATGCTCCCTTCTGGGTTAATTTTTAAGTCGCCTTCTTTTCCCCCAGCCCAATAGATAAAATCAACCATATCCACAAAGTAGCTTTATCCCGCTTGCCCTGTAACCGAAGTGTACAGGGTGAGATGCATTTTCCTTCTTATCGCACCGCGACAAAAATACCATCCTTCCTGACTTACTTTTTAAGTCAGTTTTCAACTTCGTTGAATTTCTTGAATCACGGCCAAAAGTTCCAACGGCATGGAATATTCTCAAGCGAGAGGGGATTAATCAACCGGGGCAGGCAATTGCCGAAGAGTTTATGGGAACCGAAGTTGCGTAGGGTTGTAAAACGGGTCATTAAGGTGTATAAAGAGTATGGACCTCAAGAAAGAGAATCTTGAGACTTCAAAAAGGGTAATGACCGGATAGGGAGGTGGTGATATGATGGTTAAGGAAAAAGAGATCATTGCAGAAAAGGATCTAGTAATCGGGCGGGAAATTTTAGACGAGGCAAACCTTGGGAAACGCCTGTGGCTTATTGTCCAGGAAGGGGAGATTCACATTCTTCGCAAATCACCCTTCGATGCTCAAAAGACCCTGGAAGAGCTGGCTGGATGTTTGGGCCAGGAAGCAGCCACGGCGTATGACTTCCATCTGAAGATTGGTGGTCTGTATGAAGCTCGATGATGTCTCTCGTGGCTCCGTTTATATTGACACCAACATCCTGTATATGTATCTTCGAGTTGACCCATCCCATTTATCTACAATAAAGGTGTTCCTCAGTCGAATCGTACGCGGAGAGATAGATGCCTTTGTTAGCATTCCTGTTCTGGACGAGCTGTTCTACCGGCTATTATTAGCACGTTTAAAGGAAACCACGGACCGTAATCCTTTCGAGGTACTTCGAGAAAACCAGGCTGGCGCAATAGCTGCCCATAGCGATATGATCGATGGTTCCCTGCGTAAACTGACACTATGCCTCACATCAATCTTGTGGGGGTTGAAACCACCGATTTTGATAGAATGTTAGAGAACATCAGGACCTTTTCCTTATTGCCCGTGATGCGCTGCAGGTGGCGATTGTCCAGCGCCTGGGTTTGAATGGCCTTGCGTCCGATGATATTGACTTTGATCGAGTCAAAGGGGTTGAACGCCATTGAAGGAATTAATTTTCTGAGGCTATGATGCTTCCTGACTTACTTTTTAAGTCACATTTAAATGCCTTGCGGTGTCAGATTTTGACAGGCTGTTGCCCAAACCGATTTTATGCTTCGACAAGCCCAGCATGACCGGAAAAGATACATGATTTCAATATATCACCGCTCGCCCTGAGTCCCGTGCTTCGCAGGATCGAAGGGCAAATGTTTGATTTGGGCAACAGCCTGTTGAAATATGGCATTAGAATTTGATGCAGTTCGGGAAGCGATTCGCCTGGCCCTAAAGAAAGAAAACATTGAATCCCGCCCCATCTGGAAACCGATGCATATGCAACCCGTTTTCAAAGACTGCCGCGTGCGCGGGGGAGAGGTAAGCGAAGATCTATTTGAACGGGGATTATGCCTCCCCTCCGGAACCCAGATGACCGATGAGGATTGGGAACGGGTAGTGAATGGTATAAGAAATTGTCTCAAACCATCCAAAAAAAAATGGCTCAACCTACCTGACTGAAATTTTCCGTTAGCTAATGTTATTTTTTTCTTCCTTGACAAAATATTCACTGTAGTGAATAATAATGTGGAAGGTTCTTCAGACAAATCAATTTGGCGAGTGGTTTACGAGTTCCGACAAGGTCGATGAAGATGCCCGCGTATCCATCTATGCCGTAATGGAAGTGTTGAAAAGAACGGGGCCGCATCTTGGCCGTCCTTATGTTGATTCAGTGAAGGAAAGCCGCCATGAAAATATGAAGGGGTTGAGAATTCAGAGCAAAGGCCGGCCTTTCAGAATTTTTTTCGCGTTTGACCCATTAAGGCGGGCCGTCTTGCTGATTGGCGGGAATAAAGCAGGAAATAAGCGCTTCTATGCCCGCATGATTCCCATCGCGGACATGTTGTATGACAATTACCTCCAGGATTTGGGTGAGAAGAAATGAAAGAAGAAAAATATTCCGACTTTTTCGAGGAAGCAAAGAAATGCATGTCGAAAGACAGCATCCGCCGTGCCGAGGAAGATGCAAATAAAATCATGTTGAATCTTCGTCTGGCGGACCTTCGGAAAGATGCGGGTCGCTCCCAATCTGAAATTAGTGGGTTCCGCCAATCAAGTGTCTCAAAGATTGAGACGAGGAAAGACCTGAAAATATCGACCCTTGTTTCTTATTGTCATTCTCTGGGTTTGGGAGTTGAGATTAATACGGTTCGGGTCAATCAAAAAGGGAAGAGCATCAGGAAGAACCTTCTGCGCATACCATCATAAAAAAGGGACAGCAACCGATTTTCAAGACATCCATTCCTTGTTGAATAATTCCGGGGATCACCCCCCAAGGCCGGGAAGGGGACGCCCTTAAGATTCTAAGTTGACAAACCTACTTGGATGTGGTAATTGAAAATGCATGCCAAGATTAGCCCGACTCGACGCACCCGGCGTCTTGCATCACCTCATGATCAGGGGGATCGAACGCCGAAAGATATTCTGGAACGAGCAGGATCGTGAGGACTTTCTGGATCGTCTCTCAAGGCTACTGCCTGAGACTGATACAGCCTGCTATGCTTGGGTTTTTATTTCGAATCATGCCCATTTTCTTTTCAGGAGTGGGCAAGTTCCACTGGCTACAGTGATGCGAAGACTTCTAACAGGATATGCGGGCAGTTTTAATCGCCGGCATAAGCGCAGGGGACACCTCTTTCAAAACCGATATAAATCGATAGTATGTCAAGAAGACACATATCTGCGGGAACTTGTGCGGTATATTCACCTGAATCCAATCCGGGCGGGAATCGTCGCTACCCTTTCAGACTTGA
>VGSF01000023.1 GCA_016875165.1 Deltaproteobacteria bacterium
TGGGAAAATGGGGTCAGGCAATTGTAATAAAGTATTTTTTCTTTCCTCTTTTTCGCAGGTTCTTTTCCATGATTTCCACCCTTCCTGCCAAATCCATATCGCGCTGAAGCTGATTTTCGATTTTCATTACCCCCAAGCTCATCGTCATTGCCTCGCGGTTAAAATACCGGGCAATTTCTTTGACTCGCGTGCCGGTCAATTTTCTCGCTAAGTAGGCCACCAAGTTCCGACCCAATGCCCCTCGCCGATCTCGCGTCAAAGAATACAACCGATCCTGAGGAATCTCTATTTGACGCATAACCTCCCGGGCTATTTCTTCCAGCGAAATTTCCAAAAGAAAAAGCTCTTCCCTCTTCTTCAAAGCCTCGACTTTGTCAACGAACTCGTCTTCTCCCAAATACCTCTGATCTTTCACCTTATAATATTTCTCTTGATGACCTGCATCCAATCCATCCAAGATAAATTGCCGATACCGTTTGCGAGCCTGTGATCTTTTTTGACTGAATTGACTCAAAACGAGGCCTGAATGAACAATACTATCCTCGCCCTTTCCCAAATATCTTAAATGACTCGTCCACGGGTATTTTTCGGGAACCTCTACCATCCCAGCCCGCACCGGATTCAAATGGATATACCGAATTAATTCCAGAAGATAGGGGTCTTTATCACACAAAATCGCCTTATACCGACCCTGAAAAAGGTGGCCGATCTTCCTGTACCTCTTGTTGAAATAACGGGTATAGCGGAACTGAAGAACTTGCATAATTTTCGACAAAGAGGTTTCCTTGACCTCTACCAAGAGGTGGACATGAGTTTTCATCAAGGCATAGGCATAAAGAAAAAAAGAATATTTGGATTTGGATTTGTATTCGGAAAGGTAGGCGAGATAGGTCTTAAAATCGACTTCCTCCCGGAATATTTTTTGCCTTTGGTTTCCTCTGGCAATCACATGGTAAAGGGCACCGGGATAATAAATCCTTGGTCTTCGAGCCATACGCCTCTTATAGCAAAATCTGACTAATCCGTCAATACTTTATTACAATTGCCTGACCCCATTTCGCATGACCCCATTTCGCATTTCGGCTCTCATGTTTCCCAGCCCCCCTCTACTGAATCAACAGAAGCAATACCCCTATGAATAGGCAATGCCGCTCCGGGCTTCTTGAACAACGGATTGAAACGACTTTTCAAGTCGTCTCAATCCTTATTGGTTATATGCTTGTTCGTTAGCATAATCCAGATGTTATGTTTTATCAGGCTTCTTTCTCAGCACTTTTAATCCATAGGGACAGACTGCTGAGCAAATTCCGCAGTTGTGTCCCTTGTGGTACTGAAAGTAGTGTTCCTTTTTCCATTGATCACATGCCAGTACATCCAATAACTCTTCACGTAACAATCTTGGATACCACGCGTTGCCTTTCAATGCTTTTGCAGGGCAGGCTTCTACGCAGCGCATACAACGACCACAGAAGTTTCTCTCTATTGGTGGCCCACATGGAAGTTCAATGTCGGTGAAAACGGTTCCCAATCGAATCCATGATCCGAACGGGCGCGTGATAAGTTGACAATGACGACCGACCCAGCCCAACCCTGCTCTTGTTGCTGCAGTTTTGTGGGGAAATTCCCCTTTGATATTAGCCGTATCGGTACGATCCGAAGCTGCCAGCGGTTTAGCTCGAAAACCTCTGCCTTTGATCTCGGCTGCTAACGCTCCTGATAATTCATTGATACGGTTGTTCACTGTGGCATACTCATCAGCGTATGTTTGGTTAGGGCCGTTCTGGATACTGACCATTATTTGAGGGTTCATAGGAATACCCCATGAAATGGCGAAAGCAAAACAATGTCCTGTTTCATCCTGGGGTGTGGAAAAATCCCGAAGGTCTGCCGCACCCCAGAGGACAATCTTCTGTGCTTCCATCCACTCAGTCAGCCAGGAAGGGAAAGTGGTTGAGGGAACAGACAATTCATACCTCCATATTTCTTAATTTTAGTAGCATATAACGTTAGAAATAAGGCGCGGGGGCAACCACCCTCGCAAAAAGGCGACGGGGCTATTCCCCGTCGCCTTGATTGACTTGTTAGGCTGCTTTTTCGAGGATTCTGTTTTTTGTTTGCATTGAAAGCCTGACAGGTGCAAAGAACCTGGAAGGGTAAAGATAATCCTCTCCAGACTCGTCAATGATTCTTACCTGGTTGTGACGCTCAGCCTCCTTGTCTGGAATCGTCTCGTACAACTTTCGTATCTCCAAGGATGCTTCGTAACCCTCGTTGTCAATGCAAAGCAGAAATTTTTGTCTCATTGCTTTTTACTCCAAGTATTTTTTGATTTTAGTTTCCTTTCTTCCCTTGCCGTGGCCTTCATACCAGTGGAGTTCTGCAAGCCTTGATGTCCCATCTTCCAATCTAATCTTAGCAATTCCCTTGCGTTTTCTCCAGGTCGTCTTCCCATAAATGCCATTCAGCCTCCGCAGCTCACGAATACTGCGACCCGAGGCAATTGTTTCGGTCCACTGGATTTCACTTTGACACTCATAGGAATTGACCCACTTATGCTAAGGAAAAATAACCCAGGCAGGAGTACTTCAGGTTATATAAGCATAGGTATAGCCACAATGCTTAAAAATCAGATAGTTGAGTGAAAATATTCTCATATTGCGCGCGCAATAATACACTTTTAGGGTGGGTCAATTTAAGTGAGCGTTGAGGGAAAAAGAATCTCGAAGTGCATATCCTTATCCACTTCTTATAGCCTAACGTATTAACGTATTAAAAGTTTTTACGGCGCGGAGCCGACGTAAAAACTTAGTTGAACAAACCCTCTCACGGGGGGGCTTGCACTTCTCTGGAGTTTTAATCGTCGTATGTGTTGATTTGTGAACTACTATGGGGGATTTTTTCTTTAAAATCAAGGAATAAATCGGAGATATTATGCATCACGTGGTCATATGGGATACGGATCCTGGTAAGAATCGGGGCATGGGATGGGGAGACAAGGTCGGGTTCCAGAGTTTTGGCGCACGGATGGGATAACGGAACCCCCATGAGATTGTTGGCCGTTGATGGAAACAGCGGGTTGTGAGGATTGCGGCAGAGTGAAGTCACGGCGGCGCCCTCCATCTGCGGGGAAGCGTCATGATCGAGATCAGGTATCCTTTGTGGCAGAGCGGGCAGAGAAAGGAGGATGCGGGAATCTCGGTTTTTGAAACGCCGTTCAAAGGTAAGGGGTCATCTTCAACGGTGGGGGGATCCGTCAGTTCCTGGCGGATCTGTTCAAGGAGGCACCGGTTGCGGGGGCTCAGAAGGCCGTAATAGCGCACCTTGTGGAAGCCTCGGGGAAGAACATGCTGGAGGAAACGGCGGATGAACTCCGCTGCCTCCAGGGTCATGGTCTTCCACCGGCACTCTCGGGAATCTTTGTAGCGGAAGGTGACCGTTCCTCCCTCTGCGGTAAGGATCCGGCTGTTGGTAATGGCGGTTTGGTGGATATATCGGGATAGATAGGTCAGGTTTTATCGGCTGTATGGGCGCTGGATTTGCAGTAGACCACCCAGCGGGTTTTCCATATCGATTTCGGAAAGACCGCCTCGGGAAGTTTCCTGCGCGCCAGGGAAATGAAAGTGGCCCGGAATATATCCGACAGGGCTCTCACCGGCACAAGATAATTCTTCCGGGCATAAATCCAGTATCGTTTGTCGTGGGAAAGCCCCCCTGCTGGCATGAGGCAGTGAACATGGGGATGGTAGACCAATGCCCGCGTCCAGGTGTGAAGGACGAAAAGCATGCCGATCTTCCCTCCCACATAGCGGGGGTCGGAAGCCAGCTTCATCAGCGCAAGGGCTGCGGCCTCCATCAGGAGGGCATAGAAGATCTTCTGGTGAGACCGGATGATCTCATGCAGTTCTCTGGGGACCGTAAAGACGGCATGGTAATAGGGAACCGGCAGGCGCTCCCGCCGCCTTTTTTCAAGCCATGCCTTTCTATCGGATTCATGACAGGCGGGACAGCTTCGGTTTTTGCAGGAATGATAGGAATAGCGCAGGTGATCGCAGTGGCTGCACTGGAAGAGATGGCCTCCCATTCTCTCGGTACGGCAGTCGGTTACATCCTGCATTGTCCGCCTGTGACTGGGCGGCATGGCATGACCGTACCGGTCGCGGTACTCGGGACCGCAGGACCGGAAAATATCCGCTACCCCCGGCATGGCCGCGTTACAGATCGGCCACGAGGCGATTCAGGGTTTCGGCGAGGGTATGGAAACTCTTGTCTGTTAAATGGGTGTAGAGAGCCGTCATGGTGGGGCTTTTATGCCCCAGGAGTTCCTGGATCACCCGCAGGTTGATGCCTCTCTCCAGCAGGTGCGTCGCATAGGAATGGCGCAGGGTATGGATCGACGCCTCCTTGTGGATTCCACTTTGGAGCAGAACGATCTTAAAGGTCTTTTGCAGGGTGGTGGCAGAAAGGGGCTCACGGCCCTCTTTGGTGGGAAAAAGATAGATATGAGGGCGGCGCTGAGCCCAATAGTTGCGCAGCAGCTCCAGCAATCGCTCCGGGAGGGGAACGCACCGATCCTTCCCCCCTTTGCCGTCGCGGACCCAGACCAGCATCCTCGTACTGTCAATGTCATGCACCTTCAGTTGGATCCCTTCGGAAAGACGGAGGCCGCAGGCGTAGATGACGGTCAGAACCATGCGAACGGTGAGATGCTGAACAAGAGAAAGGATGTGTTTCACTTCGTCGGGACTCAGGACGACCGGAAGCTTTTTCCTCTTTCTGGGCCGAACGAGGTTAAAGATGTGCCATTCCCCCTTGAGGGTTTTCTCGAAGAAAAACTTGATGCCGCAAAGATGGATTGTGAGGGTGCTGCTCGCAACGCCTCGTTCCTTCACAAGGTAGAGGAAATAGGAGCGGAGTTCTTCCTGGGTAATATTTTCCGGGGAACGGCGGTAATGCTTGGCAAGACCCCTGACGGCTCCGAGGTAGGCGGTTTGCGTCTTTGCCGAGTACCCATGCAGTTGCATGTCCTCGATCATTCGCTGTCTGATTGCGCTCATTGCATTCTCCTTTCAGTGTGGGTTTGTGTGTCCCAAGGTAACGGACACTGAAAGGAGTATGAGGCATGTACTGAATTTTAAGAACAAAAAAGCAGTGCCTCAGCACTGCTTCATATAGCTACCGCGAGAGCGGTTTAGTTCAACAGACAATAGGCAGAGATGTTGTTACAAATGGAACAAAACCGAAAAACCAACCGTTGGAATCACAAGGGAAAATAGAAGATTCTGTTCCAAATGCAACAACCCCTCCCCTTCTCACCCAATCCGGGGCGAAAGTGGCGAAGCTGGCGGAGAGGGCGGTAAAAAAATATCCCCGGCATTACCAAGGCGGAAGCCGGGGATAAAACCCCGGCTTTTTCTATTTTCCCGTCTACTTTTGGTCTATTTTTCAAAAAAGAGGGGTTAAGAAAAACTTCCTAACCCCTTGTTTTTATTGGTGGGCCATGGAGGGATCGAACCTCCGACCTACTGATTAAGAGTCAGTTGCTCTACCAATTGAGCTAATGGCCCAAACCTTATTTTTTTACTTTTATTTTGTTTTGTTTTGTGATTAGCATTTTCACCTTGAGGTTGTCAAGGTTGAAAAAGCTGTGCCAGCATGGTTAAAAGCCCCATTCCAGTTCCTGGCGCAGCTTCTCTTCATACTGCCCCAGGCATTCGTTGCAGAAAAGCGTAACGCCGGGGTTGCCGTAATACTGGATAGCCAGGTCTCCCCCAAAGGGACGCCTCTGCCCGCACTTGATGCAATAAAAATCCGATTTGGATGTAAAAGTTGAAGAAATGATTTGTTCCCGGATGTTCCGGGCATAGATGACTGTGCTTAAAAGCTGACGTTTATCCATTTTCGTAGCGCCTATTACACCGCTATTCAGCTATTATTTTTCACACTTCTTCTACTTCATCTTCTTCGAGCATGATGTTGCCGATGACTTCCTGGAACTCCAGCCACTCGTCCTTCGTGAACAGAAGAGTAACGCCCCGGTCGGTCATGCTGAGCGTAATGTTTTCTTTTTCGTCATCTACCCAAACTTCAAATTTCTCATCGCTGTATACCAGGGATACGTCTGGCATGTTCATTCCCTAAACCCTCCGATCAGTACGGGAAAAGGTTTCTCTTCAATTTGTAGAATAACCCCTTTTTTTTCTTGAGTCAAGAGTTTGATGAACTCGTAAAAAGTCCTGTTCTTGTCATTGCGAGGAGTTCTGCATTTGCGGAACGACGAAGCAATCTTGTATTTTCGGGCACTTATAAAAACGAGATTGCTTCGCTGGCGCTCGCAATGACCCTTTCGCGACTTTTTACGAGATCATCAAGAGTTTAGACGCCTTTTAATTGGTGCCTTTTAATGGGCGCCCTCCTTCATTTTAGGGATTCTGTAAAGTGAAGGGGGAAAAATTTAGACATCTAAAGCTTCTTCATGGCGGCGGATTCTTTTCTCTTAGATTTTGGAAGACGGCGGGAAGGTCCTTTCTTTACCGGGGCTACGGACCGATTTCGGAGAACAGGTTCTTCCTGGCTGCCTTTCAGGCCGTAATACCCGGCCATTTCCATTGCGGCGGCAAAATCAGACACGGGGATGACGGTGGCACCTTTCTTCTCGGCGAAGAGCGCCACATCCCGGTCTGATGTGACCAGCATTATCCCCTCCCGTTTTTCCGAAGCCAGGCGCTTGAGAACATCGTCGGCTTTATATCCGGGTTTTGAAAAAATCACGTCAATTCCTCCAAAACGTTCCCGGTGCCCGCTTAAACGTCCTTCTTGCCAGCCGTCGAAAACAACGGTAATGGAATGTCCCTTGAGACGCTTATATTTAATTAATTGCTCGATCAAACCCTGCCGGGCCTTCTGGAGTTCGACTTGTTCGAGCCTGCGCAATTCAGGCGATTGTTTAATGAAGTTGTATCCGTCGATGGCGATGAGCATGATTCAATCAATGCCTAAAAGGCCTAAAGACTTCCAAGTTTTTTTCCGCACTTAATACTACTCCGACAAATAGCGTTTATGGCGCGATGCAAGACGGATATGTTGAACGGTTTGATCAGAAAATCTCCCCTCGCCCCTCTTTTCCAAAGAGGGGTATAACAATTTCCCCCTTTGGCAAAGGGAAGCTGTGAAAAAATTCAGCAATACCTCCTCTCCCTTGATGGGAGAGGGTAGGGTGAGGGTGAAGAGCTAAAGAATTTCTTTAAGTTGTTTATCCCCCTCCCCTTAATCCCCTCCCGCAAGGGGAGGGGAATTATGTTCTATCCCAATTTTTTCACACCTTCAGGGGGAATAAGGGGGATTTTGTGAATTGTCGGAGTAGTATTAAATGTAGCGAAATATTTTGCTCACTGTCAAGATAATAAAAGACGTATCAATTTAGTGGTTTGAAAAAGTGGTTTTACCACCTTTGTTGAGGTCCGGGGGTCTGGGTGGAACGCGCCGGAAGCATCGGCCGGGTTTCAGCTTGGCCACGAAGAACCCCGCTCGTTTCCGTCGGAGGAGGCGGGGGCGTTTTCCCCGCCCCACTCGCGAAGAAATCAGCGCCTTATGATTCCAAGCGGGCCGCCCAGGCCCCCGGACCATGGATTCCCTTTGACCTTACGCCCCACCTCTTTTCAAAGGGCTAAATTGTTACTAAAAGACAATTGTGCAGGCTTAGGCCTTTTGATATACTTCTGCATGCTACTTTGCCAATCCTGAAAGGTACGAGAGAGGGAAAAAGTAATGCGTCACAAAAGAAATCCGGGAGCCCCTTTACCACCGCTGCGCAAATTCCTGGGAGGCATCATTTTTGTCGGCGCCCTAATCCTGCTTATGCTCCTATGGCGGGGAATCGAAATGATCACCGACTGGTTCTGGTTCCAGGAGGTGGGCTTCGAAAAATTGTTTTCCATTACCATTTTGACCCAGTTGCAAGTAGCCGCAATCTAAGGAAATACACATCTGGCAGATCGCCGGGGAAGCCCTCGCTCATTACCGCAAGGCCCAGGATTTGCTGCGCCAGGGGAATTGGGGAGGTTATGGCGAAGAGTTGAAGAAAATGGAGGAAGCCCTGAGGGTTTTGGAAAAAAGAAAGTAATTCATTATTTGCACAGAGGTCACAGAGATCGCAGGGTTTTTAAAACTATAATTGATAGTCTCGTAAAAAGTCGTAATTTATGCTCTTTCGTCATTCCGGCGAAAGCCGGAATCCAGTCTTTTCAATATGTTCCGACATCTCTGGACACCGGCTTTCAGCGGTGTGACGACTTTTTACGAAGCCATCATAGTTAAGAAAACGTAAAGGATAAGTGTCAGGTGTCTTAAGTGATCCACCTGAGGCGAGGTAAAATTGAAAAAAGAATTTCTTATACAATTAAATTTCTAGTCTGTTTTTATCCTGAATTTTGATTTATCTCTGTGGCCTCTGTGTTCTCTGTGGCAAAGGATTCAGTAAAATGAAGCGTATAGTTCTGGGAACGGCCGGACACATCGACCATGGTAAGACCACGCTGATCAAAGCCCTGACGGGCGTCGACTGCGACCGCCTCAAAGAAGAAAAAGAGCGCGGGATTACCATCGAGCTGGGCTTCACCTCCATGATCCTCCCCAGCGGGATAACGATCAGTATCGTGGATGTCCCCGGACATGAAAAGTTCGTGCGGCACATGGTTGCCGGAGCTACGGGAATAGACCTGGTCGCTCTGGTCATTGCCGCAGATGAAGGAATTATGCCCCAAACCCGGGAACACCTGGACATTTGCAAACTATTACGGGTAAAGAAAGGGCTGATTGCTCTGACCAAAATTGACCTGGTTGAGAAAGATTGGCTGGATATGGTGAAGGAGGAAATCCAGGATTTTGTCAAAGGGACTTTTTTGCAAGGAGGGGCTTGCGTGCCACTCTCCTCCACCACAGGAGAAGGCTTACCAGCCTTTGTGGCAGAAGTAGATCGGTTAGCTAAGGAAGCGGAAGAACGTTCTCCTGAAGGTCTCTTGCGGCTGCCCATCGACCGGGTCTTCACCATCAAGGGGTTTGGGACCGTAGCCACGGGAACAATCATCTCCGGAACGGTCTCCATCGGGGACACCCTGGAAGTGCTCCCCAAAGGCCTGGAAGCCAAGGTGCGGGGAATTCAGGCTCACGGAAAGTCCGTGGAATCTGCCACGGCCGGCCTGCGCGCCGGCATCAACCTCCAGGGACTGGAAAAAGACATTATCGACCGTGGAAATGTTCTAACTATCTCTCAGACTTTGAAACCCACGGTCGCCCTGGACGTGATCTTTCAACTGCTCTCCAGCGCCCCCAAACCATTGAAGAATCGCGCCCGGGTGCGCTGGCATTTAGGGACCGTTGAAGCCTTAGGAAGGGTCATCCTCTTAGATCGAGAAGAAGTAAAATCCGGCGAAGAGGTTTTCTTGCAGATTCGTCTCGAACAACCAGTTACCGCCCTTCCAGGCGACCGCTTCGTTGCCCGCAGCTACTCACCCATCTTTACCATCGGCGGTGGTGAAGTTCTGGATGCCTTCCCTTCCCGGCATAAACGCTTCTCTTCCCAGGTAAAGGAAGAGATGGAGATTCTGCAAAAAGGCTCAGAGGAGGAAAAGCTCCGCCTCCGTCTCCTCAAAGCCGGGCCAAAGGGACTTTCCTGGCCTGAACTGATTATGCGCGCGAACGTGCTGCCCTTGCCTTTAAAATCCCTGATTGAGCGCCTTATTTCCACCGGGGGAATTTTGCGTTTTAACGGGGATCGGCTGCGGTACATTCACCCGCAGGTCATGGCCGACCTGAAACGTTCCTGCCTGGATTACCTTAGGGAATTCCACCAGAAGAACCCCCTCCAGCCCGGGGCAGTAAAAGAAGAGGTTAAGACCAAACTCCCTCCTCAAATGGATGCCCGGCTTTTCAACCATCTTCTGTCCATCCTGATTGAGGATAAAAAGATCATCGCCGAAAAAGAAACCATCCGCCTATACACTCACGCTGTCTCCCTCAAGGAAGAAGAAAAGGATCTGCGCAAGAATATTATTCTCATTTACGCCAAGGCCCATCTCCAGCCCCCGACGGTTAAAGAAGCCCTATCCGAACTCAGGGCCCTGGAAAACGAGCTAAAGCCAGTCCTCCAGCTCCTCACCAAGGAAGGAACATTGGTGAAAGTAAATGAAGACCTTTACTTTCACCGCCAGGCCCTGGAAGAGCTGGAAGGAAAGATAGTCCGCTTTCTACAAGAGAATAAGGAGATGAATCCCACCCAGTTCAAAGACCTTTCCCAGGTATCCCGCAAGTTTGCCATTCCCCTGATGGAGCATTTTGACGCCAAGAAATTGACTATGCGCATCGGAGACAAACGGGTCCTGAGGAAATAGGAGAAAGGGTTTAATTTGCAAAAGAAGATTCGCATACTGGTGGCTGAAGCGGATTCCGCTTTTTTAGAGATGATTGAGGAGTCCCTGAAGGAAGCAGGCAACTATTACCAGATAGAGAAGGCTGCTTCTGGAGAAAAATGTCTGGAGAAGCTCCGCCAGAAGAAGTTTGACATCCTGCTTCTGGATCACAGCCTTCCGGACGGGGAGGGATTGGCCTGGCTTCGGCGCTTTAATGAAATGGGCATTGGGGTTCCCACCATCTTTGTTACGGCCAAAGGCGATTCCCGGCTGGCCATCGAGGCCATGAAGGAAGGGGTTTTCGATTACATCAACCGCTCAGCGGAATGCGCTAAAGCATTTCCCTTTGTCGTGCACCGGGCCGTGGCAGGGTACACCTTAATGCTTGAAAAGGTTCGGCTGCAGAAAGAGCTGATTGAGACCAAGAATTTTTTGGAATCCATCGTGGAAAAGGCCGGGGATGCCATTTCGGTGATCGACCTGGAGGGTAAGATTCTCTACTGGAATGAAGGAGCCGAGCGGATTTACGGATACCCCCAAGCCGAGGCGCTGGGCAAGAAACTTTCCGAGATTCTTTACCCCCAGGATGCAAAGGCCAGGATGGAAGAGGATAAAATTCTGGGAAACATCATGGCCCGGGTGAAAAAAGGGGAAGTGGCCTCGAGCATGGAGATCGAGAGGCTGACCAAAGATGGGCGGGAGATCATCACCAGCATGACCACCTCCCCGCTCAAAGACGCAGAGGGACGAATTATCGGAGCCTCCCGTATCTGCCGCGACATTACCTCCATGAAAAAGGCCGAAGAACGCCTAATACTGGCCGAAAGATTATCTTCCCTCGGAGAACTGACCGCCGGAGTGGCCCATGAATTGCGCAACCCCCTGGCCGGGATAAAAATCAATACCCAAGTCCTGGCCCGGAAGAAGGATCTCACGGAAACGGAACGGCGGATTTTAGAGGGCACCCAGGAGGGGATAGAAAAAATCCAGAAAATCGTAGAGGACATGCTCCATTTCGCCCGCCCCAAAGCCGCCCATTTTGAAGAGAAAGAGATTAACGAAGTGATCGAGAAGAGCCTGGCCATTCTCCAGGCAAAATTCAAAAAGGGAAATATTGCCCTGATCTTCGAGAAAGAGAAAGATTTGCCCCGGCTGCGCATCGATGTGCGCCAAATCCAGCAGGTTCTGATCAACCTCATGCTCAATGCCATTCAGGCCATGGAGAAAAGGGGAACCCTCACTGTCCGCACCTTTCTGAAAAATGGGAACGAAGTTGGGGTAGAAGTGCAGGACACTGGCGTAGGGATTCCCAAAGCTTACATGAAAAAAATCTTCGATCCTTTCTTTACCACCAAATCCGAAGGCACAGGTCTCGGCCTTTCGATCAGCCTGAAGATATTAAACAATCACGGGGCCACCCTGGACGCCTCCAGCCAGGAAGGCAAGGGGTCTCTCTTCACCATCCGTTTTCCGGTTGGAGGGGCTCGTGGGATTTAAGATTCTGGTCATTGATGATGAATCGACCCTTAGAGAATCTCTCCAGATTGCCCTTTGCGCCTCGGGACATGAAGTCGCCACCGCGAGAACCGGGGAGGAAGGGTTGGAGCGATTTAACCAAGAGAAACCCGACCTTGTTCTTTTAGACCACTGGTTGCCCGGGATAAACGGGGATCAGGTTCTTCAGAATATGAAGGAAAATGCCCCGGAAATCCCGGTTATTATCATGACCGCCCAGGGATCGGTTGAATTGGCGGTTCATTCCATGAAGATGGGGGCCTTTGATTTTCTGGTCAAGCCCTTTGAGCTGGACCAGATTGAAGCAGTGGTCCAAAGAGGGCTGGAACGCATTCGCCTGAAGAGAGAAGTGGAATGGCTCCGGGCCCAGTACCAGGAAAAATTTCGCCCCGGCGGGATCATTGGGGTTAGCTCTAAGATGAAAGAAGTAATACAACTGGCGGAAAAACTCGCCCGGAGCGCGGACACCACGGTCTTGATCGAGGGAGAGACCGGAACGGGAAAGGAACTCCTGGCCGAGTATATCCATTTCTTAAGCCCCCGTTCCTCCTTCCCCTTCATTCCCCTCAACTGCGGCGCCTTTCCCCTGGAGCTTTTGGAGAGCGAACTCTTCGGGTACGAAAAAGGAGCCTTCACCGGGGCAACGGAGAAAGGGAAGATGGGCAAGATAGAGGCGGCGGAGAAAGGGACGCTCTTCTTCGACGAAGCGGGGGAGCTTCCCCTGCCGGCGCAGGTTAAGGTCTTGCGCTTCCTGGAGGAAAAAGAGTATTTCAAATTGGGAAGTGTAGAGAAGAAGAAGGCCGATGTCCGGATCATCGCCGCCACGAATAAAGATTTAAAGGATGAAGTCAAGAAAGGAAAATTTCGGGCAGACCTCTATTTCCGCCTCAATGTTGTCCATCTATTCGTTGCCCCGCTGCGAGACCGAGAAGAAGATATCATGGTTCTCTTGCGATTCTTTATGTATCGTTTCAATGAACAGTTCCAAAAAGGGTTTGCCGAAATCTCCAGAGATGCGGAGGATCTAATCCTATCCTACCCCTGGCCCGGGAATGTCCGCGAGCTGCGCAATGCGGTGGAACGAATCATACTGCTGGAGAAAGGCGACACCATTCTTCCCGGACACCTCGCTTTCCTCGGCAGTACCGCAGGCGACAAATCCAAAGCGCCTCTCCTCAAACCGGCCATTCCTCCCCAGGGCATTGTATTAGACGAAGTCATGAAAGAGTATATTCAGGAGGCCTTGAAAATAAAGAAGGGGAATAAAATTCAAGCCGCTAAATTACTGGGTATCTCCCGCTCGGCGCTCCTCTACCGGATGGGAAAATATGAGATTAAAGACCACTAATCACGGAGGACCCAGAGGTCACCGAGAAAAAGCAGCCAGAATCTCCTGGCCGAAATGATCTTGCAGCCATTTTTTCAGGCCCGGAATCTCTTCCATCTCATTTATCGACCGGTAGTTTTTCAAAGCGAAAGCATTGATCAATGCGTTATTCATAAGGATTCCAGGCTCCAGCCCTAAATGTTTTGCCCGTATATCCCGCCAGGTTTTTAGCGCTTTGACCCTCTTGCGTACGGACGATGACAAATCCGGCCTTGTCTCCCGGGGGTACACCGGAAGATCTTCATCGGGAATGGCCATGGCCCGGTGAATTTCCTGCAGCAGGTGTGTCCCATATCTGTCGCTTTGCTTCCGGCTCAGGACTTTCCCCGTTTCCAATTCATCCAGGCGCAAAGGTTTTTTCATAGTCAATTCCAGGAGCGGTTCGTTGCGGAGCACCTTGAAAGGGGGAAGATCCAACTTTTGGGCCTCCGCCTCGCGGAATCCCAGCAAAGCCTCCAGAACCGCAAGACTCCTGGGATCCAGGAGAAAAGCTCCTTTCACTTTTAGGTAAAATGGGTCATGGCTGGGGGGCGTAAATCGGACCTTACTCAGAAGTAAGCATTCTTCCTCCACCCAGGATAATCGGCCCTTCTCTTCCAGTTCCTTTTCCAGCATACGGGCCAGGGGAATCAGGTACATGCCGTCCATGGCTGCGTATTCCATCATCTCCGAAGAAAGGGGTCTTTTGGACCAATCGGCCCGCTGATATTTCTTATTGAGCTCCACATGGAACCGACTTCGCAGCAACGCTTCCAGACCGGTCTCCCGGAGGCCCAGAAATTTACCGGCCAACTGCGTATCGAAGAGGTTCTCGACCTCGAGCCGAAAATCCCGGTACAGGGAACGGATATCATAATCCGCCCCGTGGAATACCTTGCGGATGCGGGGGTTGGAGAAAACGGGGTGTAAGGCGGAAAGATCTCTTAGCGCCAAAGGATCCATGATATAAGAGGCGGATTCCGTAGCGATCTGTAGGAGGCATACCTTTTCGAAGTAGTGGTACATAGAGTCCGCTTCCAGGTCAACCCCGATGATTTTGGCCTGACCCAGAATCCGGCTAGCCCCTTCCAGGTGAGGAAGGGTCTCGATCCATTCATAGGAAAATGGTTTGCCATCCATCGTTTTTGCCGATGCCTTTCCAATCGATTAAGCATTTAGGATACCTTACTTTACGGGTGAACCCAAGGACTTATTGAAAGCGGCGCGAAGAATATATCGGGATAGAAATAATAAGCTGTAGTCGATTTCGCAGACCTCTTCCCAAAAAGCCCGCGCTTCCGTAAAATGCTCGACAGGGTCAAACAGGGCTGGGGGTCAGCGGCGGATGGACGCGCGGGCTTGTTTGTATGAAATGGGGCTCGCCTTCGTTATTTTTCATAACGGCCAATTACTTATGCTCTTTCGCTTCCTATACCATTTAAGCTGGAAAAGGGGCGGGCACCCAAACTAAGGAGCATAATATTGCCCGGATCATCGAAGGTCAATAGGGGTTTGCCCCATCCGAGCACCTTCCGGCAGAAGCTCTCGGTCTTTCCTCCCGATGCGGCGTGGGCAACAAATACCCGTTCAGCAAGGGCAGCAACAAATTCGTTGCGAAATCGGACTGTATCCTCATCCGCCCGCTTGATCTTTTCTCCAAAGGGAGACAGCATCAGCAGACGACCCTTGGATAAGGCATCGGCATATTCTTTGGGAATCCGCGTTGGTGTCAGACGCTTGGCCAGGCACCAGATAATAGGTTGTTCTCCCCGCAGAACGTGAGAGCAGGGACGCCCTTAAGATTCTAAGATAGTCACTCAACTAACTGGTAGCCGTTCTCACGCGCAACGCTTTCGCCTCTCTCTACCGAGTATCCAATCCCCGGAACACACAGTTTAAGGAGCTTGGCCAGATCGGTCAGTGAAGTTCCCAACTCTCTGACGGCCCAAAAACAAAGCAGACCCCTTGCCTTTACCTTCCTTTGCTGTTTACCGTTCGAGAGGATATCCTCTTCCTTCAACCCGAATATTTCACCCACCCTTGCTGCGACGCGGCCCAGATCATAACCGAGTCGCTTTAGCTCGTATTCCCGATCGAATTTCTCCTTGGCCTTTGCAATTACACCGTGGAATATCAAGGGGGACGCCCTTAAATAAGTAAGCAACTCAATTAGTGTTAGCAATGTTCTTTCTCTAAATTTCCCCTTTCCGCAGCTTCTCCCTAATCCTTTTCGCTTTCTCGGGCTCAAAGGGGAGACAGGTTCGGGGAAAAAATATTGTGCCCCGGAAACCGCGCTTTATTTATACTCGCGCGTTAGGCGCGTTCCTTTACCGCCGCGGATTTGCGGCCCTTTTGAGACTTGGTTTTGGGCATGGTCGTAATCAAGGCGCGAAGCGCGGCGTTGACTGACTCTGGCGTAGTGAAGACCTGGGATATGTCCGAGTCAAGGACTACCACGACACGGTTCTTGTCAATTCGGCCGGCAAAGCGGTTCGGACGGGATTTCCGGTAATCAAAGCTGTACTCGGATCGCATTTCCCTTACGTTCCTCTTATTTGCGGTTCTCTTCATAATCTTTGCGTTCCTTCCTGGTTGCCAAACGTGCGCTGAAAATACGGACGATGCCTTTGGCTCGTTCGGTAAAACAGACCACCATTAGATCGTTTTTAATGGAGTGACCGATGATGATTCCTCGTATTTCTCCTTCAGAGTGATCCTTATCATCGAAGATGGCGGCGATCTTCAGGATGCGCTTTTAAAGGACAAAATTTTCGATTTTCACGCCCGGGATTTTTTCAAAATCCCTGAAATCAAAAGTGACAACTGAAAATCCTAAGGAGATGCAGGTGGCTCCAATCATGAGGTCATGCGAGCCAATCGGAATCCCTTTTTTGGCCAAATTGGCCCAAACGCGTGCGTATATTCTGGCAGCGCTTAGATTGAACGGATAGCTCGGGAAAAGCTCGATCACCTTTTCGACAAAGGCTTCTCTTTTTAGACGTCTCTTTTCCGAGTTCGCTCGATGGACGCCATGGAGAAGTTCGGAGACAGTAATTACGCTGATACCGAACGGTTCATTCTCCCTTCCGGCGATGATTTTCTCAATTTGGTTGAGATTCCGCTCTAAGTAAACCAGGACGCTGCTATCAAAGATTACGCCCATTTGTTTTCCTTCGGCATGGACGGTTGATGTTCCCGGATTTCTCTCAAGTCATTCCCAAAACGATCCGCTTCTGCGCCAAGACGGGGGATGTTCTTCAGCGCTTCCTCGAGTTCGCCGAGTAATTTTCTCCGGGGAGATGTTTCTACAGGAGAAATCGAAGCTACCGGTTTTCCCCCCCGCACAATGGTATAAGATTCCCCCCGATATCTAACGGAGTTCAAAATCTCAGAGAATTTTCTCACTGCCTCTGTCGCGCTAACGACTTTTTCCATGTCTTCTCCTTTTGTAAAATATGATAATCATATTTTACTGCCCAAAACACTATTCGTCAATCAATGGAGCAGCTGACCGTCGATCACTTTTATTTTTCAACCTTTATTATGGCTCAGGCGGGAGGGGGGTCGGCGAGCGGTAAAATTGCTGGGCTGCCCACTTTACTAATGCCATCAGGCAAAATCAAGCAATGTGCGCTGGATTGGCTCTTCAAACCATGCCTGCAAACGGTAATTGTGCAAAAAGCCGCAGTGTCCTCCGTATCGTTCCACATGGATACGCAATTTTCGGTTCCCTTGCAGCTCGAGGAAGTCTTGCACGGGAATGATAGGGTCATCCGCCGCAGTCAGGGCCTGAACAGGCGCGACTGCTTCCATTTTTTCACTTACCTTTCTTTCTTTTGCAGGGCCGGCCCCTTGTAAGAGATATTTTAGTGTATGCTTTCAAACAAAATATACGAAATCAGACAAAAATGAAATCTTCAAAGAAATTCATCCATTATTCCCCCTTCTCTCTTTCCACCGTCTGATTTGAAACAATTGGACTGTCACAATTCAAACCCTATATCTGGCGAAGATATTCGCCAGTCCTGCCCAAAATATTTTCTGCCCATTCCATAAGCTTTTAATTCCTATAAAGAAATTGGTGCCTGGGCCATCAAGATCCTCTGTAAATTTGCGCTTCTCCCTTCTTCTGGCATCAAGGTTGCCTATTATTCTCCAAGAATATGAAAATTTTAATCGTCGAACAAGAAAAGACCCTGCAACAGTCCCTCTGCTACTTCATGCAAAACCAGAAGAACTTTGAAGTGGCCTTAGCTCATTCACAAAAAGAGGGGCTATCCCTCTGGCAATCGGCTCCATTTGATATGGTCCTTTGCGCCGACCGGCTCCCTGACGGAAATGGTCTAACCATGTTGAAAACCCTGATTCAGCAGAGACCGGCAATCGTCTCCATCCTGATGACGGCCCGTCACGATGAACTCTTGAGAGAGGAAGCCATTAATTTGGGAATCCAGGGGTACCTGGAAAAACCATTTGACTTGCAGCAGCTTGAAGAGGCCATGGGCAAAAAGAGCCCATGAATTTTAGCCTATAAACCAAAGAAAAGGAGAAGAAAAATGAAGAAAATGTTTGTAGCGTTTGTATCAGTATTGTTTGCGCTTTCCGTCTTCAGCGCCGCGCTGGCTCAGGACAAGGCGCCGGCCGGTCCTCCGCCGGCAGTGGGCGCCATGGTGGCCAAAGCCAAAGCCGAGGTGAAAAAGGTCACCGCCGCTGAGGTCAAGGCAGCCATTGATGCCAAGGAGAAGGCCATGTTTCTCGATGTGCGGGACAAGGAGGAATTCGACGCCGGACGACTTCCGGGAGCGATCAATGTCTCCAGAGGCAAATTGGAGTTTAGGATTTTTGGAGCAATTCCCGATCAGAACGCCAAGATTTATGTCTACTGTTTGACGGCAGCCCGGTCCGCCCTGGCCACCAAGGCCCTGAATGACCTGGGTTATAAAAATGCGGTTTTGATGGATGCTTCGTTTGAAGAATGGATTAAGGCCGGCTATCCGGTGGTTCGGTAATTCAATTTATAGCATAGGAATTCCTTTTTCAACTTTAATCCCGCCGGCGGCGGGGTCACTTTTGGCACTGAATTTGAAATGGTCAATTATCAATCTGCAATGATCATTGATAATTGCTAATTGATTCACATAAGAGAATGCGGAGGGCGCTGAGGGAATGAATCCCGAAGCGCTCTCCAGCTTACATATTAACAATTTTGAATTTCTGTAACAGTTTAGCGATTTGAAAAAATGGTATTAAAGCCTTTGTTGAGGGCCGGGGGCCAGAGCGGAACGCGCCGGAAGCATCGGTTGGGTTTCCGCTTGGCCACGAAGACAGAAGATCTTTTCCTCCGGAGGAGGCGGGGGTTCTTGCCCGCCCCATATGCGGAGAAATCAGCGCCTTATGATTCCAAGCGTTCCGCTCTGGCCCCCGGCCCCTGGAATCCCTTGGCTTTTACAACACACCTTTTTTCAAAGAGCTAAACTGTTACGAATTTCTTAATTCCAACGGAATATTCATCGATTTATGATTACCCGACGAAGTTTCTTGAAAGGGACAGGGCTCAGCATGGGGGCTCTGGCCCTGAGTGATCAAATTCTCGATTTTAAGAGTTGGGCCAAGACAAATGCCGAAGCTCCGGTTACCCGCGTTCCGACCACCTGCAACGGTTGCGGCAACCGCTGCGCCATATTCGCCTATGTGAAAAACGGCCGGCTCTGGAGGATCGAGGGAAATCCGGAGGCCAACGGCAACCAGGGATTGATCTGTCCGAAAGGGCACGGCTACATCCATGATTTATACAACCCCGACCGTATTCGGTCGCCTTTGAAAAGAGTTGACGGTCGTTTTCAACCCATTTCCTGGGAACAGGCCTACAAGGAAATCGCCCAGAAAATCAATCTGATTATAATGGACAAGGGCCCGCAGTCCATCTTTTGGATCAACTACCCTCAGCCCAACCATGCTTATGCCTTAAGGCTCATGCACGCCTTGGGCAGCCCCCATTACTTTACCCACGGCTCCACCTGTTACACGGCCCGAAATGCCGGCTGGAATTACACGGTAGGAAAGCTCCCCTCCAACGATTTGGCCAATTCCCGATACATCATGATTATCGGCCGAAACCCGGCTGGAGGGATCGACCTGGGGCAGGTGGCCGATATCACCAAAGCCAAGAGCAAAGGCGCTAAACTGGTCGTGGTGGACCCCAGACATAGCGAGACCGCCATTTTGGCCGATGAATGGCTGGCCATCAAGCCGGGGACGGATTTGGCCCTCCTTCTGGCCATGATCAACGTGATGGTCAAAGAAGGGCTGTACGACCGGGATTTCGTCCAGAAAAAAACCGTCGGGTTTCAAGAGTTAGAGGAGCAGATAATAAACTATCCGCCGGAGTGGGCCGAGAAGGTATGCGAGATTCCGGCGAAAACCATCATGCGCATCACCCGGGAAATGGCGGCGCTCAAACCAAAGGTTTTATTGCATAGAGGATATCACGGCGCTTTCGGCTGCCAGTACTTGAACAGTTTTCAAACCGTAAGAGCCCTGGCCATTGCCAACAGCCTCCTGGGAAACATCAACCGCGAGGGCGGAATCTATTTTGCCCAGTCGGCGGAACTGGGAGAATTGCAGCCCAAACATCCGGTTCCGGAAGGCCCCAAGGTTCCCAAGGCAGATGGAACGGGAATACCCGGAAGATACCCCCTTGGTTCTTACGGCGATGGAATCGCCCATGCTATTCCCGAATTGGCCCTGCGGGGGGAATTGAAATGCGGGTTTGTGTACCATCATAATCCCCTGCGCACCAACCCCAATCCCCAAAGGGCGATCGCCGGCTACAAAAAGCTGGAGCTTCTGGTGGCCATAGATACGGTCCTTTCCGAAACAGCCTCCATCGCCCATTATGTGCTTCCCGAGTCCTTCTACCTGGAACGGGAAGAGGCGGTGGACACAAAGCACAGCGGAAAAAGGGGCCAAGTCAGTATCCAGCAAAAAGTAGTGGAGCGCATGTTCGACACCAGGCCGGGGACCCAGATCATCATCGAGCTGGCCCAGCACCTGGGCGTAGGGCGATTTTTTGAATTCAACCTGGAGGAAGCCAATGAGCTTCGGCTCAAGCCTCTGGGGAATTCCCTGGCGGGCCTGAAGCAAAAAGGAGTCCTCTTCGTAGGGAAACCATGGAAAGAAGGGTTCGACAAAATAGATACCCCTTCGGGAAAAGTCGAGATCTATTCTTCCACTCTGGAAAAACTCGGGTTTCCACCAATTCCGCGCTGGGAAGAGCCTCTGGTCTCTCCCGACCCCAAAGATCCCCATTCTTTCCGCCTTCTCCATGGAAAGCAGGCGTTCCACACCCATGCCATGACCGCCAATCAGCCTTACCTCATGGCCATCAGCCACCGGTACGACCTGATCCGGCTGTGGATGAATCGCCGGAGGGGAGAGCTGCTGGGCCTGAAAGATGGAGGCCTGGTGCAAATAAAATCCCTGGTGGGAGAGGGAAAGATCCGGGTGAAATTGACCGAGGGCATTCATCCCTCCTGTGTCTGGCTTCCCAGCGGCTACGGGGTTTTTTCCAAGCATTTGACCACGGCCTACGACCTGGGATTATCCTACAATGATTTCCTCCCGACCCTGTTCGACCCCGCTGTGGGTCATGCCATGTCCTCGGAAATCATCGTGCAGGTGAAAAAGGTTTAGAGATGGCCAGATACGGGATGATTATCGACGAAACGAAGTGCGTTGGCTGTTTTGCCTGCCGGGTCGCCTGCCAGAATCAGAACAACTTGCGGGAGAATGAAGCTTACAATCACCTCGAAGAGAGGGAATACGGGACTTTCCCCAACTATACTCGGGAGTTCCTGCCGGTCCAGTGTCAGCACTGCGACAACCCGCCCTGCGTGTCGGTTTGCCCCACGGGGGCTTCTCAAAAGAGGAAAGACGGAGTTGTCCTGGTCAGCGAAAAGGACTGCATCGGGTGCAAGTACTGCATTGCCGCCTGCCCCTACAACGTACGGATAATAAAAAAGGAAGGCTACATCGAAAAATGCCGCTTCTGCATCGAATTCGTTGAGAAAGGCGGTAAGCCGGCCTGCATGACCACCTGTATGACCGGGGTGCGCATTTTCGGCGACCTGGACGATCCTAACAGTGAAATATCCCGGTACATCGCCAAAAATCGGATTAGGCTGAAACAATTTAAAATGACCCTGAACACCAGGCCGAGAATTTATTACAGGAAGGCTTAGAGAGGATGACCAACCGGGAGAAAGAATATTTTTGTGCTCTGGCCGCCTCCCTCCTGTCTCCGCCGGATAGGGAAATGCTGGAAGATCTGAAGCAAGAAGGAATTCGGTCATTCCTCGAAGAAAATATCAAGGAGTGGGGAGGCGATCCACAACTTCTCTCGGAATTCTCCCCAGGGGAAATCCCGCAGGATTTTTTGCCTGTCCTTAAGAGAGAATATGCTCGTCTCTTCACCGATTTACAGGGCGAAAAGATTTCCCTGGTGGAATCCACCTATAAACCCTGGACCGGGGACTCGGAATGCGCCCTGGCCTTTGCCGGCGCCAAGGGGCTGCTCATGGGAGACTACGCTCTACATATGCGGGAAATGTTTCGCCTGCTTTCCCTGGAGGTCCCGGAGGAATTCCGGAGCGCCCCGGATCATCTGGCGCTGGAGTTGGAATTTCTTTCTCTCTTTTACAATTCCGCGCCCCAGGAAAAAATTCAGGTATTTATCGAGGACCATTTAGACTGGATTCCGGATCTCAAAGAGCGGCTTTGCCAGGTCAATCCCCACCCCTTTTATGGCAATGCGGTTGAACTCATAAATATATTTTTGCGCCACGAAAAGAAAGAAGGGCAGGATAAAAGCAATGGATCGCAGAATATTCATTAAATCTATTTTCGCCGCGCTGGCAGTAGGAGGTATTTCCATCCTTCCCACCTGCAGTAAAAAAGAGGGCCCCGCAAGGCTGGGAAATCAGGAAAAACTCTGGAAAATAGCCTCGGGCGGAGAAAAAATAGAGGAGCCGCTGGACCTCTCCTACGCCAAAGACACTCCGGCTATTTTTCGGGATGCTTCCATGGGGAAAGAAGACCCCAATTTTAAACCCAAAACCGGCGGTGGGTGAAGCTGAAAAAAGATTCGCCGGAGGCGGATCAAGAAAATTTCCACCGCAGAGAACGCGGAGGGCGCGGAGAAAATCAAAAACCAAATTTTTATATTTTGCTTTTTAAATATTGTAACAATTTAGCGGTTTGATCCGCCTCAGGCGGACCAGAAATCCCTCCCGACCCCCCTTTTACAAAGGGAGGAGAAGTTTTTAATTAGAATTCGATAAAGGATTCAGCTTTTTCCCCCTTTGGAAAAGGGGGATGAAGGGGGATTTGACAGCTTTTCAAATGGCTAAACTGTTAATAAATTTTTAATTTATTTTCTAAGCGTTCTCTGCGCTATCTGCGGTTAGTAATTAAGGAGTTTTAGATGGAAGGGACGATATTTGTTTTCTGGAACTGGAGTGTGGCCCTTTACCTTTTTGTCGCCGGGGTCAGCGCCGGAGCTTTTGCCATATCAGCCCTGGCCCATTTTATAGGCCAAGAAAAATACCAGAACATTAGCAGGATCGGGGCCTACATCGCCCCCTTTCCCTTGATTTTTGGAATCCTCTGCCTCATCTACGATCTGGAAAGACCTGCCCTCTTCTGGAAACTGCTGGTAACTCTTCAGATCCATTCGGTCATGTCCCTTGGATCATGGCTCCTTTTGATTTTTTCCTTACTTAGCTTTCTTTACTTCTACCTCTGGCTCCCCGAGCGCTTCGAATTGATGAACCTGGTCAAACTAATTCCCCCCAAATGGGAAAAAGCGAAGATCATTAGGGCAATCAAGTCGAGCCCTATATTAAAAAGGTTGCGCCGGGAGAACCTGAATGGAATCCGTGGCTGGGTAGCGCTGGCCGGAATTCCGGTCTCTCTTTTGGTGGGGATTTATACGGGAGTCCTTCTGGGGGCTCTGGTGGCCAGACCTTTCTGGAACAATCCCATGCTCCCCATGCTCTTCCTCGTTTCGGCCTTGAAGACCGGGACAGCCTCTATCTGCCTGGTAGGCTGCTTCATCAAGGGTTTTGGGGGGATGACCCGGGAGGAGGTCGAGACGAATAAGTTCTTGGTTCATTCCATCGATTTCGTCCTCATGATCCTTTCGATCATTGCGGTTCTTCTTTTTATCTTCGGCCTCTACGCCTCCCCGCGAAGTTCAGTGGAGGCCGCCCAACTCATCATGGGCGGCGAATTCACCTTCCTGTTCTGGGGTCTGGTCGTAGGGCTGGGAATCCTGTTTCCTCTGGCCCTTGAAGTTTATGAGTTGATCCCCCACTTCATCAAGCATGCGGCTTTGCGGGAGCACAACCCCTGGATCTCCGGGGCAGTGACCGGCTCTGTTCTTTTTGGCGGGTTCCTCCTGCGGTATGTGGTGGTTTACGCCGGACAGATCGCCCAGGTGATTGCTTCCTAAAAATAACTTTTCCCCTTTATCTTCCCTCGCGATCCTGGCGTCAGATACCCTGTACACAGCCGGGCGCCCGCACCATCAGAATCGGAACACAGGAAGAACGTAAAATCCGATCGGCCACGCTTCCAAACACCCATCGGCTCACTCCGGACCGGCCGTGAGTGGCGATGATAATCAAGTCTATCTCATTCTTTTCGGCAAATTCTGCCAGGTTGTCTGCCACCCTTCCGAATAAAATCCGGGATTGAATGTTCACTGCTTTATAATTTAAGCGCTCAACCAGCTTTTTCAGGTATGTTTCTGCAACCCGCATATGTTCTGCCTCAATCTTCTGGGCCTGTTCTTCATTTATTACATAGTCGCCTGTGGGCCGATGAAAAGGCTCCACCACGCGCACAAAAACAATTGTTCTAATCTGGCTTCCCTCAGCCAGGGTGGCCACGTGAGGAAGCACACACTCCGCTAATTCTGAACCATCCAACGGAACCATGATTTTCTGATACATCGCTTTCTCCTTTCAATTAGATTTAGTTCATCTCCACATTAGTTGATCATATTTTTCAGAAAAGCCTGCCAAGGGCCCGGAAGGAAAGGCAGATTGCGCCGCAAGCATCGGCGGGATTTCCATTTCCATAAATCTCCAGCTTCCTTTCCGCAAAGCTCTGCGGGGGCGGAGAAACAAAGCTTCGAAGAAATTGCAGAACCCCCGCCTAAGCTAAGGAGAGATATGTGCCTCATTATTGCAAGCAAGCTGACTTTCCTTCCGGGCCACTGACATCACTGATCATTTTAAATATGCCAGCTCTTTGGCCCTCAACTAATTTGGAGATGCCCCTTAGATTTTTTGCCCTTGGCCAAATTGCCTTTACTTTACACCAAATCCTTTAATTGGATCAACTCCGCATATTTTCGATCCACCGCAACGCCTATTACGGAATTTCTCAATACCCCGATCCCTTCGATCTCCGCCTCGATCACATCGCCTGGTTCAAAAGGCCCGGCAGGAGGAGTTGCCGTGGTCACCACATCCCCCGGTTCCAGTGTCCAGAAGTTGCTTACGAACTCAATGATCTCCCCGAATCCCAATCTCATGTTGGAGGTATTGGATGCGCACTCCAGCTTCCCGTTGCGCCTCCGCAATGTTTTCAGGCGGTATAGATCCTTGGGCATTGCATCGGGAGTCACGATCCAGGGCCCCATGGGAGCAAAGGTATCGATATTCTTTCCCCAGGGCTGAAATTCCCGGTTGGTGGCTTCGAGAGACCTGGCCGTGATGTCATTGAGGATGGTGTATCCGAAGATTACCGCGTTCACTTTCTCTTTCGGAACCATCTTGCATTTTTGGGCAATTACGCAGGAGAATTCCCATTCGTGGTAAAAAACTCCATATCCTTGAGGCAAAAAAATGGTTTCTTCATGTCCGATCACACAGGAAGGAGATTTGAGGAAAACCAGCGGCACCGGGGAATACTGGATGCCGATCAGCTTCCGGTAGTCTTCGTAATTTACTCCGGTGCAGATGATTTTGGGAGGGCGATGGGAAGCCCGGAAGGTAATCTGGGAAAGAGGGTAAACGCAACCAGGGATCTGGAAGTTTTTCTCCCGCACGAAATCGATCGCCTTTCTGGCCGCGGGCAGTGAAATTTCATTCTGGGAAATGAATTGGACCATCTCATTGGGGAGTTCCGCATCTGCCCTCGCCTCTGGCTCGGGCGCTCCCTTAGCCGCCAGGAATGCACAATAGGATGCGGAAAGATCGACGGCCCAATCCCCCTCAAATGCTCCCAGACGCTTCCTGCCACCGATTTCAAAGGTACCGAGCTTCATTCCACCTCCAAATTTTTAAGGATAGGGACAGTGATTGCGCCGATAGCCGCAGATATATATTTTTAATTTACCATCATTGAGGCTGATTTCAAGGGAAATTATTTAATTTAACAATAGCATCGTAGTTCGCCACATGTACGATCTGGAGAAGATAATAAAAATTGCCAGGGAGATTGCCGGCATCTCACCCAGCAAAAGATAGGCGTTTTCTTTATTTGGATTTTTTTAGTAAAGTAGTTGTTTGGATTTCTTAAAAAGGGTAAGAACCTTCATTTCGCAAAGACTAACTCCGAACAGAAAGGAAAGAATATGAATGCGATCAAAATCATGCCTTGCCTGGATATGAAAAACGGCCGGGTTGTAAAGGGAGTGCATTTTGTGGATATAAGGGATGCCGGGGATCCCGTGGAAAATGCCGCCTTTTACCAGAAAGAAGGCGCTGATGATCTGGCCATGCTGGACATCGCCGCCACCCTGGAAAACCGCAAAACCCGCCTGGAATGGGTGCGGCAGGTCTCCTCGGTGATTGAAATTCCTCTCACCGTCGGCGGAGGCATCAACAGCCTGGAGGATATTGAACTGGTTTTGCAAGCCGGAGCCGATAAGGTTTCCATGAACAGCGCGGCTGTTAAGGATCCCGAGCTGGTGAGGAAGGCAGCTCAGAAATTTGGTTCCGCAAAGATCACCGTGGCCATTGACGCCCGAAGAAATAAGGAGATGCCCTCCGGCTTTGAGCTGGTGGTTGCGGGAGGCACCAAACCAGTGGGAAAAGATGCCATAATCTGGGCCAAACAGTGCCAGGAATTGGGAGCAGGCGCTATTTTACCGACGAGCATGGATGAGGACGGAACGCTGGCCGGTTATGATCTGGAGTTTACCAGAGCGGTGGCCGATGTCGTAAAGGTGCCGGTGGTGGCTTCCGGCGGCGCTGGAAAGCTGGAACATTTTTATGAGGGCGTGGTCAAAGGCGGCGCCCAGATTTTACTGGCAGCCTCGGTCTTCCATTTCCGCACCATGCGCATCAAGGAAGTAAAAGAATATTTGCGAGCCAAAGGCCTGCAGGTTATCTTATAAAACCGCCGTTAAAATCCTCAAACGACGGTATATTTCTTAACAAAATCCTCGTTGATCGTAACCCCCAGACCTGGATGGTCGGGGATAGCGATCTGGCCGCTCTCCACGGCAATGGGCTCGGCGACCAACTCGCTCTGCAGGGGGTTGGGAAGTAGCGAGTATTCGATAATGAAAGCGCTGGGAGAAACCGCGCAGAGCTGCAGCCCCGCCGAGAACATGAGCGCGCCACCCCACATGTGCGGGGCCAGGCCGATCTGGTAGGCATCGGCCAGGGCGGCGATGCGCAGACCTTCTGTTATCCCACCGCAGATGGCCAAGTCGGGCTGAAAGATGTCCACCGCTCGCAGGTCCACCAGATCGCGGAAGTCAAAGCGGGTAAACTCGCTTTCGCCGGCGGCGATAGGGATATCAGTGGCGGCGCGCACCTCAGCGCAGCCGCGCTTGTTGTCGGCGCTGACCGGCTCCTCAAACCAGGCCAGGCGAACCTCGGCCGCTTCGCGGCAGAAGCGCTTGGCCTCAGTTACGCTGTAGGTGCCGTGGGCATCGACCATTAGGTCGATTCCATCCCCCAAAGCCTGGCGGGCTGCCTGAACCCGGCGGGCAGAAGTAGTCACGTCCCCGTCCATCACGCCGACGCGCATCTTGACGGCCTTAAATCCTCCTTTTTTTATGTATCCTAAAAGTTCTTCACCTATTCCTTTTTCGTTGGCCCAACCGCCGGAAGCATAGGCCGGAAGGCGGTCATGGCATTTTCCTCCTAATAATTGATGAACCGGCGCCCTTAGAGATTGCCCTAAAATATCCCACAACGCCATGTCTATCCCGCTGATGGCCGATATGGTAATGCCCCGCCGGCAGAGGATGGGAAACACCCGCCCCCGGGAAAGGGCATAGTGGGCGCGGGAACCGCTGTACATCAGCTCCCACAGACGGGCAATGTCCCGCGGGTTCTGGCCGATCAACAGGGGGGCCAGCTCCTGCTCGATCGTAGTCACCAGAGCGCGCTGAACCCCCAGACTGCCAACAGAGGCCTTAGCTTCTCCGTAGCCGATCAGGCCTTCATCCGTCTCGACTCGCACTAAAGTGGTATTGAAGGAAGTGTTGCGGCCAAAGTCGCTCACCGACGCTTTGTCCGCGGGAATCGGCACCTGCAGCCATGCCGCCTTGATCGCCGTGATTTTCATCGCCCCAATGTTCCCCTTAGAAAGGTTTTTTTCGGCTTACGCCTTAAATTTAATAGGACGCAGATTTACGCAGATAACCGCAGATAACTTTTTTCTTTTTAGTTTATCCTGATAATCTGTGTACATCCGTGTCTAAAAAGGAAATTTCTATACAATCAAGATAAGCGCATAAAGTTAAAAAGGAATTTCCTATACAATTCAATTAGCAATGATCATTTAACATTGACCATTTCAGGTTCAGTACCGAAAGTGATCCCGGCGGCGGGACTAAAGCTAGAAAGGAAATTCCTATACAATTTAACTAATAGCCACAGGCCGGATGGGAGAAGCTGTCCCGCCTATAATCTTCAGCGGTAGAGCTACAAAAAGGAATTCGTAAACCCTGTCCCGGGCAATCTCCTCCAGGTTGAGCATTTCGATAAGTTGAATTCCCATCTTGGGCAGAAGGAAGGCATGCACGGGCAGGTCATGAGCCGGCGTTTTTTCATAAGCCGTAGTGTCTGAGCCGGTAAAGGCCATCTTATATCGAGCCAGCCACTTCGCCCCTTCCAGGTTCACTCCCGGCGCGCCTTTCTCGTTGGCCACAAATCTCTTGGGGTCTTTCCAGTATCTGGCCCATCCGGTGCGAATGAGCACAACATCTCCTGCTTTGAAGGTGACGCCTTCTTCGGCCACTGTCGTTTCGAGTTCTTTGGGGCCGATAGGAAAGGCAGAGGGGAGAACATTTTTCTTAAGAGCCCTGGCCACATCCAGCAAAATTCCTCTTCTTATCACCGGCGGGGTGGCGTCAATTCCCACCTCCTTCACTCCACCGATGTAACTTTGAATCTTCGAAGCCTGCCGGTTACCAAAAAGTTTTCCGTTTTTGGATATGTGCCCCAGGGCGTCGAGGTGCGTGCCTGTATGGCCTCCAGTGGCAAATAGGTCATTGGCCGAACTGACTTGATTCGGATACATGACATCCCCGTGCTTTTTGGTCAAAGAAAAAGCGAACGGCGGGTGGTTGGGATGATGGGGCATGCCCGGGTAATAAGGTTGTCCCAAATCATAGACCTTTCCCTTGACAATCAGTTCTTTCATCTCTCTGGCGAGCATAAAACCTCCTAAAAATAGAAGACAGGAGACAGTATATAAAAATTCAATTTAAAGATTTTTCTTCTGAATTCTGGATTCTGCCTCCTGAATTCTGTTTTTTGTATCAGTTTAGCGATTTTTAAAAATGGTATTAAAGCCTTTGTTGAGGGCCGGGGGTTAGAGCGGAACGCGCCGGAAGCATCGGTTGGGTTTCCGCTTGGCCACGAAGACAAAAGATCTTTTCCTCCGGAGGAGGCGGGGGTTCTTGCCCGCCCCATATGCGGAGAAATCAGCGCCTTATGATTCCAAGCGTTCCGGTCTGGCCCCCGGCCCCTGGAATCCCTTGGCCCTTACAACACACCTTTTTTCAAAGAGCCAAAGTGTTACCCTTTTTTTATCTTTTTTGCTCTTTTACAAAATGATTGGCAATGATGAGCTGCTGGATCTCCGAAGTTCCCTCGTAAATACGGGGAGCGCGCACTTCCCGGTAGAGACGCTCCAAAGGAAAATCATCCACCAGCACTCCATACCCTCCGTGAATCTGAACCGCCTGATCCACTACCCGCTGGGCCATCTCCGTGGCGTAATACTTGGCCATGGAAGACTTAAAGGTTACATCGGACTGGCCTGTATCCTTGGCCAAAGCCGCCTGATAAACCAGAAGCCTCCCGCAGTTGATCTCTACGATCATGTTGGCTAATTTGAGCTGGATGGCCTGGTGCTTAGCAATGGGCTTGCCGAATTGAACCCGCTTCTTGGCATAGGCCAACGCCAGATCGAAGGCCTCCTGGGCGATGCCCACCGCATGGGCCCCCACCGAACAGCGCAAGAGATCCAGAGTCTGCATGGCCACGCTGAAACCTTTTCCCTCTTCCCCCAGCAAATTTGCCCGGGGAACGAGGCAATCCTTGAACTGCAACTCATTGACCACGTCAATGGCCAGTATCTCCATCTGCCGGGTGACTTCATACCCTGGAGCGCCGGTCTCCACCAGAATGGCCGAAATCCCCTTGGCCCCCAGCGATGGGTTGGTCTTGGCAAACAAGACGATATATTGAGCAATCCCGGCGTTGGAGATAAAGCATTTTGTTCCATTGATGCGGTAATAATCACCTTCTCTCAAGGCTTTCGTCTGCAAGCTCCCGGCATCTGAGCCTGCTTCTGGCTCAGTCAAGGCAAAGGCAGGAACAATTTCTCCACTGGCCACCCGCGGCAAATAACGCTCCCGTATTTCTGCAGAACCGGCCAGAACCAATGGATAACTTCCCAAACCCTGGGTAGCAATGCTCGCCCCTGCAAAGTTGTGCCCCCGCCCCAATTCCTCTCTGGCAACGCAGATGGGCAGGGATCTCACGGTTTCATATATCCCTCCGTATTCCTTCGGAATAAGAAGGCGGTAGATTCCTTGCCGGGCCAGGCGTTTGACAATTTCAATCGGGTAACTTTTCTTTTTCTCTATCACCGGAACCAATGGCCGGATTTCCCGGTCCACGAACTGTCTGGTCTCTTCCTGTAATTTTTTTTCTTCAGGGGAAAGTTCAAAATCCATATCCAATGATCCTTTCCATTTAGCGAATAGCCATCAACAGATACCTTATAGTCTTTGGGGTCTGGCGGCAATATTTAAATTAAAATTAGCCACAGAGGGCACAGAGTTTTAAAACCACGATTAAGAAAAGGTAAATAATATGTCAAACGTCTAAATTGCTCCAGCTTAAGGCTACACTAAAGTTGAAAAAAGGAATTTCCTATACAATGAGCCTCTTGCAAAAGTCCGTAATTTACCCTTCGACAGGCTCAGGGTGAACGGGCTTAGGTTGAAATTATTTAGTTTTTCCGTTCGTGGTGAGCTTGTCGAACCACAAAAAATACTTTTGCAAGAGGCTCCAATACTTTTATATATCCATCTTTGGGGCGTTCAAATTTTGATGAACTTGTAAAAAGTCGGAAAAGCCGTCACCCCGCGAAAGCAGGAGTCCAGAACTGCTTGAATTTACTGGATTCCGGCTGGAGTTTATCCCGATGAAAATCGGGGCCGGAATGACATAATGAAGGGAATTATGACTTTTTACAAGGCCATCAATTTTTAAAGGCATGATAACAGATTGAGTGCAAATATCAATGGTTATCAGGCCACGAAATAGACCGTCAAGAAAGGTTAAGGCTAAGCGGCAGCAATTATAATTAACTTTGCTTAAACAGTTAACAGCATTTTTCGCCGAAGTCCGTAACGGGCGAAATGGCCTACTGCCGACAAACAGCGGGAGGGATGAAAGAAAAGGGGAATGTTTGCCCTTTCCAGGCAGGTGAAGGCTTGGCGGGCCATGTTGCCGACGGGCCAGCATACGATTAAGGGCTTGGGCAGTTGGTGGGCGAAGGCAGCAATCCTCTCAGCCACCCGAAGGGTCCGGTCCGAAGTTGAAACCGTGAAGTTGATAACGAGGATGTCAAAATTCTCATCCTCGGCAAAGGCCTTAAGGTAGCGAAAAATAGCATCGGGGTCATTCATGAATTGAGTGGTAATGTCCATGGGATTGGCGATTCCCGCCACCGCCGGAATCAGATCGTGAAGCTTCTCACGGGTGCGCGGGGATGGAGCAGGAAGGCAAAGTTGGTTATCAGAGGCCAGGTCGGCCAGTAATGCCCCACTTCCTCCGGATGTAGAAAGAATGGCTACTCTATTTCCTGCTGCAAGTTCATACCGGGCGAAAAGGTTGGCTACTTCTAACAAATCATCTATGTCCAAAACCCGGCTGATGCACTTCTGCTTGAAGAGCGCGTCATAAATGGCGTCAGGGCCGGACATGGCCCCCGTATGCGAAGCCGCAGCTTCCCGGCCTTTATCCGAACGCCCAACCTTTAAGGCCACGATGGGTTTTCCCTTCTGAAAAGCCTTCTCTGCGGCCAGGATAAATTTCCGGGGATCTTTCAAATCCTCCAGCAAAAGGGCAATGGAGCGGGTTTTACCATCTTCGACAAAGTACTCCAGGAAATCCGCCGCCTCCAGGTCAAGTTCATTTCCCGAGGAAATAAAAAATCTCAAGCCGATGGAACGATCATGGGCCCTGGTAAAAATGCAATTGCCGATCCCGCCACTCTGAGTGATAAGTCCGATGGATCCAGGTATCAGGAATTCCATCTCCAAACCGCTGGTGAAAGAAGTCGCCACCCTTCCATGGGTGTTGATGATGCCGATGCAATTGGGACCGACCACCCGGATTCCGGCCTTTTTGGCAAAATTCCGGAGATCCTCTTGCTCCCTCCGGCCTGCTTCTCCCATCTCGGCATATCCCGCGCTGAAAAGAATGACGGAAGGAACCTTTTTTTCGGCACACTGCTTGAAGGCTTCTAACACAAATTGTCGAGGAATCCCGATCAGAGCTAAATCCACAGGTTCAGGAATGGCCGTGAGGGTGGGGAAACAAGGAAGCCCGGCAATCTTTTTATATTTTGGGTTTACCGGAAAAATTTTGCCGGGAAAACCATGGTGGCGCAAAAACCGGATAGGGAGCCCTCCGATACGCGCAAGATCATCGGAAGCCCCGACAATGGCTATGGAACTGGGGTTGAATAATAAGTCCATTCCTGTCACGGTTTTTCATTCCGCATATAGCCCTATTCGCATTAGTTCATCTGTTTGAAAACCCTGCCCAACAGAGGGATTTTCCCGTACGTCCTGGATTATCGCTTAAGCTTACCCTCGCGAAAGCAGGGGCGGGAGTGTCGTTGTAGGGCCAATAGCTATTTCTTGGCGCCCCCCTTCCTCACGGTGTTCGAGGCGACACTCCGGCAACATTTCTCCATCAAGGGCTGCTCGTGTTCCAACAATGAAAGAACTGCCCAACAACCAAGGGCTCTCCCCCTCGACCAACAACCCTGGCTCAGGGGTATGAGCAGCAGGACGTGGAGCTTCAGGGAAAAAATATTTTGGGGTTTATAGTGGAATTACCAGCGATTGCGGCCGCCGCCGCCAGGTCGGCCACCGCCGCCACCGCCGCTTCTAAAGCCGCCGCCAGGTCGGCCACCGCCGCGAGGACTCTTTTCCTGGGCTTCGTTAACCTTAATGGTCTTGCCGTCAAGGCTCGTGCCATCCATCTTGGATATCGCCGTTTTGGCGTCTTCATCCTGAGTGAAGGTCACAAATCCAAAGCCTCGGGAGCGCCCTGTATCGCGATCCGTGATGACCTTGGCTTCGGTGATTTCCCCATAAGACGCGAACGCCTGGCGCAGACCGTCGTCTGTCGTATCCCAGCTCAGTCCCCCTACAAACAGTTTCTTAGCCATACTTTATTACACTCCTTTTCTGCGTCGCTTAAAGCGACGACCTTTAATATGTAGCGCCCGCCAATCAGCGTTCGCTACCCTTACTTACTTTTGTTAATTGTCTTAATCGTTAGGAAGGATGGACCAAAAAATTCCCTCATCCCATCGGGCTCCGCAGGGAGCTTCGGCAAGGGGGGTTGAGTGCACATACGCAATTCACTCTTAACCAATTGCCTCAACCTTACCGCTCCATAATAATAAAACTACATCCCCATTACCGCAAGGGTGTGGCTCTTCAGTGTTCGTTATAAAGGGAAATAGGAAAGTCTTCTTCTCCGGAAAGGCATATCGAGTAAAGGATTGGCTGGCTTTGTCTCTTCTTGCTCGACCTTTTCGGTGTTCGATAGGGTGCAATCTCCCTTATGAATTCGTCGTTGCCTGTTCTCTTCCTTTTTTTTCTCTCGCGAAAATTCTTTTGGCTAATTTAAGCCGAGCATGTCTTGACAAATTACCCTCTTTAGTCTGAACTATATATATCATAAAAGGAAAAAATAAACAATTAATTTTCCAGGTTGCCAGTCGAGTAGCCGGAGGGTTACTCCCAGGCCATCCCGGAGACGGACGCGGCAGTCTCCCGGCTTCATCCGGCTTTTATCATCTATCCGCCGGTTCAATCTCAACAACTTTGCCTTACTTCCTGACTCTTCAAAAACTTTCATCATAATTATCATAATTTGTTGGCCAGGAGAGATGAACTCGTCAAAAGTCCGAAAGCTCCTTTTCCCGTCATTCCGGCCCCGATTTTCATCGGGATAAACTCCAGCCGGAATCCAGTTATCAATTAGCAATGATCATTGAACATTGAACATTGATAATTGACTATTGACCATTTCATGTTCATTGCCTAAAGTGATCCAGCTTAAGGCTATACTAAAGTTGACAAAAGGAATTTCCTATACAATCCAGTTATTTAAAGATGTTATCAAACCTCTAGACTCCGGTTTTCACCGGAGTGACGACTTTTTACGAGGCCATCAAGAGAGGGTGATGAAAAAAGAATTAAGCCCGATGGCAGGCGACCCAATGATCCCTCCCGACCTGATGGAGCGGGGGGACTTCCTGCTGGCAGAGGTCTATGCCAACGGAACACCGGGGGTTAAAATTACATCCGGAAGGAAGAGCCATGGGACTGGGGGGTTCTCCCCCTAAAATAATCCTTTCTCGCGAAGCTTCCACCGCAGGATCAGGAATCGGCACGGCCGAAAGCAACGCTTTCGTGTAGGGGTGCTGGGCAAACTGGTAGAGATCATCTCGATTGGCAATCTCGACGATCTTGCCCAGATACATGACGGCTACCCTGTGGCTGATATGCCGGACGACAGAAAGGTCATGAGCGATGAACAAGTAGGTAAGGTTAAATTCTCCCTGCAGATCTTCCAACAGGTTTATGATCTGGGCCTGAATGGAGACGTCCAGGGCAGAGATCGGCTCGTCGCATACGATAAATTTAGGCCGAATGGATAAAGCCCGGGCGATTCCCAATCTTTGCCGTTGCCCCCCGCTGAATTCATGGGGATATCGCTCGGCCATGGAGGGATTCAAGCCAACAATACCTAAAAGGTCAGCTACTTTATCCTTTAATTCCCTGCCTCTCATTTTGGTGTGGACCCGTAAGGGTTCAGCCACAATCTCTTCAGCCGTCATGCGCGGGTCGAGGGAGTCGAAGGGGTCCTGGAAAATAATTTGCATTCCCTGCCTAACGGGTCGCAGTTGATTATCACCCAGCCGGCAGAGATCTACTTTTTCAAAGAAGACCTCCCCCGAGGTAGGACGGAGCAATTGCAGGAAACATCTGCCCAGAGTCGTCTTGCCGCAGCCGCTCTCCCCGACCAGGCCAAGAGTCTCGCCCCTGCGGATGGCTAAATCCACCCCATCGACCGCCTTAATTTCGGCGATTTTTCGCTGGCGAATGATCCCTTTGGTAAGGGGAAAATACATGGCAATTTTTTTGGCTTCGATGAGGATGTCGTTTAGCATTTCTATGATCCGAGGTCTTTTAAGCAGGCAGCCAGGTGTCCTGCTCCCACGATTCTTAGTTCCGGTCTCTCCATTGAACATTGCTGCATACGGTGGGAACATCGCGGAAAAAACGAACAGCCGGGGGGCAGACGAATGAGGTCTGGAGGCTGCCCATCGATGGGCACCAGGCGCCCCACACGCGGCTTATCGAGCCTGGGTACGGAGGCCAATAACCCAACCGTATAAGGATGCCGGGGATGCTCATATACTTCGGTCGCTGGGCCAGATTCAATAATTCTTCCGGCATACATGACAGCCATACGGTTGACATGCCGGGCTACCACTCCTAAATTATGGGTGATCAGGATGACCGCCGTCCCCAGCCTGGAGGTCAGGTCCTTGATGGTCTCCAGGAGCTGGGCCTGAATGGTCACATCCACGGCAGTTGTGGGTTCATCGGCAATGAGCAGCTTGGGGCTACAGCTCAGGGCCATGGCAATCATCACCCTCTGGCGCATCCCGCCGCTGAATTGGTGCGGGTAATCATCGATCCGCCTTTCAGGATCCGGAATGCCTACCATCCGTAACAGCCTTAAAACTTCATCCCGCGTTTCCTTCTTGTTCAGGCCGCGATGAATTTCCAGGGCTTCTCCGATCTGCAGGCCTATGGTCAGAACCGGATTGAGCGAGGTCATGGGTTCCTGAAAAATCATGGCGATCCGGTTCCCCCGGACGTCCCGAATCTCCTCTTCGGAGATATTAAGGAGATCTTTTCCTTCAAACACAACTTTTCCCCCGGTGATTTTTCCAGGGGGATAAGGAATCAAGCGCAGGATGGAGAGGGCGCTCACGCTCTTGCCGCAACCGCTTTCCCCTACTAATCCCATGGTTTCGCCTTCCTGAAGATCGTAGGAGATTCCGTCAACCGCTTTGACCATGCCGGCGTCGGTGTAAAAACAGGTTTTCAGGTCTTCTACCCGGAGCAAAGAATTCATCTATGTCTTCAACCTCGGATCTAAGGCGTCCCGCAAACCGTCTCCTAGAAGATTAAACCCCAGCACGGTGATGAAGATCATCAATCCGGGAAAGGTGGCTACATGGTAGGCCACCCGGATATAAAGCCTGCCGCCGTTAAGCATGGCCCCCCACTCAGGGGTAGGCGGGTTGATCCCCAATCCCAAAAACCCCAGTCCGGCGGCCCAGAGGATCGCCGTGGCCATATGCAGGGTTGATTGAACAATGATCGGAGAAAGGCTGTTGGGGAGTAAATGGCGGAGGATGATCTTAAAATTGCTGGCCCCGATCGACCGCGAGGCCTCCACAAACTGCCTTGATTTGATAGCCAGTACCGAGCTTCTGGCCAGCCGGGCATATATGGGAATAGTGGAAATCCCTACGGCGATCATTACATTGGCCAGCCCCACCCCCAGCATGGCGATAAGCGTTAGAGCCAGCAGGATTCCCGGAAAGGCCAGCATGGTGTCAACAAAGCGCTGGATGATAAAGTCGACTTTTCCCCCGTAATAGGCCGATATAATCCCCAGAGGAGCGCCCAACAGCACACCAATGGAGATCACCATTGTCCCTATAAGTAAAGAAATACGGGCTCCGTAGATGACCCGGCTTAGAATACACCGACCCAATTCATCCCTCCCCAAAGGGTAATCCCAGGAGGGTTTGGCTAACATATGTCCCAGACTGTGCTCGAGGGGATCATAAGGGGCAAGAAAAGGGGCAAAAATAGCGGAGACGAGAAAGATCAAGACGATAACCAGGCCAATCATCGCGGTAATCCGTTTGGAGAGCCGATTAAATACTTCGCGGGTCTGACTCCACTTTGGTTTTTCGGCTTTATCAATAATCTCTTCCATGGATCTCCTATTGATAACGGATGCGGGGATCAAGGTAGGCGTATAGAATATCTACGACCAAGTTGACGAAAATGAACATGGTGGCCACAAGCAATACCACACCTTGTACCACGGGATAATCACGGGCTAAAATAGCTTCCACCAGGAGCCGGCCCACTCCCGGCCAGGCAAAGACAATTTCGGTGAGCACTGCTCCCCCTAACAGTGTGCCGGTCTGGAGTCCAATGACCGTAACGACCGGAATGAGGGCGTTTTTCAGGGCATGGCGCGATATCACCAGCTTTTCCTTTAACCCTTTTGCCCTGGCCGTGCGGATGTAGTCCAGACGGATCACTTCCAGCATACTGGAGCGGGTCATGCGGGCAATGATAGCCATGGAATTCGCCCCCAGGGTAATGGCCGGCAGAATCAAGTGTTTGAAACTTTCCGCTCCCACCGCCGGCAGCCAGCCCAGGTGGATTGAAAAAAGGAGCATGAGCATCAATCCCAGCCAGAAAACTGGCATGGACAGTCCAAAGAGGGCCACGAGCATGCTCAGATAATCGAATTTGGAATTCTGTTTTACCCCCGCGATAATCCCGGTCAATACTCCCAACACCGTGGCGATCAGAATACTTGCCAGGGCCAGCAGGAGGGTATTGGGAAGCCGGGCCATAATCTCCCTGGTTACAGGAAGAGAAGTGCGGGTAGATGTTCCCAGATCGCCCCGGAAAAGGTTGCCGATAAAGATGAAGTATTGCGTAACCGGATGCCTGTCCAGTCCAAGCTGGGTGCGGATCTGTTCCACCTGATCTTTGGTGGCATGGGGGCCAGCCATGACCATGGACGGGTCCCCCGGAATAATGCGCACCATGATGAAAATAATCAGGGAGACTCCCAAAAGAACAGGGAGCATGATCAACAGCCGGCGTATGATGTACTGTCCAGTCATAAATATCAAAAAAAGGGGGCCAGGAGTCAAGGGTTCCCCTTGAATCCTGGCGCCTGGGTTTACTCGATCGAGGCTCCTTTGGAAAGGATCCTTTCGGTTGGGTGCACAACCAGGCCTTTCACCTTGGCATTGACCCCGGTGATCTGGACTTCACTGTGCAGAAATAGCCATGGGGCATCGTCCATGATGATTTCCATTGCTTCTTTGTAAAGTTTTTTCCGCTGCTCCGGATTGGCTGTCTTTCTTCCACCTTCCAGCAGTTGATCAGCCTTCTCATTTTTATAGAAGGAAGCGGCCATTCCTTTTTTGGGCCACTCCCCGGAATGGAAGAGGGAGAAAAGGCCATAATCCGCGTCACCCGTCACCGTCCCCCATCCCAATACATACAATTTATGTTCCACAGCCTCTTTATCCCGCAGGATAAACGGAAGGTAAGTTGCCCAATCCATCATCTTGATCTCGGCTTTGACGCCCACTTTCAGGAGGTCGGCGGCCACCGCCGTAGCCACAGAGGCATCCATATAATAGCGGCCCACAGCCGGATGGAGAGTGGTCTCGAATCCTTTGGGGAAACCTGCTTCAGCCAGCAGGGTTTTGGCTTTTTCCACATTGTATTCGTAAGACATCGTAGGACTGTAGCCAAAGACGCCCGGACTGATCGGGGCATCGGACACCCGTCCTACTCCTCCCAGAATGTGTTTCACAATGGCCGCCTTGTTCACCGCATAATTCAAGGCCTGTCTTACCCTTTTATCCGTGAAAGGCTCCTTCAATACATTAAAGCCCATGTAGATGGTCCGGACGCTCGGGGTTTCCACTACGGTAAGTTTACGATTGGCCTTGAGTCTAGGAATGTCGAAAGGGGGAATACGAACGGCGGCATGGACTTCTCCGGTTTCCAAAGCCACCACGCGGGAGGCGTCATCCGGAATCACCCGGAAAGTCAATTCAGTAAGGGTCGGCTTTTTCCCCCAATAAGCATCGTTGCGCGCCATGACCAGTTTATTTCCCGGCACCCATTCCTTAAATGTAAAAGGCCCGGTTCCCACCGGCTGGGGCACCGGTTTCTCCCATGATTTTTTCAGAGCGGCGGGGCTCTGTATGCCATTGGTGCTGTGGGTCAGATTACTCACCATTGGGGCAAAGGGCGCCTTGGTCTTAAATTTTACCGTATATTCATCAACGACCGTCACCGAAGCGACCTGGGCAACCAAAAAGCCAAACTTGGTTGCGGCCTTGGGGTCGAGCCGGCGGTCGAAATTGACCTTCACCGCCTCAGCGTTTAAAGGTTCTCCGTCATGAAACTTGATTCCCTTTTTAATTTTTATGGTAAATTCCATGGCATCTGCCGAGACTTCCCATTTTTCCGCCAGTTTGGGGACTATTTCACCTTGCGGGGTGAGTTCCAGAAGGGGTTCTACCATATGTTCCATTATGGAAGCTGTGGGAGAATCGATCACATGATGGGCATCCATGGTTAAGGCATCCGTCCCCTGGGCGATGATCAGTTTTTGGGGAACCGCCGGAGTTTTAGGTTTGGGCTTGGCCTCCGCTGGCTTTTTCTGCGCCTGGGCCCATGAACTCTCTACCGAGGCCATGGTGAAACAAAAGAACCCAAAGAGAAGTAAAACAGAGAACAATAAGAACTTGCCATTTTGAAATTTCTTCATACACCTACCTCCTTCCTTTTTTTTGACCAGTTTTTACCAGTCCGCGCCTTATGGGTCAAGGTGTTAAATTTAAATTTACCGGACTTAGAATCTGAAGTCAAGAATCTAAATCGCCAGAATGTAACCCTTCGGTTATGGGAAATTTTAAACCCCTGTCTACAGTTTTGATCCATAAGACCGGATGTTCTGGCAAATCTCAAAACCCTGTCGTTCAATCGTCATTCCGGGCCAACGAAGCGAGACCCGGAATCCTGTTTTTTCAGGCTGCCCTTAATTCCCGCTACAGTTTACCCTCTCGAAAGCGAGGGCAGGCATGACAGTGTTTAGGCCTCTTGCAAGCGCTGGAATAAAATGAAATTTGTTTGGTGAGTTGAACATTTGGATTTGGACTGTGTTTCGGATTTCGATATTTGGGTTTCGAATTTGTTTTATTCCGGCTATGCCGGCTTAGGATTCCGGGAAAGGTTTGGAACGACCAGCCTGATCATGGGGTGGGTAGGGGATAAAGAAAAATACCAGGAAGGCCAAAAGGGGCAAGATAAAGGTTATTTGCAGGGCGAAAGGGATGCCAAAATGATCCGCCACCCAGCCCAGGAGCGTCGTCCCGATCCCTCCGATGCCCATAGCCAAACCCAGGATCAAACCGGAAGCCATGCCTACATTTTGGGGCATGAAACTCTGGCCCATGGCCATGGTAACGGAATTGGAAGAGATGATAAGTAAGCCAGCGACCGCAAAAAAGACCAGGGAAAGCATGCCGGAGGTGAAAAGGAAAAGATAAAGAAAAACCGGAGTCAACCCCAGGCTGACAAGAACGGTCCTCTTATAGCCAAACCGGTCGGCCAGAGGCCCTCCGGCCACGACGCCAATAGTTCCAAAAAGGAGGAAAACTGAAAGATACTTCCCGGCGACCAAAGGATCGTGGTTTAAAACCGTAATGAAATAGAAAGGAATAAAGGTCAAAAGGCTGAGTCGCGTTGCCGAACGGAGGACTACGGCCAGTAAAAGCAAAGTCATGGGAAGCAAATTTTGAGCTGAAGGCCCCGATCTTGCTAAATGCGTTGCCTTGATTGCCGGAGGGCTCACTTTAATCTTCCATTGCGTTGTGAACAGGAAAACCCCCAGCATGATGATTCCCGGAAGAACAAAGCAGAGCGAACCTTTCAGGCCAAAATGAGTGAAAAATAAAGTAGCCAAAATTGGTCCCACAGCAAATCCCAAGTTTCCCCCGAAATGAAAAAGCGATATCGCGGTGGCTTTCTTCTGCCCGCCTAAGAAGTTTACAGTCTTGAACCCCTCGGGATGGTAGATAGCCTGGCCGATACCGCTTAAGGAGGCGAAGAGTAAAATCCAGGCGTAAGATGGGCCAAGGCCCAAAAGGCCCAACCCCAACGAGGCCAGGAAAGGACCGATAGGCAGGAGCCACCTAACTGACCAGCGGTCGGATAAGTAACCAAAGATGGGCTGGATGACCGAAGAGGTAATGTTGAAAATCAGGATTATGGAGGCGGTCTTGGTGTAGGAGAGGGCGAGTGCTTCTTTAATGAAGGGCAGAAAGGCCGGGAGGGCGCCAGTATTGATGTCCGTGACAAAATGCCCAGCGGTCAAAAGAATAAGGATTTTGAGATTCATTACAAAATACTAACCCTTCTCCTCCCCGAAAAGTCAAGATAAAAATTCCCCTCCGCCTTTCACTTTGAACCTAGCGCCTTACACCTTTACCGATATGCGTTAGGCGCTTTGCCCTTTGAGTTTTTTTCTTTACGCCTTCCGCCTTGCGACTTACGGCTTTTCTCCTTTATTAATTCGTTCCTGCACTTTCTCCCAGCTTTTAGTAATCAAAAAACTCTCGTCCTGGTTTTCCAGGAGGGTAAGGAATAATTTTGGGGGCATGGCTAAAGTCAAGGTATCCGGCTCGACGAAGGGGCGGGCAGAGACGTCAAACATTCCCAGGATAGCCTGGGGTTTTTCTTTTTCTCCCTCTTTCAAGGGATGGGTGAGGATCGAGCCGCAACCGGAACTGAAAGGAAGATGAACGGCATCGCCTCGCTCGGAAGCATAACCCGTAAGAACCACTAACCCGGAGAGCATGTCCGGAGAAGCGAAAAAAATGATGACCTCTGGTTCTTCCGCAGCGACCAGTTTGTTAAGGGGCTTAAAAATAGCATATTTAGCCGGCGCTTTCCGCGGCTTAGTAGAGGCAAAATAATCTCTGGCGATCTCCGGAGTCTTAATGTACCGCTCCCCCTCCATCTCACCGGGTATGCCGCAAGAGAGGAAATATTCAATCTTGGGCATAGGTGTAGGGCGAAACCCCATGTAGTAGGCTCCCCCCGGGCAGCCCGTGTGTTTTTCGTCAAAATAGACTGTTTCCCCATGATGACGCGCCCGTTTGAGGAGAGCCAAAATACACTCCCGTCCCAATTCCTTGGGTCGGATACCATGTGCAGGTTCCTCATCGCTGTAAAACACGGCCAACGGATGCTCCTTAAGACCCAGCCGATCATAAAATTTTTCATATTCTTTCACATCCACTTTCATCTTGTTCCCTCCTGATTGATGGCCTCGTAAAAAGTCGTCACTCCGGCCTGCCTGTGCCTGGCAGACAGGTGAAAACCAGAGTCCAGAGGTTTGATAATTCCTTGAAATAACTGCATTCCGGCTGGAGTTTATCCCGATGAAAATCGGGGCCGGAATGACGGGGAAAGGGGCTTTTGGACTTTTTACGAGTTCATCTAATTTGTGTTTAAAATTTTTTTAAACAGTTTAGCGATTTGAAAAAATGGTATAAAAGCCTTTGTTGAGGGCCGGGGGTTAGAGCGGAACGCGCCGGAAGCATCGGTTGGGTTTCCGCTTGGCCACGAAGACAAAAGATCTTTTCCTCCGGAGGAGGCGGGGGTTCTTGCCCGCCCCATATGCGGAGAAATCAGCGCCTTATGATTCCAAGCGGTCCGCTCTGGCCCCCGGTCCTTGGAATCCCTTGGCCCTTACAACACACCTTTTTTCAAAGAGCTAAAGAGTTTCAAATTTTTTTTTCACTTGAACCCTTGCACCCTTCATTCAAACCCCAAAAGAAACCCCGATGGAACGAGCTGTCATGACCAAATCGCCGTTCGGCAAGACTTTTCTCTGATCGCCCTGCACCTTTTTCAAGTCTATATCTTCAATCTTCAGTCCGCGCAGGCACACCATCTTGCCAAATCTTCCTTGCATCACCAGGTCTACGGCTTTGGACCCTAAGCGGGTGGCTAAAACGCGGTCGAATACCGTCGGAGACCCTCCACGCTGGATATGTCCCAGGACCGTAACCCGGGTTTCCAGGCCCGTCTTCTTCTCGATCTCATTCCCCACCCTGTAGCCGATTCCTCCTAACCGCACAGGATCAGTGCTGTCCTCCACCAGCTTATGAACCACGATTTCTCCTTTTTTCGGCGCGGCCCCCTCGGCCACGACCACGATGCTGGATCGCCTTCCATAACGATGCCGTTCCCTCACGACCTCGCAAACTTTCTCTATATCGTAGGGAATTTCCGGGATGAGAATGACATCCCCACCGCCAGCCAGGCCGGCTTCCAGGGCAATCCATCCCGCATACCTGCCCATGACTTCCACCACCATGACCCGGTGATGGGAAGCAGCCGTTGTTTGAATCTTATCGATCGCTTCCATAGCAGTCTGCAAGGCCGTGTCAAATCCAAAGGTGACATCCGTACCCCACAGGTCATTATCGATGGTTTTGGGAATGCCGACAACAGGGACGCCTTTTTGAAAAAACTGGTGGGCGATTGTCAGCGATCCATCCCCCCCTACCGCGATCAGGGCGTCCACCTTATTGCGCTTGAGGTTCCTTATGGCCTGGTCGGAGACATCCCGGAAAATTTTTTTCCCCCGGACAATGGTCGGGAAGCGAAAAGGGTTATCCCGGTTGGAGGTCCCCAGAATCGTCCCCCCTTGATGCAGTATTCCGGAGGCATCCAAGGCTTCAAGCTTTCGGGTCATATTTTTGATCATGCCCAAATACCCTTCCAGGAAGCCCATGACTTCTAGCCCATATTTGAAAATGGCGGTCTTCACCACTGCCCGGATCACGGCGTTCAGCCCCGGGCAATCGCCACCGCCCGTTAGTATCCCGATTCTTTTGATTGCATCTTTTGCTTTCATCGCCACCCCCTGAATATTTTTAAAAAATCCATAACAATTTAGCGTTTTGATCCGCCTCAAGCGGACCAGAAATCCCTCCTGACCTCCCCTGCCTGCCGCAGGCAGGCTTTTGCAAAGGGAGGAGGTTTTTTTATGGCTTTCCAGAACATCTTTTGCTCTTCCGTGAGCTCAAAATCCATAAGCCTCCTCCAGCTTTAGCTTTTTTCCTTAGTTTTTTTATAGACCGACTCGATCTTCCGGTCTCTTTCCCGTTTCAATCTGGCGATGTCCTTCTCGCGTTTCTCCTTTTCCGGGATTAAAATCTCCGCTTCGGCGATCCTGGCTGAGTAAACTTTGCGGATTTCAGCGATTTCGTTTTTTTGATTCGAAGAAAGAAAGACAACTTCCTCATCCCCTCCCATCTTCTTGCTCTTCTCCATGGCAATTTCCAGAGCGCTCTTTAACTCTCCCATGTTTGTTTGTCCTCCTTTCAAAAAATCGGCGAGGTCAGCTTAGAGAATGAATTGCAGCGCCTAAGAATAGAAGGAGTTTACAATAAATGATCCCCTCTTTTCAATAGATGATTTGTCCTTGCCCCCTTCACTTTTGAATAAATTGATGAATTCTATGTGATAGAAAAAGCCCGGACGGAAGGGGGATGAAAGAGGGAGCACCGGCGGGAAAAAGATTGGACAATAGCCCATGCTTTTCTTCCGCAAAGAAAAGGCGGGATCGAAGGAAGGCAGGGTATCATGGAGGGAAGCCCCGCCCTTACCCATGAAAGAAATAGTGCCTTGTGCTCCCGAGAGATTCCCCCTCCCGTCCGGGCCTGGGAAGGATCATCCAGCGCCAGTTAATAATGAATCATTCGTGACCACAAAAAGTGAAGGGCGGCAAGATGATTTGACACAAAGCGGAATGTTTTGTAGGATAATCAGGTATTACTGAAAGGATCTGAATAATGATGAAAAACAAAATCAAAAACATCATCATGGTTTCGCTTTTTGCCGCTCTTACGGCTGTGGGGGCATTCATTAAAATCCCCATTCCCTACGTTCCCCTGACCCTGCAAACCCTCATGGTTATGCTTGCCGGGTTAATTCTCGGAAGCCGCCTGGGAGCCTTAAGCCAGTTACTTTACCTGACCATCGGCCTGATCGGACTCCCGATTTTTGCCCAGGGAGGCGGGCCGGGGTACGTTTTACAACCATCTTTCGGTTTTCTGGTGGGTTTTATCGCTGGAGCTTATGTTATCGGTAAAGTAGTGGAAAGGGAAAGAAGTTTGAGTTTTCCCCGCACATTGGCCGCCCTGCTCCTGGGACAGGCGGCTATTTATCTCTTTGGTATTTCCTACCTTTACTTCAACCTGAATTACATCATCAATAAGCCCATCTCTTTATTTACCACATTAAAAATTGGGTTCCTTGTTTTTATTCCCGGCGACATTTTGAAGACTTTGCTGGCTGCCTCGATAATGGCCCCCATTCGCCGGCGGCTCCTCCTCATTCAATGATAACTCATTGATTTAACTAAGTAATTTTTATTAAGATTCCTCTTGACAGAAGGTGTTTTTTCGCCTATTTTTTATATAGGCGTGAAGTGAAAAAAAAGGATCCCCCAAGTTTTACTCAATTTTCCCAGTCTTTTATAAAAACCTCACATATTGAGTAAGCCACAAAAGAGCGCTGGGTTACCCGGAAGGAAATGGTATCAATGGCCACGGCAAGAGATATTCTGAATAATTGGGAAACAAAGCTGATGGAGATGAACAAGCCCATCAGCGAATTAAACCTGAAAATCGAGGGAACTTTACTCGAAAAACTAATTGGCCGGCTTTATGCCGAGTTGAACCGGAAAGGAATCATTTTAAAACCAAAGTGCTACCTTACTGACACATGGGGCTGCCCAAATAAAGTTCCTGTGATCGGGATTCCCTTTTATTATGCGGATGCCACCCTTTCCAAGATCCAAGATGAGATGCAGAGCGATCTGGAAGATGAACATGAACTTATGATGACGCTGCGCCATGAGGCCGGCCATGCTATTAATTATGCCTATCTTCTTTACAAATCAAAAGAGTGGCAGGATACATTCGGGCTTTTTTCTGAACCATACCGGGATTATTTCCACCCCAACCCCCAATCCAGAGAATTCGTCAAACATCTCCACCAGCAGGTTGGCCAGTATTCCGGGAGAATCTATGCCCAGAAGCATCCGGACGAAGATTTTGCCGAGACGTTTGCCGTCTGGCTCACGCCCCGCTCCAATTGGCGCCAGAAATACAAGAATTGGGGCGCTTTAAAGAAAATTCACTTCGTAGATCGGCTGATGAAACAAATCGGGCCGCGCAAGCCCCTGGTAACCAACGGCGAATTGATCCGCCCCATCGAAAGCCTGAACTTCACCCTCCTTGAATATTACAATAAAAGCGAGGAACGATACCGGGAAAAAGCCCAGGGTTATGTTGACGATGTACTTAGGGAGATTTTCAACACAAACGGAAAGAAAGAAAAGAGGATTCCCGCAGGGGTGTTCATCGAGCAAAATAGAAATCACCTTGTGGAAATGATCTCCCACTGGACAGGAGAAGGGGTTTCCTCGGTGGGCCCATTAATCGACAAGCTTGTCGCCCGGGCCAGAGAATTAAACCTCAACCTCAGCCCCCGCCGTCAATCCCGCAAGCTGATCGAGGTCACCGCCCTGGCCACCACATTGATCATGAACTATATCTACGAAGGAAAATTTATCGTCCCCTAAAACCAGATCGCTCAGGCTTGGGGCCCTATGCTGAGGCCTGAAATTTCAAACCCTCCCCCTCTGGAGACTGTGTCATAATCGGACTGGAGGGCATGAACGAGGAAGCATCGGCGGGTGAAAAAGTTCTACAGGGCTTCCCAGTTTGGTTCCGCAAAGTGGCGGCAGATTCGTAGTACTGCTGATTTATTTAGGTTTCAGCCCGCCGCTTTCCTATGGAAGAACCACCGCCTTGTGATTCCGAGAGAATGCTCTCCAGTCCGGGCTGTCCGATTTCAGTATTGAGGCACAGTCTCCTGACGTAAAAACTCCGGGGAGGACTATTTATCAGTTATTCTTTTTCAGCCATTCCTTGCGATTATTTTCCAAATCCCGGATGTAAGCCTCTATTATTTCTATGAGCGGCCCCCGGGGAAGAAGCGCTCCAGCCAGAGTGTATACTTGAAGGTGCCTCATGATCTGGTAGTAGAGACTCTGGCTGTCATGGCAGACGCATTCCAGGGGGCAGAAGGAACACTGGTTTTTATAATCAAGGCAGAATAGAATCTTGGTTGAGCCACACTGGAAAGCTTCCCTATACCTGGCCGGGTCCGCTTTTTCCAGGAGGAAGTCCCGCATGCGCACCCATTTTTCGATGGCTAGGGCAAAGGGATCCTCGCCTTTTTCGTGCCGCCTCTCCATCTCTTCCAGGCCTAACAACTTGACCATCAGTAGTCCTTTACCGCTTATTCCATCGCTTTCCTGGAAATCTCGAAAATCACTCTCGTTTCCGGGTCCGGGCATTGCAAAGTGTAAATATCCTCACGCCCGAAATCTTTTGGATCTTTTGCTTTCCCCATCATAAATAACGAATACTGAATGGCTCCCAGGGCTACAGCGCAGAGACTGATGGTTTCTTGGAGGTTGACCATTGTCCCTTCTATGACAATCTGGTCCCCTTCTTTCACATGCTGGCATTTGCTATCTTTGGCCCTGGCGATTACTTTGTACCTGGTCATCTTCCCTCCCCTCTTATCCCAATTTCAGCAGGATACAAATAGCCGATAAGCACGAAAAAAATAAATTAGCCACAGAGGGCACAGAGACCACAGAGTTCTTAAAACCGAAAAAATATAAGAATAAGTGTCAAGTGTTTAAAGTGATCCGCTTGAGGCGGACAGAATTTCTTGAAAACCCTGGATTCCGGGTCGCGCTTCGCCCTGTACACCATGCGGTGCAGGGCTTCGCTTGCCCGGAATGACGATTTCCTCTACTTTTCAAGAGTTTTGCAAGAGCCTCTTCTATCAAGATTTTTTCTGGTTTTTTTGAGTTCATCCATGCTCTAAGTTGCTTTTTTGTTCTTAAATTTTGATGGATTCGTAAAAAGTCCTGTCCCTGTCATTGCGAGGAGTTCCGCATTGGCGGGACGACGAAGCAATCTTGTCTTTTCGGGCACTTATAAAAACGAGATTGCTTCGCTGGCGCTCGCAATGACTCTTTCACGAATTTTTACGAGATCATCAACTTTAAAACTCTGAAAATTTTGTTAAGAAATTTTTTTATAAACTTTAGGCACTTTAGTTCACTTTAGCTCAGTTTAGGCACCCTCGGCACTTTTTTTAGTTGCGGCTTTGCCGCACTGTGTCCTCTGTGGCTAATTTAAAAATCCGTGTTGATATGCGTCCGCTAATGAATTCATTCCACTTCCAAAATCATCTCGATCTCCACCGGAATTCCATTAGGCAAAGATTGCATTCCTACAGCCGAGCGGGCATGCCTCCCCGCCTCCCCGAAGACCTCTACCAGCAAATCCGAAGCTCCGTTGATCACCTTGGGCTGGTCTTTAAAATCCTCCGTGCAATTGACCATACCCAGGAGCTTGACCACGCGCTTGACTTTATCCAGGTCTCCCAGAGTGTCTTTGACCGATGCCAGGCAATTGATGGCCACGTTGCGGGCTGCCTTATATCCTTCTTCAATAGTTAACGAATTTCCGAGTTTCCCGGAAAGGATGGTCTTTCCATCATCGTAGGGTCCATGCCCTGAAACGAAAAGAAGACCTCCTGTTTTAACCGCACGCACATAATTAGCCACCGGTTTGGGCGCCTCCGGCAGCTCAATCCCCAGGCCCTTCAATTTCTTCTCAATATTCATCGAATCCTCCTTTTCATTTTTCTGCAGGTTTAAATTAAAAATATCCCTGTTGCCCTTGGAAGTCAAGAACTTGAAAGCACTGATTTTCGTCAACGTCCCCTTTGCATGACCCCAATTACAAAATTGCCTGATGCCAATTTTGATGGCTTCGTAAACAGTCAAAATTGTAATGAAGTAAAAAGCTCCATATGCAAGGCGCGCAAAACCTGAGGAGTGAGGCGTACTTACAAGGTACGCCGCAACGACGAAGGTGAAGCGCAACGCCACAGATGGACTTTTTACGAAGCCATCAATTTTAAAAAACGGAAGCAAGATGGGATAGGAACTCTCCCACGGAATAAGCTCTAATCCCTGGCCGGAGAGCTGAGGTAGACAAACCCTCTCTTCCCGGATTAAAAACAAGGAAGCTTTTCACCTGGTAGTTTCCAATGGACCCGGCAAGCCGATTAAGGGACTCAGCCATTTGAGGCATAACGGTCCGCGAAGCCTTTGCTTCCAGAAGGATTAACTCGCGATGGCCCGTCGGGACCAGGAAATCCACCTTAAGCCCTTGCTGGTCGCGGAAATAATAGATCTCCTTTGACCGGCCTGAATTGACCTGCTGTTTGATGATCTCGGAAGCCACAAACCCCTCGAAGATCGCCCCCAGAAATGGGGATTGTTTAAGCATTTTCTCCGATTCAATTCCAAGAAAATGGCAGGCAAGACCGGCATCGACAAAATAGAGCTTCGGGGACTTAATGAGCCGCTTCCCAAAGTTCTCATAAAACGGAAAAACGAGGATGATTTGGGAGGTCACTTCAAGAATATTCAGCCATTCTGAAATCGTGGGCACAGAAACCCCCAACAAGGAAACGACGAAACGTTGCCAGATCCCGGATGGAACTGACGGCGCGCACGTCTCTTTCCAGGTAAGACTGAACATAAGACCGGAACCAGATCTGGGAGGAAGAAGGGCGGGCCAGGGCCTCGGGAAATCCCCCTCGAACCAGTGAAACTTTTGAGGTTTCCCGCAAAGAAAAAGGCAGAAGCTGAAAAATAGCCGCCCGCCCGGCCATGGACTCCGTGACACCCTTCCTAAGAGAAGCTTCCTGGGACCCCGTAAGAATCCATCGCCCCTTCTTATTGGGGAAACGGTCAATTTGGGTCCTCACGTAATTGAAGACTTCGGGAACATTTTGGATTTCATCAAGTATAGCCGGAGGACAAATTTCCTCGATGAACGCCCTCGGATCGGCGCGCAGCCGCGAGATTACATCGGGATCTTCCAGAAGATAATAAGAGGCCTGAGGGAAGAGCTTCCGCAAGAGCGTGGTTTTCCCCGAGCGCCGGGGCCCGGTCAGGATCACCGCGCTAAAATGACGGGACGCACAGAGCAGCTGGGGGCTAATCATTCGAGGAATAAATTTCATAATGAGTATTTTAAACTATTACTTTAAATATCTCAAATATAAAATTTCTCTCCGCCCCTATTTTTTCCTCGATTTTTCTGAAAGGCCTAAGAAGGATAAAAGAGCAGAGGAGGGATGTCCGTTTGACAAGTCTTGAGGTGTGGCGTAAACTCCTAACCAGTCGCTCTTGGGGCGTGGAATCCGGTTCGGGCGGGGATGCTGTCTTGGAAATACTCTTGTTCGAGCGCGATTTGGCGGATGATGCTATGAAAGCGAGAAATATGATGAAAAAGAGAAAAAGTATCAACAAAGAGTTACTTGGATTCTTACAAAGATTCTATGAATTAGGCGCCAGGGGCGTAAAAATTATTTCTCCTTCCACTGTGGTGACGGGTGACTGGGTGCGCTGGAAATGCCAATTCGGCTGCGGGGGATACGGTTCCAGCCTGATGTGCCCTCCTTATACCCCCAAACCTGAGGAAACACGCAAAATGCTGAATGGGTACAAAAAGGCAATTCTATTTGAAAGTGGATCCGTAAATACAAAAGAAATTGCCGCCCAAATGGAACGGGAGATTTTTCTCTCTGGATATTACAAGGCTTTAGGTTTGGGAGCCGGGCCGTGCCGGCTTTGCCGCACTTGCTCTTTTAAAGATGGGTGCAGGCACCCGGATGAGGCCAGGCCTTCCATGGAAGCCTGCGGCATAGACGTGTTTGCCACCGCGAGAAAGCACGGATTTACCATCAATGTGGTTAGAAACTACCAAGATCCCCAGTATTATTTCGGCCTGGTTTTAGTGAAGTGAATTGAAATGCCTCGCGCCAGCTGCCGCAGAGTGGAAATGGGTTGGATATATATACCCCTTTGTTGTTAGCCAAGCAGAACCATAATTCAGGATCTTTTGGATATTGTACACCATGCAGTATAAGACCCAATGAACGTCGTCCTTGATTTTCCCGCTAATAGTGAAACGGCCTAGTTTCTTTACATGCCTGATATTGGCAAAAACAGGCTCGGTGATCGCGATCCTCTGCCGATAGATATTGCCACCTTTCCTCGTGTCTACTTTGTCGGCCATCTCTTTCGTAGATTTCAGGGTGTGGTTCCCGCACGGACAATTAGTACTACTACGTTAAGTTATTCTTGACATATATATGCACTTTAGTCTATTATCTTGGGTATGGAAACCCAAGAGACTGATAGACTGCGACAAGAGGTGGAGGCCTTCTTGGCGGACCTTGGACTGCTGATGGGGCGTAAGGAAAGGCGGCAGCATGCGCAAGAGTACATCCGGGGTCTCCTCATGGATGGGAAAAGGAAGTCCATTGAGCCTCTGTCCCGCCGGCTTCCGGATGGGAATGTCCAAGCTTTGCAGCAGTTCGTAAATCAAAGCCCCTGGCCATTTGGAAAGGTTCGAGCCTCCCTGTCTCGGAAAATGGAAAAAGAAATTGTGCCGGAAGCCTATTGGCTCATTGATGATGTTTCTTTTCCCAAGCAGGGGGAGCATTCGGTAGGGGTTGACCGTCAGTATTGTGGGGCCTTGGGGAAGGTGGCCAATTGTCAGGTGGCGGTCACCCTGGATTTGGGGACGGAGGAATCCAGTATTCCCTTGGATTGGGCCTTGTATCTTCCGGCGGAGTGGGTCGAGGATGAAAGGCGCCGGAAGAAAACGGGAATTCCGGAGGGAATTTCTTTTAAGACCAAACCGGAATTGGCTTTGGAGCTGATTGATGAAGTCATCGATTGGGGGCTGCAAAGGCGTGTGGTCTTGAGCGATTCTGGGTATGGGGAATCTTATGAATTTCGCCAGGGGCTGCGGGGCAGGCAGTTGGATTATGTTCTCCAGGTGGGAGGGGAGCTTACCGCCTGGACGAAGGATCCTCATCCCAAGGAGATGCCGACGAAAAGAGGGGGGAAAATTCCTCGTAAGCGGTTTTATGCGGAAGATCTTCCTCCTTCCAAAGCTCTGAGACAAATTGCCAAAGATCTGCCCTCCAAAAGCTGGAAAAACGTTACTTGGAGGGAAGGGACGAGAGGGCCCCTTCGGTCCCGGTTTGCTCGGATCATCGTTTGGGCCGCCAATGGGTTGCTGCAGGGAAAAACGCTTAGGGTGGAGCCCGAGGAATTGCTGATCGAATGGCCAGAGTTTTGCGAGGACCCCATGAAATTCTGGTTCTCCAGTCTGGGGCCAAAATGTTCCTTTCGACGGCTGATTCGAACGGCGAAAGGGCGATTTCGGATTGACCAGGATTACCGGGAAATGAAGATGGAAGTGGGGTTGGATCATTTCGAAGGCCGTTCCTGGCAAGGCTGGCATCATCATGTGACCCTTGTATCGATGGCCTATTCTTTTTTGGTCCTGGAAAGGTTGGCCAATAAAAAAAACTTCTGGGTGGACCTTGCAAGCTGTCCGCCGGTGGATGCAGAAATTATTGCTGCTGTATACAGGCATATGCCCCATCTGCGATCAAAAAGTTTCCATCAAAAAAATTCACCCGGATGATGATTCTTAATAATTAACGTAGTAGTATTAGGTGATTGGAATGGATGAATCCGAACCGATAGAATTCCCCATTGACGGCACTCTCGATTTGCACACCTTTCAACCCGGTGAAGTGAAAGAACTGGTTATCGATTACCTAGCCGCCTGCCGGGAGAGAGGAATCCTTAAGATACGCATCATTCATGGGAAAGGTTCCGGATCCCTGCGGCGGACGGTCCATGCGGTCCTCGAGCGGCTGCCGGAGGTGGCTTCCTTTCGACTGGCTGGAGAGGATAGCGGAGGGTGGGGAGCAACCCTCGTGGAGCTTAACCCTATGTGAGAAAGTTTCACCCCCCCTGTAGGCGATACCCAAAACTGACCTAATCCCGATAAGCACAGGCCCCACTTTTATTCTTCCTTTAATTCCCCCCACATTCGATGGATTTAATTCTTTTCATTCCCTGACACATCCGGCCGTAAGGCCGGCAGTCACCTTATCTGTCAAGATAAGCGTATGGAAGCAAGAAAGAAACGACAGAAGAGGTGTGTCTATTGCGGCCGGTATTACAAGATGTGGAATGGGGGACATAGGGATGGGGGACGTAGTTTACTTTTATCACTTCATATTCCGGATGGGGGACGTTCCGGATGGGGGACGTAGTTTATTTTTAGCACTTCATATTCTCCATCTCTATTTTTCGAATCGCCTTGGCAATGGCTGAGGTGCAAACCCCTACATGACGCGCTATCTCAGCCATCGGAATTCCATATTCCCGGCTTAATTGCCAAGCCAACTTCGCACGCACGCTGGAAACTCTCCGAGCCTGACCGCCCAAACCTAACCCCTTCTCTCCGACCCCCTCCTCCTGACATATCTTCTCTCACTACTGTCCAAATAAAAATTTTAACATAACATAAAACGCTATGACTTCATTGGATAATTGCAATATTTTGTACGGGAACGATTTGAATTTTGAAAAAGGCTATACTCCCCTAAAAAAGGAGGTGGCCAATGAATCGAGGTCGTACAATCTTCGCACAAGCCATGC
>VGSF01000024.1 GCA_016875165.1 Deltaproteobacteria bacterium
GACATGTCGAAGCGGAAGTTTGAGCGGACGAAGCCGCATGTGAATGTTGGTACGATAGGGCATATTGATCATGGGAAGACGACGTTGACCAGTGCGATAACGAGGTGTTTGGCGGCTAAGGGTATGGCGGAGTATGTGTCGTTTGATCAGATAGACAAGGCGCCGGAGGAGAAGGAGCGGGGGATAACGATAGCGACGGCGCATGTGGAGTATGAGACTTCGAAGCGGCATTATGCGCATGTGGATTGTCCTGGGCATGCGGATTATATAAAGAACATGATAACGGGTGCGGCGCAGATGGATGGGGCGATATTGGTGGTTGGGGCGGATGATGGTCCTATGCCGCAGACGCGGGAGCATATATTGTTGGCGCGGCAGGTTGGGGTGCCGTATATAGTGGTATTTTTGAATAAGGTGGATATGGTGGATGATCCGGAGTTGATAGAGTTAGTGGAGTTGGAGCTTAGGGAGTTATTGAGTAAGTATGAGTTTCCTGGGGATGATGTGCCGATAGTGCGTGGGAGTGCGTTGAAGGCGATGCAGCATGGTTGTGGGGATGAGGGTTGTGAGAGTTGTGGGTCGATATTTCAGTTGATGAAGGCGGTGGACGAGTATATACCTGAGCCTAAGCGAGATGTGGACAAGCCGTTTTTGATGCCTGTTGAGGATGTGTTTTCGATATCTGGTCGTGGGACGGTGGTGACCGGGAGAGTTGATCGTGGGGTAGTGAAGGTTGGGGAAGAGGTGGAGATAGTTGGGATACGGCCGACGTTTAAGACGGTTTGTACTGGGGTGGAGATGTTTCGGAAGATATTAGATCAGGGGCAGGCTGGGGATAATATAGGGGTGTTGTTGCGAGGGACGAAGCGTGATGAGGTGGAGCGTGGTCAGGTGGTGGCTAAGCCTGGGAGTATTACGCCGCATACTAAGTTTAAGGGGTCGGTGTATGTGTTGGCGAAGGAGGAGGGTGGTCGGCACACGCCGTTTTTTAATGGTTATCGGCCGCAGTTTTATTTTCGGACTACGGATGTGACTGGGGTGGTGACGTTGCCTTCTGGGGTGGAGATGGTGATGCCTGGGGACAATGTGGGTTTTGAGGTGCATTTGATCACGCCTATTGCGATGGAGAAGGAGCTTAGGTTTGCCATTCGGGAGGGTGGTCGTACGGTCGGCGCCGGAGTCATCGCCGAAATCATCGAATAGTTTATTCCCTGAATAAAGCAGTTTTCCCAAAGAAAACGGGGAAGGGCTGTCCTTATTTATCGCTGGCCAGAAGGGCCCTTTGATATATACAGAGGAGAAATTGTGAGAGAAATCGTTACCCTGGCTTGCGGGCAATGCAAGCGGAGAAATTACACCACCACTAAAAATAAGCGTTCTACACCGGACAAGCTGGAATTCAAGAAATATTGCCGATTCTGTCGCACCCACACCCCACACAAGGAAACCAAATAAAGGCGACAAATAGACACTACAGCGTAAGCAGGCAATTCCCCGATTTATCGGCTGTCGTTCAATCTATCAGCAGAAAAACGCTGGAGATAGCAGGCCAGTAGCTCTAACGGCTAGAGCACCGGACTCCAAATCCGGGTGATGGGGGTTCGAATCCCTCCTGGCCTGCCACTAATAATATTTTTTTTAGGAAAATAAAATGGAGAAGATTAAAGAATTTATACAAAAGGCCAAGCAATTTTTTCGGGAAGTGCGGGTGGAGTTGAAGAAGGTTACCTGGCCTTCCAGGAAAGAGACCATTGCCTCCACTTCGGTGGTATTAATTACGGTGATTTTGATGGCCTTTTTCTTGGGAATTGTAGATTTGGGCCTTTCCCATTTGATCAAAATATTTTTAAACTAGAGGGTTTAACCCATGGCCCAAAAGTGGTATGTGGTGCATACGTATTCCGGATTCGAGAACAAGGTGAAATCTGTTCTGGAGGAGCGGATCAAATCGGCCGGGAAAGGAGATCTCTTTTCGGAAGTCCTCGTCCCCGCCGAGAAAGTGATCGAGATGATCAAGGGAAAGAAAAAGTCTTCTTCCCGCAAATTTTTCCCCGGGTACATTTTAGTTAAAATGGAATTGAACGATGAAACTTGGCACATAGTCAAAGACACTCCCAAGGTCACTGGTTTTGTCGGAGACCGGGCCAATCCCACGGCAATCCCCGATAACGAAGTGGAGGGGATAAAAAATCAGATGAGCGAAGGTCTCCTGCGGCCCAAACACCGCATGACCTTCGAAAAGGGCGATCAAATCCGGGTAGTGGACGGGCCTTTCTCCAATTTCAATGGATTGGTTGAGGCGGTAAATTTAGAAAAAGGTAAAGTACGCGTTCTGGTAAGTATTTTTGGACGATCCACCCCCGTAGAAGTAGATTTCGCCCAGGTAAAAAAGAATTAAGATAAGAGGACAAAGATGGCCAAAAAATTAATCAGCATGGTAAAGCTGCAAATCCCCGCCGGGCAAGCGAATCCCTCTCCCCCCGTAGGGCCAGCCCTCGGTCAGCACGGGGTGAACATCATGGAATTCTGCAAGGCCTTCAATGCTCAGACTAAAAACCAGGAAGGCACGACCATTCCAGTAGTAATTTCCATATACGCCGACCGGTCATTCTCTTTCATTACCAAGACCCCGCCGGCGGCCGTATTGCTGAAAAAAGCAGCGGGAATCGTCAAAGGGTCGGGAGAACCAAATCGGACAAAGGTCGGCCAGGTTACCAGGACGCAGGTGAGGGAAATCGCCCAGACGAAACTCCCGGATTTAAACGCCGCCAGCTTGGATGCGGCCATCCTGACCGTAGAAGGAACGGCCCGGTCGATGGGCATCGACATCATAGAAGGGTGAACGTATGGGTAAAAAAGGCAAGACATATCTGGAAGAGCGAAAAAAAATTGACCGCACTACCCGGTATGACCTGGATACAGGATTAAAATTGGTCAAAGAATCTGCCCGGGCCAAGTTTGACGAAAGCGTGGACATGGCTATCCGCCTGGGGGTGAACCCCAAACATGCCGACCAAATGGTTCGGGGAACGGTGGCTCTTCCCCATGGGGTGGGCAAGGCAGTGAAAGTTTTGGTCTTTGCCAAAGGGGAGAAAGAAAAGGAAGCCACAGAGGCCGGGGCAGACTTTGTGGGGGCTGAAGATCTGGTGGAAAAAATCACTGGCGGCTGGACGGATTTCGACAAAGCCATTGCCACGCCCGACATGATGGGGATGGTGGGCAAATTGGGTAAAATCCTCGGACCCCGGGGCTTGATGCCCAATCCGAAGGTTGGGACGGTGACCTTCGATGTGGGCAGGGCAGTTAAGGAGTTGAAAGCCGGCCGGGTGGAGTTCAGGGTGGATAAAAGCGGAATTGTCCACACCACGGTCGGCAAAGTTTCTTTTGACGAAGAAAAGTTAAAGGACAATGTTCTGGCTCTGATGGACGTGATTGTCCGGGCTAAGCCGGCTTCAAGCAAAGGGACTTATCTTAAGAGCATTGCCATTTCAACAACCATGGGACCAGGGATTAAACTTGATCCCAACGTCATGCGCGGAGCGACGAAGTAAGCCATTAACCGCACGTTTTATGCTTATTACTTTTCGTCTAAGACCGTAGGTACGCTTTGTGGCGCTTAAGCGGAAAAAACCGGCCTGCCGAGACGGAAGCGAACCCTTAGGGGATGAAATTTTGGGGAAGATCATCAAAATCATCAGGCACTTTCACATCGAGGGGCTGGAATGAAAAGGCGAGGGAGAAAGGAGATGGAAATTTGAAGAAAGAGGATAAGAGCATTGTCGTTGCCGATCTCCATCAGCGAATGCTCCGGCCCAAGGTAGCCATCCTGACCCGTTTCATAGGCCTCAATGGTGGAAAGATGACCCATCTGCGCGCCGAGCTGCGCCGGGCAGCCGTGGAGTATCGCATCGTTAAGAATACCCTTTTACGGTTGGCAATTCAGGGCACGGATAAGGAGCTTTTGGGAACGAAGTTGGAAGGGCCGATCGCTGTGGCCTGGAGCGACACAGACCCCATTGCTCCGGCCCGGGTTTTGGCCAAATTCGCCAAGGACTTTCCCGAGCTGAAAATCTTAGTGGCCAGCTCTGAAGGAAAGCTGTGGAGTCCAGAGGAGATTCAGGCCTGGGTGACCCTTCCGAGTCTTAAGGAACTCAGGGCCAAAATTCTGGGTTTCATTCAAGGGCCAGCCTCGAATCTGGCACGTCTGATGTCCACCCCCGGCACGCGCCTGGCCCAGCTGCTAAAGGCCAAAAGCCAAAAAGAAGAATGATTTTTATAATGGTCTTTCAAGATCAAAATTACATCCCAAAGGAGAAGGAAAGATGGCAGATTTACAGAAAATCGTGGAAGAATTGAGCGGGCTGACCCTTTTGGAGGCCGCAGAATTGTCCAAGCTTTTAGAGGAAAAATGGGGAGTTTCAGCCACGGCCATAGCCGTGGCAACCACTCCCGCTGCTGGCGCCGGGCAAGCCGCCCCCGTCGCCGAGGAAAAAACGGAATTTGAAGCGGTGCTGACAGGCGTAGGGGAGAAAAAAATTCAAGTTATTAAAGTGGTCCGTGAGCTCACCAGCCTGGGGTTAAAAGAGGCCAAAGATTTAGTCGAGGGCGTGCCCAAACCAGTGAAAGAAGGTGTCTCCAAAGAGGAAGCGGAGAACGTTAAAAAGAAGCTGGAAGATGTCGGGGCTACCGTAGAAATTAAATAGAGAATATCTTCTGGGGACAAAGATGAACGCTGATGGGAAAGATTTTGATTCCAGAGAAAATATGTTCTCGGATACCGCCCAAACTTATGTCCTCAATGAATTCACTTTTATAAAGCCGTAACATGTTGGTTAACATACCAACTGCGGGATGGGAGGGAATGAGGAATGGCGTCTTTGTTAAGCAGCCATCCGATCGTCCGATTAAATTTTTCTAAGATCGAAAAAATCATGGACATTCCGAATCTAATAGATGTCCAGAGGCAGTCCTACGAGAATTTTCTGCAAAAGGACGTCTCCCCGGAAGATCGACAGGACATGGGCATGCAGGCGGTGTTCAAAAGTGTTTTTCCCATCCGTGATTTTAATAAGGCAGCCTCCTTGGAGTTCGTCTCCTATTCCTTAAGCGACCCCAAGTACGAAGTGGAGGAATGCCGACATAGGGGGATGACTTTCGCGGCTCCTTTGAAAGTGGTAGTCCGCTTGATCACTTACGAAGTGGACGAGGAAGAACGAAAGGGCAAGCCCCGCGTCCGGGATATTAAGGAGCAGGAAGTCTATTTTGGTGAAATTCCCTTGATGACAGGCAAAGGGACCTTTGTCATCAACGGGACGGAACGGGTCATCGTCAGCCAGCTCCACCGCTCTCCCGGAATTCTCTTTGAACACGAAAAGGGCAAAACCCATACCGGGAAACCCCTTTACTCCGGGCGGATCATTCCACATAGGGGTTCATGGCTTGATTTCGAATTTGACAGCAAAGGCCTGCTTTATGTCCGTATCGACCGCCGGCGCAAGTTGCCGGTCACCATTCTCCTGAGAGCCCTTGGCTATTCCACCGAGGAATTACTAAGTTATTTCTACCGGAAGGAAAGGGTTTTTTTTCACGAAGAGAAAATAACCAAGAGCGTCGATTTCGATCTGCTTATCAACAAACGAGCCACGGAAGATATCAAGCATCCGCACACGGGGGAGATGCTTGTCCGCAAGAACCGGAAGATCACCCGGCCAGCCCTGAAGAAATTGATTGATGCCAAGGTGAAGGCTGTGCCCATCGATCCGCCAGATTTGGCCGGCCGGTATCTGGCCCATAACATCCTCAATCCGCAAACCGAAGAAATCTGGTTCCCAGCTAACACGGAATTGACCGTTGAAAAAGTGGAGGAGATGCGCAGAGCCGGAGTGAAGGGAATTGATATTCTATTCATCGACCAACTGAACGTTTCCCCTTCTTTCCGCGATACATTGAACTCCGATCGCATTGACGATAGCGAAACCCGGCCCATCGAAGAATACCGTAAGCATGACCCCCAGGATAAAACTTCGAATACGATTTATAACGCCATCCTGGAAATCTACCGGCGTTTGCGCCCCAGCGAACCTCCCACTCTGGAAACAGCCAAGAATTTTTTCACCAACCTGTTTTTCAACCCCGAACGGTATGATCTTTCCCGGGTGGGGCGGCTCAAGATCAATCACCGGCTGAAGCTGGATGCCCCGCTGGATTTACGCATTCTGCGGAAAGAGGACATCCTGGAAACGGTGAAATACTTGATCGAGTTGAAGGATGGTGCGGGAGAGATCGACGACATCGACCATTTGGGCAACCGCAGGGTGCGGGCCGTAGGAGAACTTTTGGAAAATCAGTACCGCATCGGGCTGGTGCGCATGGAGAGGGCCATCAAAGAGCGGATGAGCTTGCAGGACGTGGAAACCCTCATGCCCCATGATTTGATTAACCCCAAGCCTGTTTCCGCGGTAGTGAAGGAATTTTTCGGGTCTTCACAACTCTCCCAATTCATGGACCAGACCAATCCCCTTTCCGAGATAACCCATAAACGGCGTCTTTCAGCCCTCGGGCCTGGAGGTTTAACCAGGGAGCGCGCCGGTTTTGAAGTGCGCGACGTCCATCCTACCCATTACGGACGGGTATGTCCGATCGAGACCCCCGAAGGGCCCAACATCGGTTTGATCGCCTCTCTTAGCACCTATGCCAAAGTTGATCCGTTCGGTTTCATTGTTACTCCCTACCGCAAGGTGGCAGGCGGCCAGGTAACTAAAGAAATCGAGTACCTGTCCGCCCTGCAGGAAGATGAAACCCGAGTCATTGCCCAGGCCAACGCCCCGGTGGATGAAAAAGGTCGATTCACAGCGGATTTGATCCAGGCGCGCATTGCCGGGGAGGCCACGTTAGTCCGGCCGGAAGAAATCAACCTGATGGATGTCTCTCCCAATCAACTGGTAAGCGTGGCCGCTTCTCTGATCCCATTTCTAGAGAACGACGACGCCAACCGGGCTTTGATGGGCTCGAATATGCAGCGCCAGGCGGTTCCTTTGCTTAGAGCCGAGGCGCCCCTGGTCGGAACGGGCATGGAGGGCATGGTGGCCAAAGACTCCGGCGTGGCCGTGGTTGCCGAGCGTGACGGGGTAGTGGAAAAAGTGGACTCTGCCCGAATCATCGTCCGGGCAGATAATATTGGCCGGAATGGCAGCCGGTCCGAAGTGGATATTTATAATCTAATTAAATACCAGCGTTCCAACCAGAATACCTGCATCAATCAGAAGGCCATAGTGCAGGAAGGCCAGCGAATACAAAAGGGGCAGATTATAGCCGATGGTCCAGCGACAGAGAGAGGGGAGTTAGCCTTAGGGCGCAATGTGCTGGTTGCCTTCATGCCCTGGGGCGGATATAACTTTGAAGATTCCATCCTGATTAGCGAGCGGATGGTCAAAGACGACAGTTTTACCTCCATCCATATTGAGGAATTCGAGGTGGTTGCCCGGGATACCAAACTGGGCCGGGAAGAAATTACCCAGGACATTCCTAACCTGGGGGAAGAATCCTTGAAAAACCTGGATGAAAGCGGAATTATCCGCATCGGGGCCGAAGTAAAAGCAGGGGATATTCTGGTGGGAAAGATCACCCCCAAAGGAGAGACCCAGCCCTCTCCAGAAGAAAAGCTGCTACGGGCGATTTTTGGGGAAAAGGCCGGATCGGTAAAGGATACCTCTTTAAAGGTCCCCCCGGGGGTGGAAGGGACGGTGATCGGGGCGAAAATTTTCAGCAGGCGCGGGGTGGAAAAGGACTCCCGGGCCAAAGCCATAGAGGAAGAAGAAATCGCCCGTATCCACCGGGATCAGGAAGACGAAATCCAAATCGTTAAACATCTCGCCGCCCAGAAAGTGCGCAGACTTTTTCTAAATGAAGTTGTGTCCACCAGGGTCTCGGAGGAACGCAGCGGGAAAACGCTGATTCCCAAAAATACCAAGTTAACCAAAGAGATATTGGCCGGGATTTCAGACTCCCGCCTGCGGGATTTAAGCGTCCAGAACCCCAAGAAAAACGCCGATGCCGAAAAAATATGGGAACATCTGGATGAACGGGTACAAGTTATCAAAGGAGCCTTTGACAAAAAAATAGCCCGTTTGAAGAAGGCGGATGAACTTCCTCCTGGGGTCATTAAGATGGTCAAAGTGGACGTAGCCATCAAGCGAAAACTTTCGGTGGGGGACAAAATGGCCGGCCGCCACGGCAATAAAGGAGTTATATCCCGTATTCTTCCTGAAGAAGATATGCCTTATTTGGAAGATGGAACGGCGGTGGACATAATTCTTAATCCTCTGGGAGTCCCCTCGCGCATGAATGTGGGACAAATCCTGGAAACCCATCTGGGGTGGGCCGCCAAGGGGATCGGGGAACAAGTCAGCCGGATTATCGAAAAGGAATACAACCCGAAAGCCCTGCGCGACAAGGTCAAGAAGATTTATAATTCTGAAACCTTTAATACTCTGATAGAGAGTCTGGATGATGAAGACCTGCGGGAGTATGCCAGTTCTTTATCCCGCGGGATTTACATGGCTTCTCCGGCCTTCGATGGCGCCTCAGAAGAAGAGATAAAAGTTGCCTTGAAAGAAGCCGGCCTCCCGGGTACAGGCCAGGCAACTCTTTTCGATGGCCGATCGGGAGAAGCCTTTGATCAGAAGGTCACGGTGGGAGTCATCTACATGATGAAACTCCACCATTTAGTGGATGACAAAATTCATGCCCGATCGGTAGGACCTTACTCCCTGATTACCCAGCAGCCCCTGGGGGGAAAGGCCCAGTTTGGCGGGCAGCGCCTGGGCGAAATGGAAGTCTGGTCCCTGGAGGCTTACGGGGCCGCGCATGCGCTGCAAGAGTTCCTGACCGTGAAATCGGACGATGTGCTCGGCCGGACGCGTATGTATGAGACTATCGTCAAAGGGGGCCATAATCTGGAAGCGGGGGTCCCGGAATCATTTAACGTTCTGGTCAAAGAGCTGCAGAGCCTTTGTCTGGACATGGAGCTTCTGGAACTGGAAAGAGAAGAAGCATAAGGGGGAATGGCTTTGGAAGATCTTTTTAGCTTTTTTGAAAAACCCAAATATCCGATGGCCTTCAATGCCGTGCGCATCTCTCTGGCATCCCCCGAAAAAATTCGCGCCTGGTCTTACGGGGAAGTCAAGAAGCCGGAGACGATCAATTACCGAACCTTTAAACCGGAGCGGGACGGGTTATTCTGCGCCAAGATCTTCGGCCCGACCAAGGACTATGAATGTAACTGCGGCAAATACAAGCGTATGAAACATCGTGGTGTGGTCTGCGAGAAATGCGGCGTGGAAGTCATCCAGTCCAAGGTGAGGCGGGAACGCCTCGGGCACATCGAACTGTCCGCACCGGTGGCCCATATCTGGTTTTTGAAAAGCCTTCCCAGCCGCATCGGCAACCTGCTGGACATTACCCTTAGGGAGTTGGAGAAAGTCCTTTACTTCGAAGCCTATGTGGTCATCGATCCCAAAAAGACGCCCCTTAAAGAGAAAGAGCTTTTAAGCGACGAACGATACCGCAAAGCCATAGAAGAATACGGTCCGGACTCCTTCTTGGCCGGAATGGGAGCCGAAGCCGTCCGCGAACTCTTGCGGAAAGTGAACGTGGAGAAACTATCCGACTATCTGCGGGAGGAAATGCGTGAAGCTTCCTCGGAAGTAAAAAAGAAAAAAATCGCCAAGCGCCTGAAGATCGTGGATGCATTCAAGGATTCGGGAAACAAGCCGGAATGGATGATCTTGGAAGTAATGCCCGTCATCCCTCCGGACTTGCGCCCCCTAGTTCCCCTGGATGGAGGGCGGTTTGCCACTTCAGATCTGAATGATCTGTATCGGAGAGTGATCAATCGCAATAATCGCCTAAGACGTCTGCAAGAATTGAGCGCGCCCGAGATTATCATCCGCAACGAAAAACGCATGCTCCAGGAGGCCGTGGACGCCCTGTTCGATAACGGCCGGGGGGGACGGTCGATTCTGGGATCCAACGGGAGGCCTCTTAAATCACTTTCCGATATGCTTAAGGGAAAACAGGGGCGGTTCCGGCAAAACCTATTAGGCAAGCGGGTGGATTATTCTGGCAGGTCGGTGATCGTCGTAGGGCCGGACTTACGGCTTCACCAATGCGGCCTCCCCAAGAAAATGGCTCTGGAGCTTTTTAAACCTTTCATTTACAACCGCCTCGAACAAAAAGGTTGTGTAACTACCATCAAGAGCGCAAAAAAGATGGTAGAGCAGGAAAAAGATGAAGTCTGGGAGACGCTGAGCGAGATTGTCCGCGAGTATCCCGTCATGCTCAACCGGGCGCCCACCTTACACCGCTTAGGCATTCAGGCTTTCGAGCCAGTCCTCATCGAGGGGAAGGCTATCCAGCTGCACCCGCTGGTCTGCTCAGCGTTCAACGCGGATTTCGATGGGGATCAAATGGCCGTACACATTCCTCTCTCGATTGAAGCCCAAATCGAAGCCCGGGTGTTAATGATGTCCACGAATAACATCCTCTCTCCGGCTCATGGCAAGCCGATTATCGTACCCACCCAGGACATCGTTCTGGGTCTCTATTACATGACCCGTGAGAAACCTTACGCCAAAGGGGCAGGAAAGCTCTTTGCCAACCCGGAAGAAGTGCGCATGGCTTACGATGCCGGAGAAGTGGATTTACATGCGGCCATAAAAGTTCGCCTCAGTGTAAACGGCCATGCTGAGAGGGTGGAAACTACCGTGGGCCGAATTCTGTTGCGGGAAATTCTGCCCCCGGAGATTCCCTTCTCATTTATCAATAAAGTTTTGAACAAAAAGGAGCTGGCTGCGCTGGTTGATCAATGCTACCGTTTTGCCGGGAACAAAAAGACGGTCATCTTAGCCGACCAGCTTAAGGACCTGGGGTACCGTTGTGCCACGCAGGCCGGCATTTCCATCTGCATCGACGACATGGTCATTCCCCCGCGGAAGGCAGATCTTTTACAAAAAGCCAATCAAGAAGTCCTGGAAATCGAAAACCAATATAAAGAAGGGTTAATCACCGACGGAGAACGGTACAACAAAGTAGTGGACATCTGGGCTCAGGTCACCGAAAACATCGGATTTGAGATACTGGAAGAACTGGGCACCGTTATGATCTCCGACCCCAGCGGCAAGAAGAGACGCGTGCCTTCCTTCAATCCCATCTTCATGATGGCCGACTCCGGAGCCCGGGGAAGCGCCCAGCAGATTCGTCAGCTGGCCGGCATGCGCGGTTTGATGGCCAAGCCGTCGGGCGAGATCATCGAGACCCCCATTACCGCTAATTTCCGGGAAGGGCTGACGGTGTTGCAATACTTTATTTCGACGCATGGGGCGCGTAAAGGCTTGGCGGATACTGCGCTCAAGACCGCCAACTCCGGATATTTGACCCGCAGGCTGGTGGACGTAGCCCAGGACGTGGTAATTGCCGAAGATGATTGCGGGACGCTGGAGGGCATCTTCGTGACTCCCCTGGTGGAAGGCGGAGAAATTATTGAACCCATCGGAGAGCGAATCCTCGGGCGGGTGGCTTTGGAAGACATCTATGATCCCTTTACCGAAGAAGTCATCGTCACGGCCAACGAAGAAATAGATGAAAAACTTGTGGAGAAGATCGAAAATGCCGGCATGGAAAAAGTAAAGATTCGCTCCGTGCTGACCTGCCGTTCGAAGCGGGGGGTCTGCGTGAAGTGCTACGGAAGGGACCTGGCCCGCGGCCAGATGGTCAACATCGGGGAAGCGGTGGGCATCATCGCTGCCCAATCCATCGGAGAGCCGGGAACACAGTTGACCATGCGCACCTTCCACATCGGGGGTACGGCCAGCCGGCGGGCAGAGCAAACCGCCTTACAGCCCCGGAACGACGGAAGGGTTAAATTTATCAATCTCTCCACGGTTCGTAATAAAGAAGGGGATTGGGTAGTCATGAACCGGAACGGCGAGTTGGCCATCGTGGACGAAAGCGGGAGAGAACGGGAACGCTATCCCATTATCTATGGCGCCAAGATTAAAATTGAAAACGGTCAGTCAATCAAAGGGGGAAACCTAATCGCCGAATGGGATCCTTACACGATCCCCATTTTAACGGAAGCGTCCGGGCGGGTCAAATTTGGGGATATCGTCGAGGGCGTGACCATGCAGGAACAGTTGGACGAAGTGACCGGTTTTTCAACCAAGGTCATCTCTGAGGCAAAGGATCCGGAAGCCCGCCCCCGGGTGTCCATAAAAGATGAACGGGGGCGAACCCTGAAAATCCACGGATCAGAAGCCATGGCCAGGTATCTTTTGCCGGTGGGAGCCCATATCGTTGTAACGGAAGGCGATTTGGTGCACCAGGGCGATGTGATCGCCAAAATTCCCCGGGAGACAACAAAAACCAAAGATATCACCGGTGGGTTGCCTCGAGTAGCGGAGCTTTTCGAAGCCCGCAAACCCAAGGAATTCGCTATCATCAGTGAAATTACGGGGATAGTATCTTTTGGCAAAGACACCAAGGGCAAACGCAAGGTGATCATTACGCCCGAGGTGGGTGAGCCCAAAGAATATTCGATTCCCAAGGGGAAGCATATTAGCGTGCACGAAGGGGAAAGAGTAAAGGCCGGCGAGGCCCTGATGGATGGGTCTTCAAACCCACATGATATTCTTTCCATCCTGGGAGTAGAGGACTTAGCCCGGTATTTAGTCGATGAAGTCCAGGAGGTCTACCGGCTGCAAGGCGTGAAAATTAACGACAAACATATCGAGGTTATCGTCAAGCAAATGCTCCGCCGGGTGATGATCAAGGAAGTGGGGTATTCCAATTTCCTGGTCGGCGAACATGTGGAACGGTATATCTTTGAGGAAGAAAACGAAAAGCTGAAAGCTGCGGACAAGCGGCCCGCTGTAGCCGAGCCCCTTCTTTTGGGTATTACCAAAGCCTCTTTAAGCACGGAAAGTTTCATCTCCGCCGCCTCTTTCCAGGAAACCACCAAAGTTTTGACTCAGGCCGCAATCAGCGGTAAAACTGACCACTTACGCGGGTTGAAAGAGAACGTGATCCTGGGACGTTTGATCCCGGCGGGAACTGGTCTTTCCCGATACAGGAATGTGGGAATTCGAATAGAGGGGGAAGAAGAAGGAAAAGAAAATTCCGGGAGAGATGCTGAAAGTTGATAAACCCATTGACAAAGGTATTTAAAAAGGATAGAATAAAAAATTTTAATGTTGTTGAAAATCTGGAGGATAAATGCCCACAATTAATCAGTTGGTTCGCCTCGGACGCCAGAAGATAAAACGCAAGACAGCAGCGCCGGCGTTGACCAATTCTCCGCAACGACGGGGAGTTTGCATCCGAGTTTATACTTCCACCCCCAAAAAGCCCAACTCGGCTTTGAGAAAAGTGGCCCGGGTGCGTTTGACGAACGGCTACGAGATTACTACCTACATCCCAGGGGTAGGGCATAACCTTCAAGAACATTCCGTGGTTTTGATCCGGGGTGGGCGAGTAAAAGACCTTCCCGGAGTCCGGTATCATATTATCCGGGGCACCCTCGATTCCGTGGGAGTGCAAAACCGCAAGAAGAGTCGTTCAAAATACGGCGCGAAAAGGCCGAAGTGAGGAACGCATGCCCAGAAGACGCGTTGTAACCAAGCGTGAAATTCTTCCTGACCCCAAGCATAAAAACTTGTTGGTGGCCAAGTTCATCAACAACATTTTGCACCAGGGGAAGAAGAGTGTAGCCGAACGGATTTTATACCGGGCGATGGAAATCATCCGGGAACGGACCAAAGAAGACCCTTTAAAGCTTTTCGAAAAGTCCGTGAACAATGTTAAACCCATCATTGAAGTCAAATCCCGCAGAGTGGGGGGAGCGACCTATCAGGTTCCTACGGAAGTGCGCCCGGAAAGACGGACGGCCTTGGCCATTCGCTGGTTGATTTTCTATGCCAAAGAACGATCCGAAAAGAGCATGGAAGAAAAGCTGGCAGCGGAACTGATCGATGGGGCAAACAACCGCGGAGGGGCGATTAAGAAGAGGGAAGATGTCCATAAAATGGCCGAGGCCAATAAGGCCTTCGCCCATTACCGGTGGTGAAATCTGTTTATAGTTCTCCCTTTTAGGAAAAGGCAGGTCCAGGCTGAAAACCCGATAAAATAATTGAGGACAGGGATTATTCTTTTTTAGGAAGAGGAAGTAAGGTTTTGGCAAATCGGCTGGAATTAGAAAAAACACGAAATATCGGCATCATGGCGCACATCGACGCCGGCAAAACGACGACAACGGAGCGCATCCTTTATTATACGGGCGTCTCCTATAAGTTGGGAGAGGTGCATGACGGAACGGCGGTGATGGATTGGATGGAGCAGGAGCAGGAAAGGGGAATAACCATCACCTCAGCCGCGACCACTTGCTTTTGGAGAAACCACCGCATCAACATCATCGATACTCCCGGCCATGTCGATTTCACCATAGAAGTGGAACGCAGCCTGCGAGTTCTGGATGGAGCTGTCGCCGTCTTCTGCGGGGTGGGTGGCGTAGAACCGCAGAGTGAGACCGTCTGGAGGCAGGCGGATAAATACGGCATTCCGCGAATTGCCTTTGTCAATAAGATGGACCGGATAGGAGCGGACTTTCCGCGGGTAGTGCAGATGATTGGGGAACGCCTCCGGGCCAACCCGCTTCCCCTGCAGCTCCCCATGGGCGCAGAAGGGGATTTTCGGGGAGTGATCGATCTCGTGCGGATGAAAGCGATTATTTTCGAAGAAGGGAGCTTGGGAGCTTCATATCATGAGGAAGAGATTCCCGAGCATTTAGCGGAAATTGCTGAGGCATATCGAAAGGCGCTATGCGAGTGTCTGGCAGACCTGGATGATTCCTTCATGGAAAAGTATCTGGCCGGGGGATCGTTTTCCTTGGACGAAATTCAGTCCTTAATACGTGAAGGCACCTTAGCCTCGAAGATCGTCCCGGTGCTCTGCGGGTCGGCCTTTAAGAATAAAGGGGTCCAGTTACTTATCGATGCCGTGGTGGATTTTCTCCCTTCTCCTCTCGACGTTCCACCAATCCGGGGAATCAATCCGGAAAGCGGCCTTTTAGAAGAGCGTTCTCCCGTCAATGGCTCTCCCCTATCCGCTATCGCCTTCAAAATCATGACCGACCCTTACGTTGGCCAGCTGACTTTTCTTAGGATTTACTCGGGGATGTTGACCTCCGGCTCAGCCATCTACAATTCCAGCAAGAAAAAGCGGGAGCGAATCGGACGCCTGTTGAAGATGCACGCCAATACACGCGAGGAAATCAAGAGCGCCAGTTCCGGTGAAATAGTGGCTGCCGTCGGTTTAAAAGGAACGAAGACTGGAGATACTCTCTGCGAGGAAGATCATCCCCTCGTCCTGGAGTCCATAGACCTTCCAGAGCCGGTCATTGCCATGGCCATAGAGCCTAAAGCTAAAGGAGATCAAGAGAAGCTGGATCAGGGATTGCAGAAGTTAGGGAACGAAGACCCTTCCTTCCTTCATCACACGGATGCAGAAACCGGCCAGCGCATCATTTCCGGGATGGGCGAGCTGCATCTGGAAATTATCGTCGATCGGTTGAAACGGGAGTATAGCGTTCCGGTCAATGTGGGGAAACCCATAGTGGCTTACCGGGAGACGATTACCCGGGCTGCCCGTTCCGAGGGAAGATTTGTTCGACAATCAGGCGGCAGAGGGCAGTACGGGCATGTGTTTCTGGAGGTGGAGCCCCTGCCTCCCGGAGAAAAAATTCAATTTGTGGACGCCATCAAGGGGGGAACCATTCCCCGGGAATTCATTCCGGCAGTTGAAAAAGGAGTAAGGGAAGCAGCAGATGGAGGGGTCTTAGCGGGCTATCCGGTTGTAGATGTAAGAGTGACTCTGCTGGATGGGTCTTTCCACGAAGTCGATTCGTCCGAATTGGCCTTTAAAATCGCCGGATCCATGGGATTTAAAGAGGGAATAAGGCAGGCTCAGCCGGTACTTCTGGAGCCTATCATGGCCGTGGAAGTAATCGTTCCCGAGGAGTTCACCGGAGAAGTAAACGGGGATCTCGGCTCGCGCCGGGGCAAAATCACCCATCTGGAGATCCGCAACGGCGCCCAGAGGATCGAAGCGAAAGTGCCGTTGGCGGAGATGTTTGGTTATGCCACCAAACTTCGCTCCGCTACCCAGGGGCGGGCTACTTACTCGATGCAGTTTTCTCATTATGAACGCGTGCCAGCGGCGATTGCGGAAGAGGCCATCGCCCGAGCCCGTCAAAACTAAAGGCGTGCAAAACCGCCGCCAATGAAGCAGAAGCAAAGGAGGGGACATGTCGAAGCGGAAGTTTGAGCGGACGAAGCCGCATGTGAATGTTGGTACGATAGGGCATATTGATCATGGGAAGACGACGTTGACCAGTGCGATAACGAGGTGTTTGGCGGCTAAGGGTATGGCGGAGTATGTGTCGTTTGATCAGATAGACAAGGCGCCGGAGGAGAAGGAGCGGGGGATAACGATAGCGACGGCGCATGTGGAGTATGAGACTTCGAAGCGGCATTATGCGCATGTGGATTGTCCTGGGCATGCGGATTATATAAAGAACATGATAACGGGTGCGGCGCAGATGGATGGGGCGATATTGGTGGTTGGGGCGGATGATGGTCCTATGCCGCAGACGCGGGAGCATATATTGTTGGCGCGGCAGGTTGGGGTGCCGTATATAGTGGTATTTTTGAATAAGGTGGATATGGTGGATGATCCGGAGTTGATAGAGTTAGTGGAGTTGGAGCTTAGGGAGTTATTGAGTAAGTATGAGTTTCCTGGGGATGATGTGCCGATAGTGCGTGGGAGTGCGTTGAAGGCGATGCAGCATGGTTGTGGGGATGAGGGTTGTGAGAGTTGTGGGTCGATATTTCAGTTGATGAAGGCGGTGGACGAGTATATACCTGAGCCTAAGCGAGATGTGGACAAGCCGTTTTTGATGCCTGTTGAGGATGTGTTTTCGATATCTGGTCGTGGGACGGTGGTGACCGGGAGAGTTGATCGTGGGGTAGTGAAGGTTGGGGAAGAGGTGGAGATAGTTGGGATACGGCCGACGTTTAAGACGGTTTGTACTGGGGTGGAGATGTTTCGGAAGATATTAGATCAGGGGCAGGCTGGGGATAATATAGGGGTGTTGTTGCGAGGGACGAAGCGTGATGAGGTGGAGCGTGGTCAGGTGGTGGCTAAGCCTGGGAGTATTACGCCGCATACTAAGTTTAAGGGGTCGGTGTATGTGTTGGCGAAGGAGGAGGGTGGTCGGCACACGCCGTTTTTTAATGGTTATCGGCCGCAGTTTTATTTTCGGACTACGGATGTGACTGGGGTGGTGACGTTGCCTTCTGGGGTGGAGATGGTGATGCCTGGGGACAATGTGGGTTTTGAGGTGCATTTGATCACGCCTATTGCGATGGAGAAGGAGCTTAGGTTTGCCATTCGGGAGGGTGGTCGTACGGTCGGCGCCGGAGTCATCGCCGAAATCATCGAATAGTTTAATGGGCCTTGGACCGATTCAACATGAAAGATAACTTCTGGCAGGGCAAAAAGATAAGCGGGTAATAAAGAATGGTGATCAATAGTCAAAAAATACGAATTCGGCTGAAAGCGTACGATCACAGGCTGCTCGATCAGTCCACCAAAGAAATTGTGGATACAGCCAAGCGCACGGGCGCCCGGGTGGCGGGACCAATTCCCCTGCCTACATCTATTAATAAATTCTGCGTGCTCCGTTCTCCTCACGTAGACAAGAAATCGCGGGAGCAGTTCGAGATACGCACTCACAAGCGCCTCTTGGATATCCTCGAGCCAACCCAACAGACGATTGACGCCCTGATGAAGCTCGATCTGGCTGCAGGGGTGGACGTGGAAATAAAATTATAGGAGACAGAATTTAGGAGAAAGAAGTCAGAATAAAAGAATCATTCTGGCTCCTGTCCCCTGAATTCTTCCAATTGCCGGGATTTACGATCTTCCTAACCCCCCGGCACAAGGGTTTAACAATGTTAAAAGGTATCATCGGCAAAAAATTGGGCATGACCCAGATTTTTCATGAAGATGGGGCCGTTATTCCGGTGACGGTTGTGCAGGCAGGGCCTTGTACCGTGGTCCAGGTAAAAAAGTCATTGAAGGAAAAATACGCAGCCTTACAATTGGGATTCGAAGAGCGGGAGCAGAAGCGGGTGAAGAAACCGCTTCAGGGTCATTTCCAAAAGGCCCAAGTGCCCCCTTTTGGCCATCTCAAGGAGTTTGGGGTTACCGATACTGGCCCCTTCCAGGCGGGGCAGGTAATCACCGTTGAAGAATTCAAGGTAGGCGATCTGGTGGACGTAACGGGGATTTCCAAAGGGAAAGGGTTCATGGGCGTGGTCAAGCGCTGGGGATTTCGCGGAGGCCGGGCGACTCATGGTTCCATGTTTCACCGTGCTCCGGGATCAATAGGCGCGAGTTCCTACCCGTCCCGCGTCTGGCCGGGGCAGAAGATGGGAGGACATACCGGAAACCGGCGGGTTACCATGCAGAACCTGGTGGTGGTGGATGTCCGCCCGCGGCAAAATTTACTGCTGATCAAAGGGGCGGTTCCTGGAGGCCCCAGGGGTCTTCTGGTGATTTGCGCGGCGAAGAAGAAACAATCCAAAGGCGCGGATTGAGCACCGGACTGGAGTTAGTATGGTCAAAATTGACATTATCGACATTAATCGTCAAAAAATCTCAGAGATGGAAGTGGGCGATCATCTCCTGCATGAGCCGGAAAAACCCCACCTAATTTACGATGTTGTGCGCAGGCAGCTCGCCTGCCGGCGGAGCGGGACGGCCTCTACCAAAGAGCGTTCTTTCGTTAGCGGCGGGGGGCGGAAGCCCTGGAAGCAAAAAGGTACGGGTAGGACACGGGTGGGTTCGAATCGGTCGCCCCTGTGGCGGGGAGGAGGAACGATTTTTGGGCCGCATCCCCGGGATTATTCTTTTCATTTGCCCCAAAAAGTGCGCCGGGCGGCTTTGCGCTCTGCTGTTTCCGACAAGTTCCGGGAGAAAAAATTAATTGTCCTTGAACGGTTAGAACTGGAAGAGACCAAAACCAAAAGGTTTCTGGTAGCCTTGAAGACTCTGGGTATTGACAACGCTCTGATTGTTACTGATGGCCGGGATGAAAAACTGGAGAAATCCGCCCGCAATGTCCCCCGGATTCAGGTGATTGAATGCGAGGGGCTGAACGTGTACGACATCCTGAGACATGAACATCTGATTTTTCTGCGTTCCAGCCTGGAAAGGATGGAAAGGAAACTACGTCCATGAGAGAAGCGCACCAGATAATCAAGAGGCCGTTAATCACGGAGAAGAGCACCCGGCAAAAAGAAGAGGGGAATCAGATTGCTTTCGTGGTCGATAACAAAGCCAGCAAGATCGAAATCCGCCAGGCGGTCGAAAAATTGTTTAAGGTGAAAGTTAGGCGGGTGCACACCATGAACCTCGTGGGCAAACGGAAACGCGTGGGCAAGTTCTTAGGCTGGAAAGCGGATTGGAAAAAAGCCATTGTTACCCTGAGAGAAGGAGATCGCATCGAATTCTTCGAAGGGGTTTAAAAAGTTTGTAGTTTGGAGTTCAAAGTTTGGAGTGGATGAAACTTGCTCCTAACTTATAACTCCGAACCATAGGAGTCAAGGGCATGGCCATCAAAAGTTATAAGCCGACATCACCGGGGCGACGGTTTCAGACGGTGGCGGATTTTGGGGAAATTACCAGGCGGCGACCGGAAAAAAGTTTGCTAATCCCGCTTACGAAGAGCGGGGGGAGGAATGTCTATGGGAGAATTACCAGCCGGTATATCGGCGGCGGGCACAAACAGCGTTATCGGCTGATCGATTTCAGACGGGAAAAGGTCGATATTCCAGCACGAGTTGCTTCGATCGAGTATGACCCGAACCGCTCGGCCCGCATTGCCCTGCTGCATTACGCCGATGGAGAAAAACGGTACATCCTGGCTCCGCACTCCTTAAAGGTAGGGGAGACGGTGTTGTCCGGGGAGCGGGTGGACATCAAGCCGGGGAATGCCCTACCCCTGAAGAATATTCCCATGGGAACCATGATTCATAATGTGGAACTCAAACGGGGCAAAGGAGCCCAGATCATCCGCAGCGCAGGATCTTCGGCGCAATTGATGGCCAAAGAAGGAAAATATGCTCATATAAAACTCCCCTCCGGGGAGGTGCGGCTGGTCTATGTGGAATGTTACGCCACAGTAGGGCAGGTGGGTAATCTGGACCATCAAAAAATTTCCCTGGGGAAGGCCGGGCGCAGCCGCTGGCTTGGCCAAAATCCCCGGGTCCGTGGGGTGGCCATGAACCCGGTGGACCACCCGTTAGGGGGGGGAGAAGGTAAAAGTTCTGGAGGTAGGCATCCGGTCACTCCCTGGGGAGTACCTACCCGGGGGTATAAAACCCGCCAGAACAAGGCGACGGATAAATTTATCGTAAAACGCCGAAAATAAAAAATTTAACCGCAGAGAATGCAGAGCCAAGAAAATCAAATATCAAAAAATTTTTAAATTCTATTTGATGATCTCGTAAAAAGTCTTTTTTGCCCTATTTTCGTCATTCAGGCCCCGTATCAAGTACGGGGTAAACTCCAGCCGGAATCCAGTCCCGCTCTGAGCGGGATTCAAAGGCTTATAAATACTCTGGACTCCGGTTTTCACCGGAGTGACGACTTTTTACGAAACCATCCTATTTGGCGCTTTGGTTTTTATTGTTTAGGAAATTATAGAAAACTATCTTTGTTCCTTTGGGCCGATAATCCATTTTATTATTCGGCTATCATTGCAAAATTATCAATGGTCAATGGAAAATTAGCAATGAAAAGGATTTTGTTACGGGAACGGTTTATTGCTAATTTCTCATTGAACATTTTGCAATGATTTTTTTATGATTAATTGGTTCTCGGCGAACTCAGCGCTCTCTGCGGTGAATAAGTATGGGCCGAGTAAAAGGAGTTAAACGTGGCACGATCCATCCGCAAGGGACCATATGTGGAGCCCCAGTTAAAGGAAAAAGTGGAAGAGGCCAATCGGACGAAAAGCCGGAAGGTTATCAAGACATGGTCCAGGCGTTCAACCATCATTCCGGAAATGATCGGACAGACCTTCGCCGTCCATAATGGCAAGAAATTTATACCGGTTTTCATCACCGAAAATATGGTCGGACATAAGTTAGGGGAATTCTCTCCCACCCGGACCTTCTTCAGCCATTCAGGGGATCGGAAGAGCAAGTTAAAGACGGCGGCGAAGCCGGCCTGAAGGAGATAGGATGGAAACACAAGCGGTCGCCAAATATCTTCATCTCTCACCGCGCAAAGTGCGGTTGAGCGCTGACCTCATCCGGGGCAAGGGGGTGGAAGAAGCTTTAAATATCCTTTCCCATACACCCAAAGCCGGCGCCAGAGCCGTTTCCAAAGTGGTGCGGTCCGCCCTGGCTAACGCCGGGCAGAATAAGTCGATCGATGTGGATACGCTTTTTATCAAAACCATTTTTATCAATCAAGGGCCGACCCTGAAGCGCTTCCGGCCCAAGCCTATGGGGCGGGCCGGCCGGATTCGAAAACGCACTTGCCACATCACCGTGGTATTAAGCGAGCCCTAAGCGACGTTAACGGAAGACAAAAATTTAGGGGACAAAAAAGGAGGTTGAACGTTGGGTCAGAAGGTGCATCCGATTGGGTTTCGCCTGGGGATCGTAAAAACCTGGGATTCTCGATGGTACGCGGAGAAAGTATATGCCAAGTTTCTTCAGGAAGATATCCACATCCGCAGGTATATTAAAAGAAAGCTCTACCATGCCGGGGTCTCCAAGGTGGAAATCGAACGGACTGCCAACCGCGCCAAGATCACCATCCGTGCTGCCCGTCCGGGAATCATAATCGGGCAAAAGGGGGCGGAGATTGAAAAGCTCCAGAAAGAAATCCAAAAGATGGCCCAGCGGGAAATTTCCATCAACATCCAGGAAGTGCGCCGGATGGAAGTCGATGCTCAACTCGTCGCCGAAAACGTGGCCTTACAGCTCGAACGACGGGTGGCTTTCCGGCGGGCAATGAAAAAAAGCGTCACGGCCTCAATGAAATTCGGGGCCCAAGGAATTAAAATCGCCTGTTCCGGGAGGCTGGGGGGAGCGGAGATTGCCCGGGCGGAATGGTACCGCGAGGGACGTGTTCCCCTGCACACGCTGCGGGCGGATTTTGATTATGGTTTTACCGAAGCGCGGACTACCTATGGGGCGATTGGCATTAAAGTTTGGATTTACAAAGGGGAAGTTCTTCCGGTCGCCCGGGGGCGGAGAGAATCAAGGCAGTAAAGAGCCGAGGGAAATATGTTAGCGCCTAAAAAAGTGAAATACCGCAAGCAGCAGAAAGGGAGGCGGAGAGGAACCGCCTCTCGAGGAAGCCAGTTAAACTTCGGGGATTACGCCCTACAGGCCAGCGAATGCGGCTGGTTGACGACCAGGCAAATCGAGGCCGCGCGCGTAGCCATGACCCGTCATATCAAACGAGGGGGCAAGATATGGATTCGTATCTTTCCTGACAAACCCATTACCAAAAAACCGGCAGAAACCCGGATGGGCAAAGGAAAGGGAGCCCCGGAAGATTGGGTAGCCGTGATCAAGCCGGGAAGAATCCTGTATGAGATGGAAGGGGTGACCCGGGAGACGGCCGTTCAAGCTTTTCGCCTGGCGGCCCATAAGTTACCCCTGGCCACGAAATTTATCGCCCGGGAGGAAGCCAGTGAAAGCGCGTGAATTGAGGGATTTGAGCGCAGCAGAACTTCGCCAAAAGGAACAGGACGTAACGGCGGAGTTATTCAATTTGAATTTCCAGCATGCCACCGGGCAGCTGGAGAATACGGAACGTTTGCCCCAGGTTCGTAAAGACTTAGCCCGGGTGAAGACCATCCTGCGGCAGAAGAACGCGGCCCAGCCGAAAGCCAGATAAGGAAGTGGGAATGAAAGAGCGAGGGGTTCGTAAGACGATGGTGGGGACGGTAGTCAGTGACCGCATGGATAAGACGGTCGTGGTTCTGGTCCAGAGATTGGTCAAGCATCCCCTGTACCAAAAATACACCCGCAAGAGGGCCAGGTACAAGGCCCATGATGAAAAAAACGAGTGCCGGATGGGCGACCGGGTCCTCCTGTTGGGGACTCGGCCATTAAGCCGGGAGAAACGCTGGCGGGTGAAGCAAATTTTGGAAAGGGCCCACTGAAAATGGGGGACGCGGATTGCCGAATGCCGAATGCGGAATAAAGAATTCGGAATGAGGGATTAGAGGTTATTGAATTATTCAAGGTTAGGATATCGTTATGATTCAAATGCAAACCTTATTAGACGCGGCTGATAATTCCGGGGCCAAGAAACTTTTCTGCATCAAAGTTTTGGGAGGAACGAGGCGCAGATATGCCAGCCTGGGAGATGTAATCATCGTCTCCGTGAAAGAAGCCATTCCCAACTCCAAAGTCAAAAAAGGGGATGTGATGCGGGCGGTAATCGTGCGCACCGTGAAGGAAGTCCGGCGGTTGGACGGCAGCTATATCAAATTTGACGACAATTCCGCGGTTTTGATCAATCCCCAGAACGATCCGGTGGGGACACGAATCTTCGGTCCGGTGGCCCGAGAACTGCGCGCAAAAAAATTTATGAAAATCATTTCCTTGGCTCCGGAAGTCCTTTGAGTCAGGGACATGGTCGGTTGAGGTTTTCGATGGAATCGATCAGGTTTCATGTACGGAAGAATGACATAGTTAAAGTCATCGCCGGCAAAGAGAAGGGCAAGAGCGGCAAAATTCTCAAAGTCCTCCCCAAGAAGAATCGGGTATTGGTGGAAAAGGTCAACTTCATCAAGCGTCATTCCCGGCCAACCGGGCGCACCCGTCAGGGGGGGATCATCCAAAAGGAAGCCCCGATTCACGTCTCCAATGTTTTGCTGTTATGTCCCAAGTGCAACCAGGGTGTGCGGACGGGGATGCGGGAATTAGAGAATGGAAAGAAAAACCTGGTCTGCAAAAAGTGCGGCGAGCTGATCGAAAGGACTTAGGGGGCTTAGGACAATGACCCGATTGAAAGAGATTTATCTGAAAGAGGTCGTTCCCCAGTTGATGAAAGCATTCGGCTACAAAAATATCATGCAGGTTCCGAAGCTGGAGAAGATTACCCTCAACATGGGGCTGGGAGAAGCCGTCCAGAACATTAAAATTCTGGATTCAGCCGTAGAAGAGCTCACCCTGATTTCAGGGCAGAAGGCCGTAATCACCAAAGCCAAACGCTCCATCGCGACTTACAAGCTCCGGGAGGGGATGCCCATCGGTATAATGGTTACCCTGCGCCGGAATCGCATGCTGGAATTTTTCGATAGACTGGTGAATATCGCTCTACCGCGGGTTAGAGATTTCCGGGGAGTTTCCGGGAAAGCCTTTGACGGCCGGGGGAACTATTCACTGGGAATTCGGGAACAGATTATCTTTCCCGAGATCAATTTTGATAAAATTGACAAAGTCAAAGGGCTGAACATTTCCATCGTTACCACCGCCAAAACGGATGAGGAAGGGAAGGAATTGCTCCGTCTGTTGGGAATGCCTTTTCGGAATTGATATAGGTATTCGAACGCTGAACTCTAATGAATACAGGAGACAGGAGTCAGAATTCAGAATTCAGAATAAGTTTTTTATTCTGACTTCTGGATTCTGAATTCTGTCTCCTCTTTGAAGAAAGGATAGGCTGTGGCCAGAACTGCCCTGATCATGAAGGCTAAAAGAAAACCAAAATTTAGAGTACGGACCTACCACCGCTGTCCAATTTGTGGGCGTTCGAGAGGGTATTACCGTAAGTTCGATTTATGTCGGATCTGTTTTCGCAACCTGGCTTCGCGAGGAGAGATTCCCGGCGTTATCAAGTCCAGCTGGTAGAGGACTTCAGTCAGGGAGGATAAAAGAGATGGGGATGACCGACCCCTTGGCAGACATGCTCAGCCGCCTGCGGAATGCCAACAAGGCGAAACACGAGAAGGTGGATGTTCCAGCTTCCAACCTCAAAGGCCATGTAGCGCGCATTCTTAAGGATGAAGGCTATATCAAAAACTATAAACTCATCAAAGACGGAAAGCAGGGAATTTTGAGAATCTACTTGAAGTATGACGGGGAGACCAAAAAACAAATTATCAGCGGTTTAAGAGTCATCAGCCGGCCAGGCTTGCGGAAGTATGTGCCCAAGGACGAAATCCCGCTGGTGCTCCGGGGCCTCGGACTTTCCGTACTTTCCACATCCAAGGGAATCATCACGGATAAGGAAGCCCGAAAGCTGAAAGTGGGCGGCGAGCTGCTCTGTTCGGTATGGTAAGAATTCGAGGGAGATGATCATGTCGCGAATTGGAAAAAAATCTGTTTCTCTTCCCCAGGGGGTGAAAGTCCTTTTGGAAAGGCCTTTCGTAAGAATTTCGGGCCCCAAAGGGAATCTGAGTCAAAAATTAGACGGGGGAGTAACCCTCGCGGTGGAGCAGGATCAAGTATGGGTGAAACCGCCTGACGACCCCAAAAAGGGAAAAGCCCTGCAGGGGCTCACCCGCACCCTTATTGCCAACATGGTCAAAGGGGTGAGCCAGGGGTTTGAGCGGGTGCTGGAAATTAATGGGGTAGGCTACCGGGTGGAGTTGCAGGGTAACGCCTTGAATTTTAATCTGGGCTATTCTCACCCGATTCGCTTTGCTCTCCCCGAAGGGGTTAAAGCCGAAGTGGAACGTCAGAACCGCCTCACCCTGCGGGGGGTGGACAAGCATCTGTTAGGACTAACGGCCGCCAAAATTCGCAGCCTCCGCCCTCCGGAGCCATACGGGGGGAAGGGGATTAAGTATGCCGAAGAGGTCATCCGCCGAAAGGCCGGAAAGACCGCCGCCGCCTAAATTATTTTATAGAGAGGCTCTTGCAAAACTCTTGAAAAATAGAGGAAATCGTCATTCCGGGCAAGCGAAGCGCGACCCGGAATCCAGGATTTTCAAGAAATTCTGGATTCCGGCTTTCGCCGGAATGACGGAGTAAACGACTTATGCAAGAAGCTCTAGAATTAAATTTAATAAAAAGGAAACGGGCGTGTTAAGAAAAGAGAAAGTAGTAGCGCGCAAGCGCAGGAAGAAGCGAGTGATCTCCAAGGTGCGGGGCACTCCGGAGCGTCCCCGCCTCTGTGTTTTCAAAAGTTCCCGGCATATTTACGCCCAGCTGATTGATGATTCACGCGGGCAAACCTTGGCTGCGGCCTCTTCCCAGAATCCGGAATGGAGAGGAACGGAACGGGAGAAGGGGAAGGCGGGAATGGCCAGACGGGTCGGCGCTCTGATTGCCGAAAGAGCTTTAGCCAAGCAGGTGCAAAAAGTGGTCTTCGACCGCAATGGGTTTTTGTACCACGGGCGGGTCAAGGCTCTGGCCGAGGCAGCGCGCGAGAAGGGGTTGGATTTTTAAATAGCGATCAGCGTCCAGCAATCAACAAGATCGATTAAAAAATTTTACTGACGACTGATAGCTGCAAGCTGGCAAAAGGGAGGATATTCATTGGCGCAGATTAAACCGGAAGAACTTGAGCTTGTCGACCGCGTGGTGCATATCAACCGTGTGGCCAAGGTGGTCAAAGGCGGAAGAAGATTCAGCTTCAGCGCCCTGGTCGTGGTGGGAAACGGCAAAGGAGTTGTCGGGTTTGGCTTGGGTAAAGCTAACGAAGTGCCCGAAGCGATTCGCAAGGGAATCGATCAGGCTAAAAAGAACTTGATCCAGGTTCCCCTGATCCGGGGTTCAATTCCCTTCGAAACCATCGGGCGCTTTGGGGCGGCTCGGGTATTTTTAAAACCGGCCTCCGAAGGAACCGGGGTCATTGCCGGCGGAGCTGTGAGAGCGGTTTTAGAATCAGCCGGAATCGTCAACATTCTTACAAAATGCCTGGGTTCGCGTAACCCCCACAATGTAATAAAGGCAACGATTGAAGGTCTGTGCATGCTGAAAACACCGGAGGACATTGCCGGCAAGCGGGGAAAAATGGTGGCAGAAGTTCTTTAGCTTCCTTTACGTTCTCTGGCAGCCCGGGTAGCCGATCGTCAATTTCCTTGAAGGATGCGATATGGAAGAAAGAATGATTCAGGTGCAATTGGTGCGGAGTGAAATTAGTCAGCCGGAAACTCAACGCCGGACTTTAAGGGGACTGGGTTTGACCAGGATGCAGCGAACGGTAAAACTCAAGGATACGCCGGCCATCCGCGGAATGCTCCGGAAAGTTTCTCATTTGGTGCGAGTAATCGAAAGCTAGGGGATCGATAGATGAAGCTTGGCGATTTAAAGCCTCCGCAAGGAGCGAGGAAAAAGAGCAAAAGGATCGGCCGGGGCGAAGGATCTGGTCACGGAGGAACTTCCACGCGCGGGCATAAAGGGCAGAAAGCCCGCTCGGGCGGTAAGGTTTCCCGGGGCTTTGAGGGCGGCCAGATGCCCATGCAAAGGCGCCTCCCCAAACGGGGTTTCAAAAACCCTTTCCGCAAGGAGTATGAGGTTGTTAACATCCGGGATTTGACCCGCTTTCCAGCAGGCACGGTGGTGGATTTGGCGGCGCTAAAAGCTTCGGGTCTGATAAAAAAGATTCGATGGGGAGTCAAAGTGTTAGGCGATGGGTCTATTAACCATCCTTTGACTGTACAGGCGCATCATTTCACCTTAACCGCCCAAAACAAGATTGAGGCTGCTGGAGGAAAGACGGAGGTTCTCTAAAAATTGTTACAGGGATTCCAAAACATTCCTAAGATTCCGGAGCTGAAGCGCAGGGTCATCATCACCCTTCTTTTGCTGGCGGTTTATCGCATCGGGGTGCATGTTCCCACTCCGGGCATCGATGCCGCGGCCTTGTCGGCCTTCTTTGCTCAAGCCAAAGGAACGCTCTTTAGTTTTATCGATATGTTTTCCGGAGGGGCTTTCGAGCGGCTGTCGGTATTCGCCCTGGGGATCATGCCCTATATCAGTTCTTCGATCATCCTGCAGCTCCTTACGGTGGTGGTTCCCCATCTGGAGCGGCTGTCCAAAGAAGGGGAGGCCGGGAAGAAAAAAATCACCCAGTACACCCGCTATGGCACAGTGCTCCTCAGCCTGATCCAGGGGTTTGGCATCAGCGTCGGATTGGAGCGGATGACCGGTCCGGGCGGGGAGCTGGTGGTCATGGACCCGGGATGGTCCTTCCGTTTAATGACTATGATAACCCTCACGGCCGGCACATCTTTCATCATGTGGCTGGGTGAACAAATCACGGAGAGGGGAATCGGCAACGGGATTTCTCTAGTTATTTTTTCGGGAATCGTGGCCGGCTTGCCCTCCGCCATCGGCGGCAGTTTTCGCTTGATCCGCACGGGTGAACTGGGAATCCTGGTTACTCTCTTCCTGGTACTTCTGATGGTGGCAGTGGTAGGAGCGATCGTTTACGTGGAGAGGGGGCAGCGGCGTATTCCGGTGCAATACGCCAAGCGTATTGTCGGCCGGAGAATGTACGGAGGGCAGACCACCCACCTGCCGCTGAAGATCAACACGGCAGGGGTCATTCCCCCGATATTTGCTTCCTCCATTATTATGTTTCCGGCGACCATCGCCAATTTTCTGGAACATCCCTGGATGAAAGCTATTGCTACCCAGTTGGCGCCCGGGTCGGTGATTTATGAGCTCATCTACGTGGCTTTCATTTTTTTCTTCTGTTATTTTTACACGGCTGTTACCTTCAACCCCACGGATGTGGCCGACAATATGCGCAAATATGGCGGATACATCCCCGGGATACGTCCCGGACAGAAAACGGCAGAATTCGTGGACCGCGTTTTAACCCGGCTCACTTTCAGCGGAGCGGTTTATGTATCGGCCATCTGCGTTCTACCTTCCATCCTGATCACTAAGTTTCACGTGCCGTTCTATTTCGGGGGAACAGCCCTGTTAATCGTTGTGGGAGTGGCTCTGGATACTGTAGGGCAGATAGAATCCCACATGTTGATGCGCCATTATGAAGGGTTCATGAAACGGGGGCGGATCAAGGGGAGAAGATAGGAGGAGAGATGAGTTCGTCGCCGCCTCTGCCGGAAGGGGACAGAATCATTTTGAAGTCTTCGCAAGAGATCGAAAAGATGCGGCGCAGCAATCAGATCGTGGCCGAGGTTTTAGAGGAGATGAAGGCGGCGGCCCAACCCGGGGTCACCACAGGGGAGCTGGGTGAGCTGGCCGAGGCTCTGTTAGCCAAGCGCAAAGCCCGTTCGGCCTTCAAAGGATACAACGGATTTCCGGCTGCCCTGTGCACCTCGGTGAATGAGGAAGTTGTTCACGGTATCCCTTCGGACCGGGTCCTTAAGGAAGGGGACATCCTGAGTTTGGATTTCGGGGTGATCTTTGATGACTTTTATGGGGATGCCGCCATCACCCTGCCCATCGGGCGCATCTCGCCGGAAGCAGAGCGCTTGCTTAGGGTAACGGAGGAGGCACTTTACCTGGCCATCGAAGAGGCCAGGCCGGAAAATCGCCTCCAAAATATTTCCGCGGCGATTCAAAAGCATGTAGAAGAGCGCGGATTCTCGGTGGTGCGGGAATTTGTCGGACATGGCATTGGCAAGCATTTGCATGAAAAACCCCAGATCCCCAATTTTGGAATTTCCGGTCGCGGAGTTCGCTTGAAACCAGGGATGACCCTGGCCATTGAGCCTATGATCAACGCCGGGAGTTACGAAGTGATGCTTCTCCAGGATGGCTGGACGGCCGTGACCAAGGACAGAAGTCTTTCCGCGCATTTTGAACATTCTGTGGCGGTGACGGAAAACGGGCCGGATATTTTAAGTAAACTGTAAAGTTGATGATCTCGTAAAAAGTCAAAATTTGGATGGCAAAGTAAAAAGCTCCATATGCAAGGCGCGCAAAACCTGAGGAGTGAGGCGTACTTACAAGGTACGCCGCAACGACGAAGGTGAAGCGCAACGCCGCAGATGGACTTTTTACGAAGCCATCAAAGTTGACAAGCAAAGCCCACGGGCCTAACTAACAATTGGGGATTGATCAGGCATGCCGAAAGAAGACGCCATTGAAGTCGAGGGAACGGTAGTCGAAACCCTGCCCAACGCCATGTTTAGGGTGGAATTGGAGAACGGGCACCGCGTGCTGGCGCACATTTCCGGCAAAATGCGCATGCATTTCATAAAAATATTGCCCGGGGATAAGGTAACCGTGGAACTTTCCCCTTACGATCTAAACCGGGGACGGATTATTTACCGGGCGAAATGAGGAGCAAAGGATGAAAGTAAGGGCTTCTGTGCGACGAATTTGTGATAAATGTAAGGTAGTCAAACGGAAAGGCGTGGTGCGGGTGATTTGCCAGAATACCCGGCACAAACAGCGGCAAGGATAAAGAGGGGAAACAAAGGAGGGAAGCGTGGCGCGTATAGCAGGGATTGATCTACCCCGGAATAAGAATGTGGACATTGCTCTGACCTATATACATGGTATTGGGCGGTCCACTGCCCGCAAGCTTTTGCAAGAAGCCCAGGTTGACGGCCAACGGAAAACGGACCAGCTGACGGATGCCGAGGTGGCCAAGATCCGCGAGGCGATCGACAAGAGCAACTTGAAGATCGAAGGGGACCTGCGACGGGAAGTTTCTGTAAACATCAAACGTCTGATGGATCTGGGATCCTACCGGGGCCTGCGCCATCGACGCTCATTGCCGGTGCGGGGCCAGCGCACCCATACCAATGCCCGCACCCGTAAAGGACCAAGGCGCCAGATCGGCGGAAAGAGGAAATAAAGGAGGAATAATGCCGCCAGTGAAGAGCTCAGGGGCGAAGAGGAGGGAACGGCGGAACATCCAGACCGGGGTCGCCCATATCCAGTCCACTTTTAATAATACGATCGTGACCATCACGGACGTGAGCGGGAACGTCATCGCCTGGGCCAGTGCGGGCAGTGTGGGGTTTAAGGGATCGCGGAAGAGCACCCCGTTTGCCGCGCAGTTGGCTGCCGAACAGGCCGCCAAAAAAGCGATGGAACAAGGGATGAGGACCATTGAAGTATTCGTCAAGGGACCGGGGGCGGGACGCGAGGCTGCCCTGCGTTCCTTACAAGCTGCCGGATTTCGGATCGACACCATCCGGGATGTTACGCCCATTCCGCACAATGGCTGCCGACCACCCAAGAGACGCCGGGTGTAAACCCGGGTAAAGGATCGATATGAGAGAGGAGGGTCACTTTGGCGAGACATATTGAATCGGTTTGCCGGTTATGCCGGCGGGAGAACCTGAAACTTTATTTAAAAGGGGACCGGTGTTATTCCGGCAAATGCGCCGCCGAGCGGCGTAGTTACCCACCGGGTCAGCACGGCCAATCCCGGGCGAAATTTTCCAGTTACGGCGTTCAGCTTCGGGAAAAGCAAAAAGTCAAACGGATGTACGGCCTGGCTGAAAAACAGTTCCGTAATTTTTTCGCCAAAGCGGAAAGACAAAAAGGAATTACCGGCACCAACCTTCTCATTCTTTTGGAGAGGCGTTTGGACAATATGGTTTATCGGCTGGGATTTGCCAATTCGCGGAATGAAGCCCGTCAACTGATTCAACACAATCACTTCAGCGTCAACGGGAAAAAAGTGAGCATCCCCTCTTATTTGGTGAAGGTGGGAGATTTGATTGAATTGCGGGAGAAGAGCCGTAAGAATGCCAAAATCATTGATTCTTTAGAAGGCGTGGCCCGGAGAGGGATTCCTTCCTGGCTGGAACTGGACAAGGATCATTTCCAGGGGCGGATAATGACTTTACCCAACCGTGAGGATTTAACCATGCCCATCAAGGAACAACTGATTGTGGAGCTTTATTCTAAATAACCTGGCGATGATCCCAGTCGAATTCGAGATCAAGGAGTTCATATGCATAGAAATTGGCAAACCCTGATTAAAGCGAAGGGCTTGGAGGCGGAAGAAGAGACCCTTAGTCCCACTTACGGGCGTTTTCATGTAGAGCCTCTGGAACGCGGGTTTGGTATCACCATCGGGAATTCCTTGCGGCGAATTCTGCTTTCCTCCCTCCAAGGGGCGGCCATTACGGCTGTGCGCATCAAAGGGGTTCTACACGAATTTTCCACCCTGCCCGGGGTACAGGAGGATGTCGCTGACATTATACTGAGCATAAAGGAAATATTGGTAAAGCTTAACTCCGATGGTCCGGAAACCCTGCGATTGAAAGTTAACAAACCCGGACTGGTGCGAGCCCGGGATATTCAGGCAAACCCAAACGTGCAAATTTTAAATCCGGAATACCCTATCGCCACCCTTTCCGAGGACGGGGAACTGGAGATGGAGGTGACCGTCAAACGGGGCAGGGGATATGTCCCCGCAGAACGGAATCGGGAAGAGGGGCAGCCTATCGGCACGATTCCCATCGACGCCCTTTATTCCCCCATCCGCAAGGTAAATTACACCGTTACCCATTCCCGCGTGGGGCAGATTACGGATTATGACCGGCTTACTCTGGAGGTCTGGACCAACGGAGGCGTCGCCCCTAGGGATGCCATCGGTTACGCCGCCAAAATCATTAAAGAACAGATCAGCGTATTTATCAACTTTGATGAAGGGGATGCCGTTCCCAAGCTTCTCGAGGTGGAAGAAGCCTCCAAACTTAACGAGAACCTCTTTAAAAACGTGGATGAACTCGAACTTTCCGTACGTTCCGCCAATTGCCTGAAGAATGCTGATATCCGCTTTATAGGGGATCTGGTGCAAAAGAGCGAAGCCGAAATGCTAAAGACGAAAAATTTTGGCCGAAAGTCTTTGAATGAGATCAAGGAGATTCTGACGGAGATGGGATTGGGCCTGGGCATGAAGCTGGAAAACTGGCCCCCTGCCGAACTGGAGAAACCGGAACAAGAAGCATAGAAAAGGAACGTTACGATGCGCCATCGAATTGCTGGAAGAAAATTAGGCCGGACTACGAGCCATCGAGGGGCCATGTTGCGCAATTTGGTTACCTCCCTGCTGGAACATGAAAAAGTCAAAACGACGGATGCCAAAGCCAAAGAACTTCGCCCCCTGGCTGAAAAAATGATCGGGCTGGGGAAACGCGGAGACCTTCATGCCAGACGTCAGGTTTTATCTGTACTGCGTAAAGAAGAAGTGGTTCGGAAGCTGTTTGATACTCTCTCCCCCCGTTACCAGTCGCGCAATGGAGGTTATACCAGGATCGTTAAACTGGGATATCGCCCAGGTGACGGAGCGCCCGTCTCCGTCGTGGAATTGGTTGTCGAAGGCAAAGAAATTCGGAGCCTGAGAAAGCGCAGGGCCGGGAAGAAGAGCCAGAAGGATAAAGGCGCCGCCGAGTCGGCGAAACCGGCGGCCCCGGCTACCAGGCCGTAGATAAGGAGAAAAAAAGGGCGAGACTGAGTCTGGCCCTTTTTTTATGCAAGAAAATGATCGAAGTCCGGGGCGCTACTTTTTCTTATCCCTCAGCAAAAGGTGAACCTAAGTTTTTGTTTGAAGATTTAAATCTCTTCATTCCCCGGGGGGGTCATGTAGCCCTAATGGGCCCGAACGGGTCCGGAAAGAGCACTCTGGGGAAGATGATCAAGGGTTTGCTCTCCCCCTCTTCCGGCCAGGTTCTTATCGCCGGACATCCGCTGAAAACCGGAGAAATTTCTCCGCGAGTCGGATACGTATTTTCCAACCCGGAAAACCAGATCGTCTCTTCCGTGGTCGAAGAAGACATAGCCTTTGGGCTGGAAAATATGGGGATGGACCCTTCAACCATCGCTATCCGTGTGCGGGAATGCCTTGGTTTAGTTGACATGGAAGATTATCGCTTTCATGCTCCCCACCTCCTCTCCGGCGGGCAGCAGCAAAAAATTGTTTTGGCAGGGGTGTTGGCGATGGAGAGCGAGGTTCTTGTCCTGGATGAACCCACTTCCATGTTAGATTTACAGGATCGCCGGGGAATGCTTGATCTCTTAGAAAAAATCCATGGAGAAGGGGGAAGAACAATCCTCCATATCACCCATTATTTCGAAGAAGCCCTGAGAGCCCAAGAATTTATGTATCTCGACCAGGGGCGGATTTCTTATTATGGACCGTGGGAAAAATTTTTTTCCCTGGAGCTTGAGAGGGATTCTCTCAGGGTGGCCTTTCCTCCCCTTCTGCATCTTATCCAGGGGTTACGGGAACGGGGGCATTTAATTCCCCCAAAAGTGCGGTCTTTGGAAGAATTGAAAGAATTTCTCCTGCAAAGTTCAACCTCCGGATGCACATCTTTTTAATCATACCCTTTAACTCCGAACTCACCCAAACGCAAATAACAGGATGCGGGAAAAGCCCTTTCCGGATTATCCTTGACACTCTTATGCGCTTATACATATAATTTCCCAAGGATTTCAGTGAAATTGCCGAAAATCTTTTCAAGCGGCGAATGCTGCTTGAGGAAAGGAGGCTGGAAATGCCGGAACAAAAAGTGGGAGAAGTGATCAAGTTTTTTTCCAAGGCCAGCGTTGCGGCAATCAAGCTTACAAAGGGTACCCTAAGGGTTGGAGACCGGATTAAAATCAAGGGGCATACTACTGATTTTGAAGATCAGGTTCAGTCGATGCAAATCGAGAACCAGGCAGTGGAGAAGGCCGAACCAGGGGAACTGATCGGGATAAAAGTAAAGGATCGCGTGCGGGAAAAAGACGCGGTCTGGAAAATCACGGAATAAGGGGGAGAATATTCGTCAACCCATCATTTATGTTGAGAGGTTGAGTCATATTTACAATCAGGGCACTTCTTTGGAGAAAACGGGTCTGGAAGATGTTTCCCTTAAGATCGAAGAAGGGGAGTGCGTAGGAATTGTGGGGGAGACTGGTTCGGGAAAGACAACTCTGGTGCAACATTTTATTGGATTGCTTTCGCCATCTTCCGGGAAGGTATATGTTGAGGGGATAGAAATTGGCCGGCCCGGAATATCCCGGGTGGAACTGCGGCAGCACGTAGGGCTTGTGTTTCAGTACCCGGAGCATCAGCTTTTTGAGGAGACGGTTTTTGATGATATATCCTTCGTTTTACGCCAGCGAAAAAACCTTTCAATCCAGGAGATTGAATGTCGAGTGAGGTCGGCCTGCGCGGTCGTCGACCTGGATTATGAAAAATTCCATCGGCGGTCGCCTTTCGAGTTAAGCGGCGGGGAAATGCGCCGCGTAGCCCTGGCCGGAATTTTAATCCAGGAGCCACGCTTGCTCATCCTGGATGAACCTACCGTTGGTTTAGATGGACCCAGCAAACGGGAGATACTAAAAGAAATTGGCGATCTTCACCGTTTAGGGAAGACCGTGGTCATCGTTTCCCATGGGGTGGAGGACCTTCTCGACATTGTCACCCGCTTAATCGTCCTGGAAGAAGGAAGGATATTGACAACCGGTCCGCCTGCCGAAGTCTTTTCTTTCCTCCTGAAGTCCAGGAAACTCCTCTTTCTGGTTCCTTCCATATATCGCCTATGCCATGAGCTGCGGGAGGAAGGGTGGAAGGTTCCCGAGGGAATTTTTCGCCTAGAGGAAGCTTTACCAGCCCTGGATCGATTTTTGGGAGCCAAAACCCTCCGACTTCCTCCCACGTTAACGTCAAAGTGGCATCTAAAAAAAGACCATTAGATATTAGCTGCGTTATCCTTAATTGGGCTTTGGCCCCGCTCTCCTCCACCTGAGCTGCGGCCTTATATTTTCGCTTTATTCCTGCGTTCAATGAAGCGAAATGAGCCAGCAGTTCTTTCTTCCCCGGGAGCCTGCCTTCCTGGTCAGTAGCCTTGACTTTGCATATGAAAATGGAAAGTTGATGAATTCGTAAAAAGCCTGAAAATGCGTCTTTCTGTCATTCCGGCGAAAGCCGGAATCCAGTTCTTTCAAATAGTTATAAGTTCTCTGGACTCCGGTTTTCACCTGTCGGCCAGGCACAGGCAGGCCGGAGTGACGAATTTTTACGAGATCATCAAAGTTAAGTGGTCCACCTTTTAAAGGGGAAATTAAGGTTGATTAAGTAGGCGACCTATGGTATGAAATTTAGAATTTACGTTTCCGGCGGGACGATGAATAGTTCTCCCGGTTTTTATAGTCGTCGGCAACAAGCTGACAAAAAACTTTCGAAGAGGTAACAGTTTAGCGCTTTGAAAAAATGGTATTAGAGCCTTTGTTGAGGGCCGGGGGTTAGAGCGGAACGCGCCGGAAGCATCGGTTGGGTTTCCGCTTGGCCACGAGGAAAGAAGATCTTTTACTCCGGAGAAGGCGGGGGTTCTTGCCCGCCCCATATGCGGAGAAATAAGCGCCTCATGATTCCAAACGTTCCGTTCTGGCCCCCGGCCCATGGAATCCCTTGGCCTTTACAACACACCTTTTTTCAAAGAGCTAAAGTGTTACACGAAAAGAGGTTTTGATGGAGCTCCGAGTTCTGGGTTGTTATGGGGGAGAATTACCCGGATATCGATTTTGCAGCTTCGCGATAGATGGAAAATTGCTGTTGGACGCGGGAGCCGTTACCTCGGTCCTCCGCCTTCCCGAACAGCGCCGCCTTTCTTACATCCTGGTCACCCATACCCATCTTGACCATATCAAGGACATTCCTTTCCTGGCAGCCAACCTGGTAGAGGAGCGGTTCCATCAACCGGTGAACATTATCAGCACCGGGCAGATCATCGAAGGGATTAAATCTCATCTTTTTAACGATGCTTTATGGCCGGATTTCACAGTCCTGCCCACTGTGGAATTTCCTGTGTTAAAGTTTATCTCCATCGAACCTGAAGTGGATGTTCCCATGGGGGAATTTACCATCCGGGCCATTCCTGTGAACCATACGGTCCAGGCCGTTGGCTACATCATTCACAAAGGGCGAAGCGCCATCCTCTACACCGGGGACACCGGGCCTACGGAGCGTATCTGGGAAGAGGCCAACAGCCTCAAGGATTTAAAAGCGGTGATGGTCGAGACTTCCTTTCCGAACGGGTTGCGGGCCATTGCCGAAAGCAGCGGCCACCTGACCCCGATGATGCTGAAGCGGGAGCTTAAAAAACTTCGCCGCAAAGACATCCCCGTCCTGCTGGCCCACATGAAACCCCAGTATTTAAGCTTACTCCGGAAAGAGGTCGGCAACATGGGTCGTCCCAAGATCTCTTTTTTGCGGCAGGGAGCGCGTTACCGGTTTTAAGATATGGAAGATACCGATCTCCAGTGGATTCAGTGCAAGGCCTGCCGGGAAATGCTTTACCGCAAGGAAGTAGAGCGTAATCTGCAGGTTTGCCCCAAATGCAATTACCATTTTCGCATCTCGACCGCGGAGCGGCTATCCCTGGTGCTGGATGAAGGAAGCTTTGTGGAGAGCGATACCAACCTGGAGCCACTGGATCCTCTGCGGTTTAAGGATAAGATGAAATATGAGGAGCGAGTTCTGGAAAGCCAGCAAAAAACCCGCGCCAAAGAAGCCCTGGTGAGCGGCCAGGGGACGATCTGCGGGCAGCGCGTCATGATCGGAGCAATGAATTTTGAATTTATGGGGGGCTCCATGGGATCGGTGGTGGGGGAGAAGATTGCCCGCCTGGCCGAGAGGGCGATGGCTGAGGGTTGCGGGGTTATCATTTTTTGTTCATCAGGCGGAGCGCGCATGCAGGAGGGAATTCTTTCCTTGATGCAGATGGCCAAGACCAGCGCGGCCATTGGACGGCTGAAAGGAAATGGCCTGCCATACATTTCCGTGCTCACCGATCCAACAACGGGCGGTGTCTCGGCGAGTTTTGCCATGTTAGGCGATGTGATCCTGGCGGAGCCCAAAGCGATCATTGGGTTTGCCGGCCAGCGGGTCATCGAGCAGACCATCAAGCAAAAATTACCCGAAGGATTTCAGCGGTCCGAATACCTGCTGGAACATGGGATGATTGACCTGATCGTTGAGCGCAAAGAGATGAAAAAAGTGATAGGCAAGCTCCTGTCGTTGCTTAAGAAGCAGAAGAAGCGGGAGATTGAAACGTAGATGGCGGAGAGAAAAGGGGAGTTAAAAAAAGATTACCGGGAGACCCTGGATTACCTTTTTGGCTTGCAACGGTTCGGGATCAAACTGGGACTGGCTACTATAACGGCGTTGCTCAGGCATATGGGAGACCCCCATGCCGGGTTGCCGGCCGTTCATATTGCCGGCTCCAATGGTAAAGGTTCCACCGCAGCCTTTTTAGCTTCTGTCCTGCGGCAGGCCGGCTTGCGGGTCGGTCTTTATACCTCTCCCCATCTGGTGGACTTTAGCGAGCGAATCCAGGTTGATGGTATGGCCATTTCAACGGAAAGAGTAGTCCACTATACGGAATATATCCGGAAAGTGGTGGAGAAGCTGATCCAGAATGGAGAATTGGACCTAAGTCCAGATTCCCAATCTCCTCCCAAAGATATTGATCCCGAAAAGGCCACGATCACTTTTTTCGAATTCACTACGGCTATGGCTTTCCTCCATTTCCGGGAGGAGGGAGTGGAGATGGCCGTACTGGAGACAGGTATGGGCGGAAGGCTGGATGCCACGAATGTGATTGATCCTCTGCTCTCCCTGATTACTCCCATCTCCTTAGAGCATCAGCAGTATCTGGGAAAAACGTTGTTGAAAATCGCCAGCGAAAAAGCGGGGATAATTAAACCAAAGCGGCCCTTGCTCACCTCAGCCCGCCAGCCCCGGGTGATTGCTTTATTCCGTAAGAGGTGCCGGGACCTCGGTTGTCCTTTCTATGTGTGGGGTGAAGACTTTAATGCTAAGAAGCAGGACAACCAGATTATTGATTTTCAGGGCAGGTTTCATCGCTGGGCCGGTCTGCGCCTGGGCCTTGCCGGTAACCATCAGGTGGTCAACGCTTCCTTAGCTCTATCCGCAGTGGAGGCATTGATGGAATTCGGGTTTTCCATTAAGGAGGCGCAGATCAGAGAGGGTATCGCCCAGGCCAGGTGGCCGGGGAGGCTGGAACTTAGCGGAGAAAATCCCAGGGTTCTTCTGGATGGAGCGCACAACCCCGAGGCCACGCGGGCGTTGAAGAAAGTTTTACGGAAGGATTTTCCGCGTCGCCGGCTGATTCTGGTCATGGGCATTATGGCGGATAAGGATATTCCCCAGATGATGGCCAACTTAGCGCCGCTGGCCGACCTTTTGATTCTGACCCGGCCAAAGATGGACCGGGCTGCCTCTCTGGACCTCTTGCGGGAGCAAGCAGCTCCTTTTAAAGAGCCCGCGGCAGAGATTGACGATGTGGGTCAAGCCCTGGACTACGCCCTAAGCCTGGCCAACCATGAGGACTTGGTCCTTGTCTCCGGATCTCTTTTTACAGTAGGAGAAGCCCGCGCTCATTTAGTCAAAAAGGGCATGGTATTCTCTTGATTTACTTTATCATCTCATCTGCAAGCACCCTTCTCTTTTTTTTCTTCGCCCTCTTTACAAGCGCGCTGGCCCAGGTTTCCCTCCCGTTGCAGATCGATACTTCAGGCGACCCCATACAGATGCAGGCAGACCATATTTCTTACGACAGGGCTTTGAACCTTTATGTTGCCGAGGGAAAGGTGGAGATCTTACAGGGCAACCGAAAACTCACCGCAGACCGGGTTCTCCTGAATGCCAGGACCAACGAAGCTGAAGCCGCGGGAAATGTGGTTCTACTTCAAGGAGAAGATGTTCTTAGCAGCGAACGAATGAAAATCGACCTGGAAGCAAACCTGGGAATTATCATAAAGGGATCCCTTTTCCTGAAGAAGCAAAATTTTTACCTGCGGGGGGAAGAGATCGAAAGGCTGGGTGAAGAAACCTACCGGGTAAGAAGAGGAAGTTTCACCGCCTGCGATGGGGAGTGGCCAGCCTGGCGTTTCACGGGCAGGGAGACCCTGGTAACCCTGGAGGAATATGCTTCTGTGTGGGGGGCCACTTTTCAAGTAAAAAACTTTCCTTTGCTTTATTCTCCTTATTTGTTCTTTCCGGTGAAAACTAAGCGGCAGTCTGGCTTACTGATTCCCCGGATCAGTTATTCGGAAACTTCCGGGGTTGAAGTGGCCAACGCCTATTTTTGGGCCATTGCCCCGAATAGGGATGCTACCTTTTACCTTGACCTGGCTTCCATAAAGGGAGTTGGTGAAGGAATAGAATACCGGTACGTCCGCAGCAAGGAAAGCGCCGGGATCTTTTACGGGTATCATACCCGAGAATGGGCGCAGTACCGGGAAAAGCGCACCGATCAGTTGGACCGCAAGCCTGACCGCTGGCAAGTGGACCTGCAGTACGAAGAGTATTTCAACCAGAACTTCTTTGCCAAGACAAAAATCAGGGAGTTAAGCGACCGCCAGTACTTCAAAGATTATGGCCAAACCTACGAGGAACGGGGGAGCGAGCAGGTTTACTCGTTTCTATCGATAACGAAGATCTGGGAACGGTTCAGTCTTTTCGGGGAGGTCCGTCAAACCGTTGATCTGAGGCGGGATGACAAATCCACCCTGCAAAATTTCCCCGTGATGAATTTCATGGGAATCAGACAGCAGATTTTGAACTCCCCCTTCTATTTCGGCCTGGATTCTTCCTATGGTTATTTTTGGCGAGAACAGGGGATTACCGGGCATCGTTTAGACCTTCATCCCCGGGCTTCCCTTCCCTTGCGGTGGAAAATTTTTGAGATTACCCCGGATTTGGGAGTCAGGGAGACGATTTACAGAAGCCGCAATGGAGCAGAAGAGTCTCACAGCCGGAAATTATGGGATTTCAAAACGACAATGGCCACGGAAATTTACCGCATTTTCGAGACAGGGTCGAAAGATGTTCCGAGATGGAAACACCTGGTTCGGCCCGAGATCGTTTACACCTATATACCCGACGTGGATCAACGGCAGATTCCTGATTATGATACGCCTGTCCCGAAGACGAACGCCATTACCTACGGCATCACCCAGCGCTTGACCGGAAAAGTTTTTGATAATGCCGGAAAAAGCCGTTACCATGAATTCGCCTATTTTAAATTGAGCCAAAGCTATGACTTATTCGAAGCGAATCGGCGGGTAAGCCCGGGCAGTGAACCGAGCCGGCCCTTCAGTGTGATCAGGGGAGAGTTGAGAGTCCACACTTTAAAATACCTGAAAGCGGAGAAGGTAACTACCTATGACCCCAACCAGAACCGTTTTCTGACCTTTTATACCTCTGCGGAACTTACCGATTTGCGGGGCGACCGATTGAACCTGGAATACACCTGGGCCAACGGAACCCAGGATCAGATCAACGCCAGCCTCAAAGTTAAGATAATGCCCGCCCTGGATGGTTCCTACGGGATACGTTATTCCCGTCTCGACAGTCAGACTCTGGAATCCCTTTACGGTTTGCATTACCGCCATCAGTGCTGGAGCGTAGAAATGTCTTACTCGGAAAGGCCATCCATTGCCGGCCAGCCAGCCGAAAAAAAAGCTATGGTCATGCTAACGCTCATGGGGGTGACTTCCGTCGGGAAGCAGTGATGCAGGATAAAGCCCGCCGTGCATCTCATTTATTACCGGAAAAAGTACTGTCTTATCACCGCCCGTAGAAAAGCCTTGGGGGCCTTATCTGGTGCCATACTTCATCGCAGGCCCCCAGCTCTTCTGGCGAAAGGGTAGTTTCAATGGCGCTTAAATTATGCTCTAATTGGGCAATAGAGGTTGCGCCGCAAACAATCGAGGTGATGGTTTTATTGCTCAACACCCAGGCCAGGGCAAATTTGGGCAGGGTCTTGCCGTGGTCTTCGGCGATTTTTTTCAGTTGTTGCACAGCGGCAAAATTGAGGTCATTCCAGTATTTTTGATTATAGGTGTAACCCTGATGGGCCAGACTGAACCTGGCCCCCTCCACCGGCCCCTTTTCCTTTTCATACTTTCCGGAAAGGAATCCTGCGGCCATTGGACTAAACACACATACGCCGACGCCTTCTTCGGCGCAGAGCGGCAGAAGCTCATATTCAATATCTCGCGTAAGCAAATTATAGGGCGGTTGAATGCAGTCCCAGCTGGCCAGGTTATACTTATCGCTTATCCAGAGGGCCTTGCTAAGTTGAAAGGCCCTATAATTGGAACAGGCAAGATACCTTACCTTTCCCTGACGGACCAGGTCATCCATGGCCCGCAGGGTCTCTTCCAGGGGCGTGTCATAATCCGGCATATGGGCGTAGTAGATGTCTATATAATCCGTATCCAGGCGTTTAAGGCTTTCTTCAATTCCCTGCATGATATGTTTGCGGGAGAGCCCGATATCAGTGGGGCTGGTATCCTCTTTACCCTGCCAGGGGGTAAAAGGCTTCGGGCGAGCCAGGTCAATCGGCCCGGATATTTTCTGCTCGCCGTACTTTTTCCCCAATTTTAATATATGCCCGACTTTCGAGGCCAGCACAAGGGAATGGCGCTGTCCTTTAATTGCCTGGCCCACGATTTGCTCGGTTACCCCGTTGACATACATATCCGCCGTATCGATGAAGTTAACGCCGGCATCTATTGCCCGATGAATGATTCTAATCGACTCTTTTTCTTCCACCTGGCGCCCAAAAGTCATGGTGCCCAGGCAAAAAGAGGAAACCTTCAGCCCTGTCCTGCCCATCTTTCTGTATTCCATCTAATCCCTCCCGTTTATCGTACGTATTGTCAAAAGATTCTTACTTATAATGCTCAATTCTCTTTATTTTCAGACTCTTATTTAAAATGGGCTTGCCTCCCCCTACCGAAGTAGGGTTGAATGTGGTTTGAGAAACCATCCGGACGGAGGCAAGCCCATATGTCTAAAATAGCCCGCTTCGTTATCTGGATTTGCTCCAAGTTCACCAAGAACGAAATCCAACAGATTATTGCCGGCCTTCTCGAGGTTCTCGAAGACCGCAATCCAGAAGTAAAGCCAAAAGACGATTTCAAAGAGAAGCACCCCCATTATAGAAACTTCTCGGTTGATCCCTTAGCACCCCTCACGGAGCCACAACACCTCCAGCAAGAACCTCCACCGCCCCGTGATTGGCGGGATCTCCTGGCTTCCTATGAAAAGAAATATGGCAAACCCTTATCTCCCGTAAAATACCGGGCTGGCGCCCTTCGGGTCCCGGAACGCACCCACTGCCCCTCTTGCCAAGCCCCCCATGCCTACCTCTACTACAACGACGGCCAGAAACGATCCCAACTCCTGTGCAAGGTCTGCGGAGAACTCTTTCAACAAGAAAAACGATTCCGCCAAGCAAAGACCAAGTACTACTGCCCCTACTGCCAACACGCCCTCTTCACCTGGAAACAGAGAAAAGAAGTGACCATCTACAAGTGCTGCAACGATGCCTGTCCCCATCGAATCCGAAACATGAATAAACTGAACGAACGGGAAAAGGCGCTGGCCCCAAAACGGAGATCTCAGTTTAAGCTGTCCTACCAGTACAGAGAGTATCATTACCAACCCCAGGAGCTAACCCATGCCCACCCAGAACCACCAACCACCGATCTGACCAGAATCCACAACGCCCCAGATATCCTCGGCCTGATCCTCACCTTTTAGGTCTCGTTTGCCCTCAGTGCCAGAAAGACGGCCCTCGTGCTGCGCTCCGTGTTCACCATCCCCATCTCCTATCAAACCGTATTGAACTACGCCGCTGCCGCCGCCTTCTATTGCCATAGCTTTAACCTATCCCATAAGGGATCCATTGGTGAAATCAGCGCTGGGGATGAAGCCTACATCAAGGTCCTGGGAAAACATCACTATGTCTTCTTCTTCATCTCTTCCCAGAACCTCAAAATCACCGCCTACCACCTGGCCGACACCAGGGACACCCTCCCAGCTATTATCGCCATGAAAGAGGCCATCCGCACCGCAGATCCCAACCAAACTCTTATCCTGGTCACCGATGGCAACCCCTCCTATCCCGCAGGCATCCACTTCCTCAATACCGAAAGAACCGAGAATCCTTCCCTCCAGCACCGCAAAGTCATCGGACTCCAAAATCTCGATAGCGAGTCCCAAGAGTTCCGACCCTACAAACAGCTCATCGAACGACTCAACCGAACCTTTAAGCACCATCTAAAACCATCCCACGGCTTTAACACCATCAATGGCGCTCTTGCCCTTATCACCCTTTTTGTTACCCATTACAACTTCTTGAGATACCACATGTCCCTCAATTACCAAACTCCCATCACCCTTCCTGAATTGGAAGGCATTGCCACCATCCAGGGCAAGTGGGCAAAGATCCTCTCCCTGGCCGCTTAAGGTAAACTCCTCTTCAATTGTCAAAGAACACTTCCTACCAATCTGCCTCTCTATCCTATTGCCATTATCAAATCACCCTTCCACCCTCTCTTACCGCCTCTCTTACCCAACACCCTCTTGTCTCTCCTACCAGGCATCTATCGTGCCCCTGCTCTCATAACTCATCCCCTACTTTTCATAGAACTTTTGACAATATCAAAGGTCTTAAAGCCTTTGTTCAGACCTGGCAATGATGTGGTCCTGCAGGCCTTTGCTTAAATCAACAAAATAGGTGCTGTAACCTGCAACTCTTACGATCAGGTTGCTGTGCTTCTCCGGGTGTTTCTGGGCATCAAGAAGCGTAGCCTTATCTACCACATTAAATTGAACATGAGGAATCCCCATGTCACACCAGGTTCTCAGGTAGTTGATGAACTTCTTTTTATTCTCCCCTTCCAGAAACTGGGGTAGGAATTTCTGATTCAAGAGCTGATTAAGGGGCTCAATCTTTGCGCAGGAGGCCAAAACCGCGGTAGGTCCGTTTTTATCCCTGCCGAACATCGGCGATAGGGTGGCATCGGCAAAGGGCTCGCCGTCTTTCCTTCCGTCGGGTGTAGCCGGTGTTCCGGAGGCCAGACCGTAAGTCGCCGATACGCCGCTTCCGTCACTTCTCCATTTGGCGCCAAACTCATTGGTAAACTCCTGCATAACAGCATCGGAGCGTTCATGAACCTCCTTGGCCAGAAGATCCACGTAATCATCGTCATTTCCAAACTTGGGAATCCGGGTTATGACCCTCTGACGCAGATCCTCATGCCCCTCCCAGTTCTCGTCCAGGATGTTGATGAACTCTCTCATGGTCAACTCCTTGTCGTCAAAAACCAGCTTCTTTATGGCAGCCAGGGAATCGGCCACGTTGGTCGGACCTATAATGATACTATAGGTGTTAATAGCGGAAGTACTGTATGCCCACTCCTTTGCATCCTGACCCCTTTCAATACATCCGTCAAGAAGGGCCGACAAAAAGGGCCTGGATCCATATTTTCTGTAGAGACCTCTGCAGGTGTTCTCCAGCTTTACTATCTTGCCGAAGAAGAATCTGACTTGCTCAAGATAGGCTTCAAGCACATCCTCGATGCAGATAAAGGTTTCAGGATCAGGCGTTGGCGCTCCGTATTGCTCGCCTGTTTTCGGATTAATCCCCCTGTGCAGCGCCCACCAGAGACATTTGGGCAGGACAAAATAGCCGGTTGCCCTGCGAACCTGATTTTTACCTGGAATTTCAATATAAACGCAGCCGCTGCTGGAGTAATTATAAATATCCTCTTCAGCAACCTTCCATTTTCGCAGGAGAGGTATGATCACCTCGTCATTAAAGAGGGAAGGGTAACCACACCCAGTTCTTATGACATCCGTGGCCGCTGAAAGCAGTTCCTTGGGAGTATTTTTGTGAACCCTCAGAGCGATGGTCGGCTGAAGGATATGAAGCCCCCTGGAAGCCTCAAGCACAATATAGGTCATATCATTGGTGATATCATTACCGTATGCATCCTGGCCGCCAAGAGTGATCCCTTCGAGTTGTTGAACGCCGCCGTAAATACCGGTGATCATCGGCGAATACCACATTCCCGCCTCTTCAAATTTCAGGAGGAGATGTTGCATAAGCTCAACAGCTTCCTCCCGGGTAATATTCCCTTCAGCCAGATCCTTTTGGTAATAGGGGTTAAAGAGAATATCGAACCGAGCACCACATCCGAGACTCACGAGTTCGATCTGTCTGGAAATCAGGTTGATAAACCAGAAGGACTGCAGTGCCTCGTAATATGTAGTTGCAGGTTCGGCAGGTACGCGGGTGCAAATCTCCACGATCTCTTCAAGCTGCTTTTTTCTTGCCTCATCCTTTTCACTTTCAGCCACCTCTTTTGCCTTTTGGGCATACCTTTCGGCAAAACTGGCTGTTGCATCCAGAGTGATGACAACAGCATTTAAAAATTCACACTGCTCAAGATAGTCATCCGGGACCGTTTCTATCACCTTCTTGAGTTTTTCTTCGGCTTCCTTTTTTATTCCGTTGATCCCTTTTGTGAGCAGCTTTTCATAGTTGGGAACCCCCAGTTCGTCCCAATGGGACCAGAGGAATGTTCCTTCATACTTGAAAAACTTTTCGAGATCTCCCTTGAATGCCTTTTTTCGAATATCGCTGAGGGTCTTGCCTTTCCAGTATTCAACAATCTTCTTCATTTCGGCGCGGCTCTCATCATCCAGGAGATTTCTGGCATCATCCGAATTCAAAGCCCGCCAAGGAGATTGCCAGTTTATCTCGATCGGATAATAAAGATCATCCGGTGTTGATCCAGAATGGCCGATAATACGGGAGTTGGGAACAATAAAGATGCTCATGTTCTTCAGGATATGTGAAAGCGCCTTGGCGCGCCGCAGGACCATCGGTTCGCCTTCTGTGGCCTTGTACGATTCGGTCAACAGGCGGTTCCTTTCCACATTGAGTTTTACTCCCTCACGGTACATCCCTCTTGTATGTTGATCTTTTTCGTACCCCTGCCGGACATTTCTCGCCAGCTTAACTGAAATACTGTCGCGAAGCATCTTGAGCTCGTCACTTAATGCAACCGCTTTATTCATTATAAGTCTCCTTGAAGAATATTTGATTTTAAACTCAATTTAATTTCTAAGCAGGGAGAGACCGGTGATGGGTGATCATAGCCTGTTTTCTGTCCCGGTATTTTTCTACCTCCCGATTTCAACCTTCAACCCATATGATTCTATTATCTTCCTGACCCTTTCCACAGCCTCTTCCGTAGGAGGCGTGGTCCCGTCCATTGGGTAGACCCGGCCCAGCTTGGGATATTTGGATGACCCCAGCTCATGGTAGGGGAGCACCGATATCTTTTCCGCGCCTATATCTGATGCGAATCCAGCAACCTTTTTTATATTTGATTCCGAATCATTATAATCCGGGATAAGCGGTATCCTAATCCATGTTCTAACCCTTGCAGCGATTTTTTCGACATTTTCAAGGATAATCTCATTCCCGACGCCCGTCCCTTTCTTATGCATCTCCGTGTCCGTGTGCTTGATATCCACAAGTACGAGGTCAACATGTTCAAGAACCCTCTCTATCTCCTCCCACGAAGCGTTGCCGGTAGTATCCAGGGCAGTATGAATCCCCTTTCCCCGGCATTTCTTTAACAGCTCCCTGATAAATTTCGATTGAACCAGTGCCTCACCGCCTGATATGGTCATCCCTCCGTTTGAATTCTTATAAAATGTCCGGTCATCCTCAACCTTTTTCGCTACTTCATCTACGGTCATGTACTGTCCCGTACATTCAATAGCTTTTGCTGGGCATACCCGGGCGCATTCAAGGCAGTTGTCGCATTTATTCCACCCGATCTCCCTGCCTCTTTCGGTAAAAATGATCGCCCCGATCGGGCAGGCTTCCACACATTTTTTGCACCCGATGCATCTTATGTCATATGTCATGATTTCCTGATTCCGGTTCATTGACTCCGGGTTACTGCACCATTTACAGGCCAGGGAACACCCCTTCATGAAGACGGTCGTTCTGATTCCGGGACCGTCGTGAAGAGAAAATTTCTGGATGTTAAATACCAGTCCCTTGTGATTATTTTCAGGATCTTTTGAACTCACAGTATTGATCTCCTTTGGTTCCGTATTCCCTCAGGCAAAGCCATAGGAATGCTTATTAGGAAAAAGACTGCTCGGTCCTTTCAATGATATGATCCTGGAGCCCTTTTGAAAGATCGATAAAATAGGCACTGTAGCCGGCAACCCTGACCGCCAGATTTATATGCTTTTCCGGATTCTTCTGGGCGTCAAGCAGGGTTTTCCTGTCCACGACGTTAAACTGGATATGAGGGATTCCAAGATCTGCCCATGACTTGAGATAATAGTAAAAGATCTCCCTGTTGGCCCCTTCGAGAAACTGGGGGGTGAACTTCTGATTCAGCAGATGATTATAAGTAGTAAGCGTATCTATCTTCGAGCAGGATTTCAGGACAGCTGTCGGCCCATTGACATCCATTCCGGGCGTTGGTGAAAGGGATCCGTCGGCAAATCCGTCTCCGTTTTTTCTTCCGTCAGGGGTGGCCGGAGTGTCAAGCGAGAGACCATAGGTAGCGGAAACCGCGCTTCCATCCAGGTGAAAATCGGAGCCGTATGTATCTGAAAACTGTTCGACCATTTCTTCCGTCCGGCGATGCACCTCATAGGCAATCTTATCTACATAATCATCGTCATTCCCAAACTTGGGCGCGGCCAACATTGTCTGACGCAGATCCTCATGCCCTTCCCAGTTTTTATCTAAAACTTCAATCAGTTTCTTCATGGTTATTCTTTTTTCATCAAATACTACCTTCTTTATGGCTGCCAGCGAATCAGCCACGTTGGTCGGACCGACGGCTATCGAAAAACTCTCGACACGGCCCTGATATCGCCACTTTCTAATATCCTGGCCACGTTCAATACATCCGTCGGTCAATGCAGATTCAAAGGGGCGCGGATACTGTTCGGCATATATAGCTCTGGTGACATTTTCCACTCTGACCTGTTTATCCATGAAAAACCTGACCTGCTCAACATAGGCATCCATCACATCATCAATCGATTCAAAGCCAGCTGGATCCTTCGTAGGTGCTCCGTACTGTTCTCCATTTTTGGGATTGACCCCCTGGTGAAGCGCCCACCATAAACATCTGGGCAGGGAAAAATAGGTTGCGTTCCGGCGCAGGACATTCTTGCCGGCAACATCAAGGTAAACACATCCGCTTATGGTGTAATTTCTTGCATCCTCAAGAGGGCAGTTCCATTTCATCATCAGAGGAATAAGCGCCTTGTCATTCTGTAAGGAGGGATACCCGACACCTGTCTTGATAACATCGATCGCCTTGAGGATAAGTTCTTTAGGAGTCCCATCATGAACTCTTAATACAATGCTCGGCTGCAAAGTTTGCAGCTCCAAGACGGAATCGAGCAGCAAGTAACTTGTCTCTCCGGAAACATCCCGGCCCGTGGAGTCAACACCGCCGATGACAAGGGACTGGAGGACCTGGACCCCTCCGTAAACCTGGGTGAGAGTCGGGGAATACATCTGGCCGAGTTCCTCAAGGTGGAGCCGGGTATGTTTAATCAGCTCGATCGCTTCCTCTCTGGTGATTCTACCCTCGGCCATATCCTGCTGGAAAAAAGGTTCCATGATCATATCAAGGCGGATGCCGCAGCCAAGGGTGATAAATTCAATCTGATGGCCGATAAGGTGTACAAGAATGAAGGACTGGAGGGCTTCATGGAAGGTAGATGCCGGATTTGCTGGAATTTTTCTGCAGATACGGGCGATATCTTCAAGTTCTTTTTTTCTCTCCTGGTCTTTCTCTTCTTTTGCCAACTCTTCTGCTTTTACAGCGTATCTTTCCGCCCATTTGATTGATGCTTTCAGGGCAATGATCACTGCTTCCAGAAAATTTTTCTGCTGAATGTAATCAGAAGGCAGTCTCTTTCCTAACTCCTTAAGCTTTTCCTCTGCTTCTCTGATGATCTTGTTAAGGCCGATGGCAAGTACTTTTTCATAGTTGGGAACACCCTGGTCCGACCATTGCGACCAGAGCATGGTGCCTTCATACACCCAGTATTTTTCAAGATCCGGGGAACCGGCAAAGGCCTTCTTTCTTAGGTCACTTACTGTCTTTCCATTCCAATACTCGACGATCCTGTCAAGTTCCTTTCGGCCCTTGTCATCAATCAGTGCCTTCCCCTCATCATCATGGAGCAGCCTGTGCACCGACTTCCAGTTTTGCTCGATCGGCCAGAAGACTGCATCAGGTGATGAAGCATAATTCCCTACGATTTTCTCCCAGTCACGGATATATATGGTCATATTAAGCAGTATATGCTCAAGTGCCTTGGCCTGCCGAATCACGATCGGTTCACCATCGGTCATTTTGTAGGATTCGGTCAGCAGCCTATTCCTCTCCAGGCAAACCTTTACGCCCGGCCGATAGATCTTCTGCCCCTTCTCGGTCTCCTGGCCCCGGCGAACGTTCCGCACAGCCTTAATGCTGATCTTTTCATTCAAGCGTTCCTCCTTTACAGGTTTCGCTGCTTCCATGGTATTTTCTCCCTTCAGTGCTTTTATCTTAATTTTTTGTAAAAGAAGTTTGGGGGTTACCGGCATATACTGCGTCTGAAAGAAGCCCAGCAACCTCTTTAATTTCCTCCATTTTGTCAAAATTCCGATTATGACCTACCAAAAACCAGCGGAGCGCCATATGGGTAAATCCTCCTAAAAACATATTTCTAAAAACCCTGATGTTAATATTCTGTACATTGCTTTCATTAAGTATTTCCTCTACCATTTTTTCAAGTTCGACCACGTAGTTATACTGCCTTTTGTATGCGCGTGATTGATAAAAACGGCGGTTATACTGAATCATGGTTAAAAAGACTACGACAAATTTCGGATCATCCAAATACTGCTGAAAATAGTACTGCATGAAAAGCCAAAGCTTTTTGGGGGGGTTGTTACCGCTGAAGGTCTGTTTAAGTTGGTCTAGGTGTTCCCTGAAGTGTTCTTCTGAGATAGAGAGCAGAACATCCTCCTTGTTTTTGAAATACTCATAAATTGTTCCGTTAGCCACGTCTGCCTTGCGGGCAATTTCCGCAATGGTCACCTCGGCATACCCTTTTTCGGAAAAGGCCTGAACAGCTGCTTGAAGTATACGCTGCCTCTTATCCGCAGGCTGGTTCTCTGGTCGATATCTGAGCAATAACATTTGATCGAGAAGTTGCATGATATCTTCCTGGTCTAAAACGGCATCAGGCTTTTCTCTGGTGACAAAATACCGGATCGCCTCGTAATCCATAGAGCCAAAAATGATGTCCCGAACCAGCGGTATGTTCATATCCGACCTGAAAACTTTCTCCCTGACACCTTCGTCAAGAATTGACGAAAGGATTCCGGCATATTTTCGAACCAGCTTGTAGGCGCCTGATTGATAAAAATTCCGATTGTTTCTACAGTCAAACAGCACCATACTCATAAATTCTCTATTTATATCGCTGTATCGCAGGTGGGCCCAGACAAGTTTACGTAATTTGTTATGGGCGCCACTGATCCCCTGCTGGTGTTCGTCAAGGAAAAGGAGGTATCTTGCCATATGCTCCTCAGCAATAGAAAACAGCAGACTCTCCTTTCCCTTAAAATGCAGATAGATGGTTGGTTCCGTGACGCCTGCTTCTTGAGCTATCTCGTTCAACCTGGAACTCTCGAATCCTTTCCGGGTCATTACTGTGGAAGCGGCGTTTAAAATATTCTGCCTGGTTAGCTCCGTAGCTGGTTTGTTTCCGTTCATTCTTTGCTCCATTCTACATTTGTATGGAATCGACATTGATTGTCTCGTAAAACGTCCGTAAATCACTATTTATACAAATTCTCCCGCAGAATACCCCATTCTCCTTTTGACACTCATAATAAATGACCCACTTATGCTAACGAAAATTAACCCAAGGGAGATTATTTCAAGCTGTTCAGGTAAGGGTAAAGATAATGCTTAAAAATCAACCAATTGGCTGAAGAAATCAGTTATTGAGCACGCAAATAGGTACGTTTCGCGTGGGTCAAATTCCCTTAGTGTTGAGGCTGTTTTCTGCGTATGAGGATAATTGCGGAGTAGGGGCAAAGGAGATGCAATTTCCCTCATTTCTTTTTTTATATTCTCTGCCCTGTGAATGGGGTTATTCATTAAATTTTTGCCCTTGATTATTTCAACAGCTTGCAAAGCCAAATTTTTAAAAAAACGAACTTTTGCGAAACCATCAACATTAGTCTCATTCAATTTACTACTATAATAGCATTGCACTAAAATAAATGTCAACTTTTTTCTATTAAAATTTGCAATTCAGACACTATGCTTTTTCCGCGACCTTGCGCGGAAAAAGTGGCCCGCCTCAGGCGGGCAGCGAAAAGTCCTGAAATTCCCTCTAACCCCCCTTTGGCAAAGAAGCTGTGAAAAAATTGAAATATTCCCCCTCACCCTACCCTCTCCCGCGAGGGGAGAGTGTAAACATATTGAAATACATAGAGAAATTCCCTCCCCCTTGATGGGGGAGGGACAGGGTGGGGGTGAAAATGGGATTTTTTCACACCTTCAAAATGGGGAAGGGGAAATTTATCGGCAGACATTTCCTTCTTACAAACATGTTTGTATTAATGAGGCGCTAAGCGCCTATAAGGATTTAGCCATGACCAGCTGGGGCCACCCTCAAATAAGGTACGAAAAGGCAGGCCCTTAAACGCATGGAGTTTTTTAAAAATCGGGGGAAAAGGGGTGATTAGGGGAATTGCCAAGGGAAAATAAGGCATGGGATGGCTTCCGGATTATCCCGATCTCCGGGATTATACCGAAAGAACCGATAGAGTAAGGGAAGTCCTGGAATCAACCGGGCTGGTAAAGGCCAAAACTTTGCCTTCTTCCGTTTTTTCAGGCGGTCCTGGATTCCCGCTCCCTGCCTAAAGCCTGTAGAGACAGGTTTCGCGGGAATGACGTTTTTTAGGACTTTTGTAAGAGCCTCAGGTTATAGCACAGTGGAAAGAGTAAAACCTGCAAACTAAATTTAAACACTTGACACTCAACACTAAATCGCTATACACTGAGCCTCTTGCAAAAGTATTTTTTGTGGTTCGACAAGCTCACCACGAACGGAAAAACTAAATAATTTCAACCTAAGCCCGTTCACCCTGAGCTTGTCGAAGGGTAAATTACGGACTTTTGCAAGAAGCTCCACTATGTTTTATTAAAGGGGGATATGAATGGTAGAATTTTCTATTAGCCCAACGGGTGAGAAGTTTCAATTGCCAGGGCCGGATGACTATTTAAAAGAAGGGTCTTCTCCAAATCGTGTGGGTAAATTTTAATGAAAAATAGGAGTTATCCATAGGGAGGTAGAGAAGCGGAGAGATTTTAGCCGACCCCAAAATGAGGTCGGCAGCCCCGCCTTGCGGGGCAAAATCTCGCAGCAGAACGTAG
>VGSF01000025.1 GCA_016875165.1 Deltaproteobacteria bacterium
ATGCGGTAATTGTTCTGGGAGGGATCATTGCGGCCCTTGCCGGAGTCACTCAGGTCATCACCAAGAGCACCCATGAGGCTGAGGGCATTCCCACGAAAGAAGCCAACGCCGAAGGCGTGAAAGCAACCCGTATGGCCATTCATTTGATGCGCTCAAACCGTCTTCCGGAAACTCCGGAAGTTCTGGAGGAAAAAAAGATAATCATTCAGGAGGCCCGCTCCATCCTGGACAAATCTCTCGAAATGGGCGATGGCGACCCGGTTTTGGGCGCAATCCGGAGCCTTCAGGCCGGGATTCTGGACATTCCCTGGGCGCCCAACCGGCATGTGGCCTCCAAAGTGATTCCTGTCCGCGATGCCTCCGGAGCGGTACGCTACCTCGAACATGCCAGCCTTCCATTTACCCCCGAAATCCTTGAATATCATCGGGAGAAGATCAGGGAACGGGAACGCCGGGGAGGGCAAAAAGTGGATTACGAAGCGGCGATTTATGACATCACTGAGGTCAGCAAAATGCTGGAGGGATAAAGGAGGTTTCCAAATGGTCATCGAAAAAGTCTGTCTTTACCGGCTGAAAGTCCCCCTGAAACAGCCCTATAAAATTGCCAGCGCTGAAATGAAAGCCTTCGACTGCACCATCGTAGTTCTGCATTCCGCTGGACGGGAAGGAATCGGCGAGGCCATGTCCGGTGTCGAGGGCTATTTCTGGGAAAAGCCGGATGAGGTCTGGCAATTCGCTCAGGAGAAAGGGAAAGACCTGGTCGGGTCCACGCTCTCCCGGGCCCGCGAATCCATGGCCCCCTTCAAAACGAACCAACCCTGTGCCACAACCCCGGTTTTATCGGCCGTCGAGGTTTTATCGCGGAGCCCGGCCCTGAAGCCCCCGTCTAAGGAAACTGCTGTGCCCATGGTGGGAATCCTTCAGGCGGTTGACCCAGAAGGGATTGAGCGGGAGATAAAAAATTTCCTTTCCACTGGATACGACACCCTCAAAGTGAAAGTAGGTTTTGACCCGGATCGGGACATCGAACTGGTAAGAATCACCCAGGAAGTTCTTCAGGGTAAAGCTCTGATCCGGGTGGATGCCAACCAGGGGTATACCCTTCCCCAGGCGAAAAAATTCGTACAGAACGTCGATCCTCAAGGAATTGAATTCTTCGAGCAGCCCTTCCCGGAAAAGGAATGGGAAGCGATGGCTGAGCTGTCTAAAATTTCTCCCATTCCGCTGGGACTGGATGAATCTATCTATGGGATGGAATCGGTGAAAAAAGCCCGGCAATTAAAATGTGCCCGGTTCGTGAAGTTCAAATTGATGAAAATCGGTTCCGCGGAAGCTCTGGTTGAAAACATCGAAAAGTCAAGGGAATTCGGGTTTGAGGTCATTCTGGGAAACGGCGCGGCCGGGGAGATCAGCTGTTATCACGAAGCCCTCGTGGCCAGCAGGACAGCAACCCGGGCTGGCGAAATGAACGGGTTTCTGAAACAAAAGGAATCGATCTTACGCCAAGCTTTTAAAACGGAAGGAGCAAAGATCATCCTGGAACCAGACTTTTCCCTGAAACTGGATGAGCAGAAAGTTGCCCAATATGCCATCGACCGAATGATTTTTGGATAAACCCTTCAGCTCTTTGCGCAATTTTTTGCATGCCCCTCCCTTCCGAATCAGCGGCCATGACTCTCCAGGAAGAGCGGGATTTGGGTGAAAAAATCTTCCCTGACCCATTTTCAAAAAGCTATATCTTATTTTACCGAACAGGCGGCTGAACGCTGGGCAATCCAAAAGAAAATCCAGGACCTTACACCTAAGAAAAAAGAACTCCGATAGATTGTAACAATTTGGCCCGGAGATTCTCGAATATAACCGGGAGAAGATTGGACAAAGGGAACGACAGGATAAGCGGAAAGTGGATTATCAGGCGGCCATCTTCGATATTACCGAAGTTAGTAAGATGTTAGAAAGGGCATAAGCCCCTCACCCATTTCTCACCCCCGAGCATGGGGGGGCGGATAGTTTTGTTCCTCTGGTAGGAATCCCGCGCCGAGGTACCGGACACCTTAGACGGTGAAAGGCCCTGTTTTTATTGAATGCGGTTAGCAAATCTTATTAAGTGTAAGGGCAGGGGGTTGGGCGACAATGCCTGTGGTTGCTCGGTGCAACAATCGCGAGTTCTACTTCGCCGCACCGGAGGATTTTGCATAAAAGGTGTCCAGTACCGCTTCAAATAACTCGCCCGAGCGAATTCTTTATGATTCTTCTTCTTTAACAAAATAAAGACAAAACAAACCTATCAAGGCCAGCGCAGCCCAGAAAATAAAGGGTAAGGCCAGATTAAAACCCGCCAGGCTGTTGCCAAGGGGTGGGGACACCAGGCTCCCCAGACGAGAAAAGAGCAGCACCATTCCTATGGCCGTGCCCCCATACTTTGGGCCAACCCTTTCGAGCTCGAGGACCAACGTCATCAAAACCCCCATAAAACCATCGCGGACAACGCCCGCGATAATGACTGCCGCCCAAACAAAATTCCCGCCCGACAGGGAAAGCAAGGCGACACCGGCAGAGGTCGTCACCGCTCCTACCATCAGTAGGCCCTTGCGTGAACCCAGCCTGTCAGATAGCATAACCATCGGGATGGTGGCCGCCAAGCTGACCCCGTGAAACGTTGCCATAGCGGTATCGGCAAAGGTTTCCGGCCAGCCGATCCGGCGCAAATAAAGGGGCAGATAGCCCAGCGTCCCCTGGATACAGCCGCCGATCCCGAGCATCGTCAAGCCGAGCAACCATACGTTCCGGATTCGGGCCACGTAGGGAAGCCCATCTTTAAGCGGCACTTTTTCCTCTCTCGATGGCGTTCTTTCCGATGCCGGCGCCTCACGGGTAAAGGACCAGAAAACGCCGACAACAACAGAAAGCGCACCGTATAGAAACAAGACCTGCCGCCAGCCCCCCAGCCAGGGGGATAAAACCGTAGCGCTCAGCAGGGAGCCCAATAAAAACCCCAGGGCCATCCCTGCGGAGACAATGCCGTTGGCCAGCCCCAGGTGTCGTCCCGAAAACCAGACGCCGCAGGTCTTGTGCACATTCATCGGAATGGCCGGCGGCACCAGACCGTAGAGGAAAGCCGTGGCCGCCAAGGTCACAAAGTCGCCCGATAATCCCCTGAGCGCGCCGGTAATGCCGGACAGAAAACAACATACCGCGAGTGTCCATTTGGCGCCGAACCGGTCCCCCAAAGCGCCGCCGATGAGACTGGTTACGATGCCGGTCAGAAAACCGAGACCCCAGATCCACCCCATCTGAATCAGGTTTAAATCCAGTTCCTTTGACATTTCATCGAAAAGGACCGGAATCGCCATCAGGGGAATGCCGACTACAATGGTATGCGTCAAAGCCGCCAGGGTCAGGATGTACCATTTATAGTTGGTGGCCAAGGGTATCGGACCGATGGATGTTTTCATTTAAATACCCCACCCCCAAAAAAGGCAAAGGCCGCAGCTCGTTGGAATTGCGACCCTCCACTTCCGTCATCTTAACACAGCGGGTTGCAGACGGGCAAGAAATTGCTTGAATAAAGGGGACTTCAATACCCTTTCGACATGCGGCTCTTCCTCATGATGGGTTGCGCCGTCTAAGGGAGGAAATCCAGGGTAGCTTTTGATTTGACCTGTTCAAGGGTTTTTGCTATGATGCGGTAAATTCCGGATTTCCCCTACAACCCCTTCCCTGGATTTTAAACCCAGGCCTTCCAAGAAATGGGGAATAAGAATGGGCGGTGATCCGTCAGCCCTCCAGGTTCAATGGCACGCCAAGGCGCAAAGAGCGCCAAGGGATATTTTTAGACTTCTATTCCCCTTTCTCGATATCTTTTTGACCCCATCACACTCGATTAGGAAAACAATTACGGGATTTTCGCCGAGACCCCCTTTGCGTCCGTTGGGCCTGGGGGGGGAAAAATTATGAAGGAGATTGACGAAGTTTGACTTGAGAATCATGGATGGAGAGAAGATTGTCAATATGAAAGATCCGAACCCGGATTCCAGGGGGGTGGCCGGATTGCTCCGGAATAGGTGGCCGGAATCAATCGGAATCAGTGGCCGGAATGCGTCGGAATACGCAGGAGGAACCGGGAGTCTTTAAAAAGTAGAGGGAGTGATGGTGTATCAAAAGGGGAAAGCGGAGATCCAGAAAGACGAGATTGCTGTTAGCAGAATTGAACAGAAGATTTATCTGATCCGTGGCCAGAGGGTAATGTTGGATGTTGACCTTGCTGAACTTTATGGAGTGAAAACCAAAATTTTGAATAAAGCTGTCAAACGAAATTTAGATCGCTTTCCCGAAGATTTCATGTTTCAGCTTAATAATCAAGCAGTTGAACGTTTGAGGTTCCAAATTGGAACCTCAAAGACAGGGCGTGGTGGTACCCGCTATTTACCCTATGCCTTTACCGAGCAGGGCGTTGCAATGCTGTCCGGCGTCTTGACCAGCCCAAGGGCGATAAAGGTTAATGTTGAAATCATGAGGGCTTTTGTCAGGTTGCGTTACTTACTGGCGTCGCACAAAGAGCTCGCTCGCAAATTGGAAGAATTGGAGCGACATCTCAAAGTTCATGATAAGCACATACAGGCGATTTTTAGCGCCATCCGCCAACTGATGGCCGCGCCGGAAAAGCAGCCAAAGAAGATCGGCTTTCACATACGCGAAAAGCGAGCATCGTATGGCAGTAAATAGATTTTCTCAGTTCTCAGGACTCAGCACTCAGCACGGCTTTATGATTTTATTCCTCGAGCCTGGCGGTTTTCAAATGTTTGTCAATAGTACAGGTTTGACCCTGGAGCTCCATTTGGGGGAATTATGCACCCTGCCTGTTCTTACAAGCTTTTGGACGATCATAGCGTTCAATGCCATTTGTGCCAGCGGCGGTGCCAAATCGCACCCGGCAAGAGCGGTTACTGCCGTACGCGGAAGAACCTGGACGGCAAGCTTTTCTCCCTTATATACGGCCGGGTCTCCTCCATGAGAATATCACCGATTGAAATCAAGCCCCTTTTTCATTTTTTTCCGGGCAGTCAGTGGCTATCGATGGGGAGCCTCGGCTGCAACTTCCTCTGTCCCGGATGCCAGAACTGGGAGATTGCCCATGCTGACGTGGAAAAAGAGCTGCCCCCTTTGCGGTTTATTCCTCCGGAGGATGCTGTCCAGCTTGCACGGGAAGACCGCTGTAAAGGGATTTCCTGGACATACAACGAGCCGACACTGTGGTTCGAGTATACTTTGGATTCGGCACGGATGGCTCGTGAGGCCGGGCTTCTCACCAACTATGTGACCAACGCTTATATAACGGGCGAGGCGCTTGACCTCATCGGTCCCCATCTAAATGCCCTGCGGGCGGACCTGAAAGGGTTTTCGGACGAAACCTACAAACGTATCGCCAATATTAATGGATTCGATGGGATCCTGAAAATTTTAGACCGCGCCAGGCATTACTGGGGCATGCATGTGGAGATTGTTACCAACCTCATACCGGGAATTAACGACCAAAACACAGAGTTAAAAAAGATGGCAAGATGGATCTGTGATTACCTGGGCTCAGAGACACCCTGGCATGTGACCAGGTTTTTACCCCGCTTCAGGCTAGCTCAACTCAGTCCCACCTCAATAGACAAATTGGAAAAGGTCAGAGGGATCGGCCTCGAGGCTGGCCTAAAATATGTCTATCTCGGTAATGTCCCCGGACATCCTGCCGAGAACACTCACTGCCCGGCATGCGGCAAGCTTCTCATAGAACGGGTGAATTACCAGGTTGTCCAGTATCATTTAAGCGGAACCGGCTGCGGTTATTGCGGTTACTTTATAGCGGGCTATTTTTAAATTTTATGCCCAAGCTCGAAGAAAACTATTTCTATAACTTCGAAATTGTCCGCCGGGCGGTTTCTGGGAGTGAGGATGATATGAACCAGGATGGCGACTCCTTCTACTGATGTGTCTTTAAAAACAAAAACGGGGAATCAGGTTGATTTCCTGACTCCCCGTAATCATGAAGCCACTCCAGCTTCAAATGGTGCCGAAGGCGGGAGTAGTCCGGTGAAGAAAAACTGAATAAAATCAAATACCGGGAGTTTCAAAGTTGCAGGGATTTCACCTTCCCCCGCAACCCCCCCCGCAACCAAATTCCACGTTTTGCAAAGGTCCATGAATCTCCAACAGGAAGGACCGTGAGGGAAGAAAACATGACAAAAGCTTTCAAACTCACCAAAAAGCATGTCAATTTTCTGCGGTTCATTTACCTGGGGATTCCTCAGGCCGAAGCTTTCATCGAAGCCGGTTTTCGTGCTAAATCATACAAGTCGGCCAGCTCGGGGTCAAGTACGCTCTTGGAAAAATTGAGAAGGCTGCCCGAGGGGAAGGAACTTTTTAAGACTTTCAACCCGCTCGATGACGTTGCCCAGGATATCGCGACCCTCCGTAAGAATAAGGATCCGAGAATTAGCCTTGATGCTAACAAGGAAGCGGCTAAGATTCATGGCCTTGTTAAAGATGAGATCCCCCAGAGCTTTGGCTTTCAGGTGAACATCATTGGCCGGCTGCCGGACGAGGCAGGACCCGCACAAGTAGGACCCGCGCAAGAACCCCAATCCCTCCTGGTGAAGACCCCACCCCCGCAGATCGGCGCGCCAAAGAAACCGGTAGGCTTGTCCAAATAGCTCCAGTCCTGGAACCACCATTCCCCCTAAGAGGAAGTCAAGGCAGAGCCGCAGAAAAAGGCCTCAGGAAAGGCGATCCCTCCGGAGGCCATAGGAGGACAAGGGGAAGAATCTGTTTGCCATGCCGCTGCCAAAGCCACGAAGACGGCCCGGGAAGAAAAAGCAGCATCCGAGGCTCTTTTCTTTATCAGCGATCCGAAGAAGCAGAGCGATCGCCTCTCCTTCACATCTCCCTCCGGGGCCTGCGGGTCATTTCCGGAGATTCGATTCCGGGCATCAAGGGAGGGATCGAGGAATTTTCCGAAAGGGTAAGGGAAGACCCCGGAGATCCGGCCGCAGCGCGCCTTCCTCTTCCTCCGTTTTCTCCAGACCCCCGCCCCCCCTCTTTGAAAAATCGAATCCCCGGGATTACCACCTCTACCCCCTGGTGAGAAGGTGGGGGTGGTTCCGTACAAAATTCAAAAATTGCCTTGTCAATTCCTGCTTGACATTTCCGGCCAGTTTGGTAAATTCTTCTCGTAAATCGGCGCCCTCAGCCTTTATCTGTCAAGGAAAAACATTAGCCATACTCTCCGAAGAAACCTATGGCGAAAATTCTTGGAAAGAGTAAAATTTAGATGAATGGCCGGGGGCCTTGATGGGCTTGAAAGGGAAAGGTACATGTTAGGGAATCCACCACCCCATCGGGCACTGGCTTGATTAAGTTTTTTATTGACGCTTTCTCTCCACATGCTAAATTATTCGAACCTCTTAACGATCTTTCGAATTAAAGTTTTTTGATTTTTTGCCGTAAAGCCTATTGACAGGATTTAACCTATAGGTTAACATGGTTTTATTCGAAATTGTCAATTGCAGAGATAACGTCTTTAAGGTCTATGCGGTTGGCTCATCCCCTACCCGATGTGATTTACTCGATTTCTTGAATGAGTTAGAATCGAACTACCAAACGAATCGGGATGGCCTCTATGCCCTCTTTGATCAAACAGCGGAAAAAGGTATCGACTTGATAAAACATAAGAGTGTTCCTCTCCGGAAGGGAATATTTAGGGTTAGCGAAGGAGATTTGCGAGTTTTTTGGTTTTATGATCAAGAGAAAATCATTATCTGCACGCATGCGATTATAAAGAAAAAGCAGAAAACGGATAAAAGAGAATTGGATTATGCCATCGAAATGAAAGAACGCTATTTTCGCTCCAAGGGAACAAAGATACCAATCATACCCTATGAGGATCAAGAAAATGAAAAAGAAAACATTTAAAGAACTTTTCGAGGAATCGAGAAAAAGAGACGAATACTGGATCGCGTATGCGAAAATGGAATTTACTGAAAAGATTCGCCATCTACTGGAAGATAAGAGAGAAACAAAGGCTGGTTTAGCCAAAAAACTGGGGAAATCCCCTGCTTATATAACGAAGATTTTTAGAGGCGATGCGAATTTTACACTGGAGAGCATGGTTAAGTTGGTCAGGGCATTGGGCGGGAGACTTAAAATTGAGCCTGTGATAGAAGTGAAAAAGCAGGTTAAGACAGAAATGAAATGGTTAAATATTTATGATAAGGGAGTGATCCCTTCCAAGGGGGTTATAGCTTATGTCCGCAGTGGAGCCGGGAAGAATTTGTTTGAATGGATAAATGCAAAAACTGTAAGTCCTATTCAAACTCAGGGTTTAGGCCAACTGTACCCCACTATTCCAAGGGAGGAGAAAATTGAGGGAAACTTCGTTACTGCTTGAGAGGTATTTTTATCCAAAAATATCGATTCAAGCAGATCCAAAATATAGCCCTTCAGGAACCCCCCTCCTGGCCGAAATTGGAGTTAATACCCAATTTAAAAAGGTCTCAGAAGCGGAGAGGAAATGGGCGGTAACTATTAGGATAAGGACGAGTGCCAAGGAATATCCGGTCCCATACAAGATTGATCTGTCCGCAGTAGGATACTTCCGTATTGCTCCTAATTACCCCGAAGCCGAAATGGAAAAACTTATAAGAATCGGGGGGCCGACGGTTCTATATTCCTCCGCGAGAGAGTTAATCCTTACAATTTCCTCTCGAGGCCCGTGGGGGCCAGTTTTTATTCCATCCATGAGTTTTCTTGAAACCCCAAAGGAAACCCAGCAGCCAAAAGGAAAAAAACCAGAAGAAGACTAGAGGATATTGATTTCTGAACAACAAGAAGAGGAGGAAACTTCGCCGTAGTAATTCTAAGACTTTTCTTTTTGCTTGGGTTTTCGCTCTTTTTTTGGGTAGACAAATATAGTCCCGGAAGTCGAAACCAGCCCTCGCAACTGAGGCGTTTTATGGCCCGGAGATCACCGAGACCCCATTTCCAAATCAGGAGATGGGGTTTTTTATTTTGTCAAAAAGGGCAAACGGAAGGGGGGGGGTGTGAAAATAATAGGTAGATTATTCACCCTACTCCTTTTCCTACTGTTCACAGCAGCAATGCCATGCACAAGTTTTGGCCAAAGTGATTGGAAAACTTTCAGGAATACCGAATTTAAATTTCGCTTTATTTATCCGTCTGACTGGATGGTTAGAACCCCAAGAGGCCAAAATGTCCGAGGCTCCATAATCTCCCCTAAAAACACACCCCATGCTAACTTCAACATAGTTGTTAAGCACAAGGCAGAATTATCGACCATGACAAAAAAAGAATTGAAAAAGGAAATAGAAGCCGACGTTTTAGCTCCAAAGGATTGGCGAGACCTTTTAGAAGAGAAATTTCCCGACGTAAGAATATATGGGACTAAAAAAATTAAAATCGACAATTGGCCTGGATATTTTTCAATCTATGAATCCAGTTATGAAGCCATGCAACTCAAGATTTATGTTAAGGGAATAAATTACATCACATTTACGCCTGGCTTTTTCTGGCATTTAGGCTGTGGAGGTACAGGCCGTACACCTAAAGAAGCACACAATAGCTATGAATACTGGCAACCAACGATGAACAGAATTTTCAGTTCCTTTGTATTTGAATAAGTGCTCAAGGGGAGAAAACTTTGATTGAGCGCCTATGGTACTATGGAGGCTGGGGTTTAGTCCCAGCAGTTGTGACTTGGATTGGGTTTGCAGCGTTTTTTATTGGGCTAAAGCGATTTGGCCTCAAAGTTAGAGTGCCATCGTGGCTGTTATTCTTAGCGCTCTGGGGAATAATCGCCTTAATTGGTGTTGTAGGGGGTATAAGAGCGAGCAATATGATTTCACACATAACTGTTCCAATCTTGGTTTTAGGCCTCGTGGTGTATCTTGCTTCTTTGCTGATAAGTCGCAAAAAAGTGAGTAAATAGCCAAAACTCATTATGGAGAAATTCCAAGATTCGCGCCCCTATTTTAATCGAGCCCTTATTTATAGAAAGCTTCGCGATCGCAATAAGGAAATAACGGAGTTGAAAGAGGCCGCGAGGAGGGGAGACAAGGATGCAGAAGACCGGTTAACGAAGGAAGGCAGGAGATAGGCGGACCCTATGGAAATAATCCGAAAGAAAGTAAACCCGGCCGAGGTACCGGACACCTTAGAAGGTGAAAGGCCCTGTTTTTATTGAATGCGGTTAGCAAATCTTATAAAGTGTAAGGGCAGGGGGTTGGGCGACAATGCCTGTGGTTGCTCGGTGCAACAATCGCGAGGTCAACTTCGCCGCACCAGGGGAGTCTGAAATCGGTGGACGAGCCAGCGTGCCGTCGGCAGTCTCGAGTTCTTAAAACGCCATCATCCCTCAGGCAGGAGACAAGGAATCATTCCTCTACCTGAACAAATTCGAAAGGTTGGAAAATAAAAGGTGTCCGGTACCGCCTCACGGTACCGCCTCAATTTGGCCAATTGAGCCAATTGGGACTTAATTAGACACCTAAATTTTTCCTAAACTCTTTTAAATAGGATTTATATCTGGCCAGCTCATCGGACGACATTTCATCCGGGAATTGGAGATCAACCTGAGTCAATGCCTCAACCAGGGTTGGGGCGTGGGGCGCCAATCCCAAAATAGTCACCATACTTCCCTTCTCGAGTTTTATCTTTCCGAGCATAAATTCAGTTAAAAACTTACTCACCTTGCGCAATATTTTTTTCCATTCTTGAGGCGTGGCCGCCAGGATATAATTGGCTTCCCGCTTGGCCTCCTCATCGCTGAAAAAGGCGAGCTTCGTTAATTGGCCGGCCTCAATAAAGGTGCCGAAAATAATGTCCTGATCAATCCCCCAGGCGGGTTCGGCCTTGACCCGGAAACAGACGTTTTCCGATAATTTCTTCAATTTTTGCTGAAAACTCGAATGGGATCGATAAATTCTTGCGCTCTCGTCAAGCCATTCGGGTGTGCAATATTGACATTTTACCATTTCTTGCGCCTCCTTCATTCCATCTGGCGAATCCAGTTTGCCTGAATCTATCCCGGTTTGTTTTCGCCCCTTTTTTTCAGGGCTTCGTCCCGCAAGGCCTTTTTAAATAATTTTTCAGTGACCGTTAAAGGCATTTCCTCCCTAAACTCGATAAATTTAGGGATGGCATAAGGGGCAAGATGGTTCCGGCAAAATTCCCGGATCTCTTCTTCCGGCACCTTTCCTTTATAACCTTCTTTCAATTGAATCACGGCCATGACCCGCTCGCTGCCAGGGGTGTGCGGATCCGGTACGCCGAAGGCCGCCGCCATGTGAACTGCTGGGTGTTTGTATAGGACCTCATCGACTGTGGTGGTATAAACTTTCATACCCGAGATATTCACCATGTCCTTCGTCCGATCGCTTAGATGAAAGTAACCTTCCTCATCCATTACGGCGATATCCCCCGTGTGGAGCCACCCATCCTCTGTTAACCCCGAACCCGGGTTAGGCCAGTATCCTTTCATGATCTGCGGACCTCTTACCACGATTTCTCCTGGTTCACCAAAGGGAACTTCCTCTCTGGTTTCTGGATTCACCAGCTTACATTCGGTGTCGGGGGCTGGGATTCCCAGGCCACCTTTATCCTTAGGCATAAAACCGGTGATCTTGGAAAAGCCCGAGAGATTGAAATGGGTCAAGGGTGAGGTCTCGGTTAGACCGTAGCCCTCGGAGACGGGGGTGCCGATCTCATTTTTGACCGCCTCAGCCACTTCTCTGGGAAGGGGGGCTGATCCGCTCATTAAAATAACATTCATCTTCCCCACCTTGGCTTGAGCAAGGCGCATGAGCTGGGTGGGAACGGCTGGAATAAATAAGGGTCGGTATTCACGGATATATTGAACCAGCATCTCTGTGTCCCTAGGGTCGGGCATCAAGATGATGCGCATACCCAAATAGGCTGCGGCTTGTTCCACATAATGCCCGTAAGAATGAAACAGGGGGATGGGTAATAAGACAGAAGATTTGCCAGCGATCCCCTTCAGCAGAGGCTTCATAATCCAAGGCAAGCCTTGCTGGAGGCAGCAGTAGCGGTTGTAGTGGGTGATCATAACCCCTTTGGGAATGCCGGTAGCCCCTCCGGTGAAGGCCAGCTCACATAAATCCTCGGTCGGGTCAATGTCTACCTGTGGAGGGGCGGGATCATGGCTGGCCAAAAGCTTGCGGAACTCATGGACTCCTTCAGGAAGCGTGACCGAAACATCCCCCACATCAAAACCTTGCTTGGAGGTGACAATGACTCGGTCGATATCGCCGCGCTCTTTGACTCTTAAAATTCTTTCCAGGTATTCTTCCTGGCAGATGATCACTTTGCTGCCGGAACTTTTAACCTCGTGCATCAGCCCCTCATCCGTGCGCAGGACGCTGGTCGGGACTACGGCGGCGCCGGCCTTAAGAACGGCCCAATCGCTGATGACGAATTCCATGCAGTTAGGCAAGAAAAGGCAGACCTTATCCCCTTTTTTAACCCCGATTTTGCCAAGGGCGGCGGCGAGCCGGTCAGCCTGGATTTTCAGATCCCTAAATTTAATTGTCCGCCCCAGAAAAAGAAGCGCCGTCTGTCCGGGGTACTTTTCGGCCGCATCGTCGAGCGCTTTAAAAACTGGAACCTTGGGATAAGGGGCCAGACTCTCTTCTAACTTGTAAGGCCCCAGCTTGTAACTTTTTAACCAGGGTTTATCCGCATAGGTCATTGGATTTTTCATAAAAGTGGCTCCATCTGACTGTTTCATGGCAGATTCGAATGACTCCACATATCTTTGATCAGGTCATCGAGTTCCAGTTCCTGGAGTTTGGCGACGGTGGGTTTTCCTGTTTCCTTGTCCCACCCGCGAAATTCGTAATAAGCATCTTTCAGCATTTCCAGGGTGTCCTTCTCAATGACCATACCTTTTGCCGGGCCATCCGGCAGCGGATCTTCCATCAAACGCTTCGGCAGGGAGTCTGCCTCCCTGGTTATCCCTTCTCTTACGCAAAAAGCCCTCATAAGATTATAAATTCGCTCTCCGCACTTCCTGAAATCATCGACCCGAAAATTCCATCCAGTGGCGCTGGCAATCAAATCCACATAGTCCTCAGCCGGCAGCAGAATGCCCATAAACTTGCAGGCCCCTATGCAATCGAACATAGTCAGGGCATTCTCCAGATCTACCACGACTTTGGCTTCTTGGGGATTGGCCACAAAGGGATCCGCGATTTTGCTATCCTCCACGATTAGAAATGGCACATCGACAAAGGTGGGCCCCTGAACATAGGCCGTAATATGATCCCCCCCGCGATTGGCAGTTACATATCCCAGTCCGGTTATTTTAGCTGCCCGGGGATCATAAGCTGGAAGCTCAAGCCCTTTCACCTGCATGGCAGAACGCTCAGACCCCTGGCCCAGTCTCTCCGAAACTCTTTTTGTTCCTTCAGCCAATAAGTTACCTATTCCTTCTCTTCGGGCAATTTTATGAACCAAATCCACGATCAGCTTCTCATCCCCGAACTTCAATTCCAGGCCGCCGGTGATTTCTCTGTTCAGTATCCCCTTTTCATAACATTCCATGGCAAAGGCAATCGTAGAACCCGCGCTGATGGTATCCAGGCCGTATTCATTGCAGAGATAATTGGCCATGGTGATGGCATTTAAATCGGCAACGCCGCACATCGCCCCGAAGGTATTGACGGTTTCATATTCAGGACCTTCACCGCTGCATCCTTTCCAAGGACCCTCTTTGATTTCAGTCCTTCGTCCGCAGGCAATGGGACAGGCAAAACAACTTACACCCTTAATTAAAACTTTGTCGGTTAAAGCTTGCCCATTCACTTCTTCAATCTGTTCAAAAACCCCTTGCTGCCAATTACGCGTGGGATACCCTCCTCGGATATTGACCATATCTGAGACCATATTCGTACCGTACGACTCGAATCCGACTTTCAGAATAGATTCATTCAGCAAATCAAACTGCTTCTTGGCAATTTCGCTAAAGAGATTCTTGTTGGCCAGGTTGATAGGCGCTCTTCCTGCGCAAGCTATAGCTTTCACACGTTTCGCCCCCATCACCGCTCCCAGGCCGCATCGCCCGGCGGCGCGATGTCTGTCATTCATGATCGCGGCATACCGAACAAGATTCTCGCCGCCAGGCCCAATGGATGCAATCGTAACTTTCTGATCTGAGTCTTTTTGAATCAAATCTTCGGTCTCTGGGACGGTCTTCCCCCATAAATGGGCGGCATCAAAGAGTTTGGGTTTGCCGTCTATTATTCTCAAGTAAACGGGTTTAGGGGATATGCCTTGAAAAATGATGCCGTCATAGCCGCTTTGTTTGAGGGCTGGCCCGAAACTTCCCCCAGAATTCCCATGCCCCCAGATTCCGGTTAAAGGAGATTTGGCCACAACGGAATATCGACTGGCGCTTGCGGATGCTGTTCCCGTGAGCGGTCCAGTCATAAATATCAGCAGATTTTCCGGCCCCAATGGATCAGCTCCTTTTGCTACTTCATTATAAAGATATATTGTTGCGAGCCCCGCTCCCCCAACGAACTTTTTCGCCCAGTCTTGGCGAATATCTTCCTCGGAGATTACGCTCTTCGATAGATCCACCCGTAATATTTTTCCAATATAGGCGTTGGACATGACGAACCCTCCCCTTAGAACCCTGTCTCACTGCCAAATGCAAGATGGCCCAAGGATGTGATTTAGCAAAAGGGGTCCCCTTTTTATGAAATTCTTCAGAAATAATCCAATGGGCAATAATTTTTAGCAGTCTTGTCCCCCCTATCCTTTTTTAAAAAAGTAATTTGGACAAGACGGAACCTTTATCTTAAAAAGGCCCCCAAGGGATATAGAATCCCAATGCAGCCTTCATAGGGGTACCTTCGGGCAACTTCTTCTCATACTCTACTCCAGAGGGTTAAAGGTTAGGCTATTAGGTTAACAAGGGTCAGGTGAGGAACAAGGATTTAAAAATATTATTAAGGGCATTTTTTCTGTGGCTGGGGGACAAGGATTTGAACCTTGATTCACGGAGTCAGAGTCCGTTGTCCTACCGTTGAACGATCCCCCATCAGGTTTACAAATCGAGAATACACAAAATCTCAGCGGGAGTCAATAAGAAAATCTGCCTTGCCTCCTTTTCCGCAGGTCTGAAAATTAACGAAAAACAAGTAAAATATCAAGGGGGGGCTGAAAGCAATTCAATCAGCTCTTCTCTGGAGAAAGTTTTCAGTAAACCCGGATCATCTTCCCGGATAATACTGTCCATTAAATTTCGCTTTTTCAAAATCAAGGCCGATATCTTTTCTTCCAAAGTTCCCTCCGTGACCAGTTTAAAGACCTGCACACCCCGCCTCTGCCCGATCCTGTGGACCCGGTCGGTAGCCTGATCTTCTTTGGCGGCATTCCACCACCGGTCATAATGAATGACCACAGATGCGGCCACCAGATCGATTCCTGTCCCTCCGGCCTTCAAACTTCCCACATAAATTCGGCATTGCGGATCTTCATTGAACCGGGAAACGATCTCTCCCCGCTTCCGGCTCGCCCCGGTCAGGGTGACAAAGTCAACGCCGAGTCCCTGCAGAAAGCTCTCTATAATATGAATCATCCCGAGGAACTGACTGTAGATAACGACCTTCTGCCCGCTTTCCAGCGACTCGCTGACCAGCTCCTTGAAGAGATCCCATTTGCCGGATTGGTATTTATCGAAATCATCCAGCTTTCCTTCGACCAGGGCAGGATGATTACAAATTTGCTTGAGCAGGGTAAGCAGGGCGAAGATGTGCATGTACGGAATCGGTTCCTCCCCGTGCTTCAGGGTATGGATCAGCCCCTTCCCGCGCGAAGCAATAGCGTCCCTGTACATCTTGATTTGATCGTCGCTTAGGGCGCAGGCGCGAATATCTTCGATCTTCTCCGGCAGCTCGGTAAGGACCGTCTTTTTCAGACGGCGTAAAATAAAGGGAGAGATCAGCCTGGAAAGAGCCTTTTGCCTCTCCCCGGCCTGTTCCGTTTCGCCCGGCTGGACATACCGGCAGTTGAATTCCTCATCGGTTCCCAAATAGCCTGGAACCGTCAGGTCGAAAAGCGCCTTCAATTCTCCCAGGTTGTTTTCAATAGGAGTTCCCGTGAGGCCAATTTTTATCGCCGCCCTGAGCATTTTGGCTGCCTCATAGGACTGGGTCTGCGGGTTTTTGAGGTTCTGTATTTCGTCAAATACGGCCAGGGAGAAGGGAATCTGCTTTAACTTTTCAATGTCATTGCGGAGGATCCCATAGGAGGTAAGCAAAACCTTCCCCTCCCGGAGCGTTTCCGTAAGATTACGCTGTCCCCCGTGAAAGGTTGCGGCCTTCAACCCCGGGGCATGGACGGAAATTTTATGTTGCCAGTGGCTCAGGACCGTTGTGGGACAGACCACCAGAGATGGTTTGTCCACCCCTCCCTGCTCCTGAAACGCCAGCAGGAAAGCCATGACTTCATGGGTTTTGCCCAAACCCATATCATCGCAAAGCAGGCCCCCCAGTCCGTTTTCAAACAGAAAGCAGAGCCATTCCACCCCCAGCGCCTGATATGGCCGTAAGGTGGATGTCAAACCCTTAAGCTCCGGCAAACGCTCTGCCGGCCTCAACTCCAGCAGGGATTTTAATAAGGTAGCAGCCTTGCCCTTGCCGCCCACCGTAACAGGCCCGGAGGCGGAGGCGTTAAGACGCAGCAAGTCCATGCGGGAAAGCTTTACCCGGTCTGGTGAATTTAGTTTTTCTTCAGAAAGACGGCCGGCTATGTGGCCCAGGTTTTCAAAAGCCTGGGCTTGGCAGTCCACCCATCCATCGGCAGTGGATAAAAAACGCTCCCCGCTTTTCCTGGCCTGCAATATCTTCCCAAGAGAGATCGACGAATTGCCAAAGCCATAATTTAGGGAAAGCCAGCACCAGGACCGGTTCAGGGCTGCGGGCGTTATTTCCATCCTGTCAAAACTGGTATGGATCTTGAGGTTCCTGACCGAGGTCTCAACGATATGGGCGCCTTCCCGAAGCTCCTGGCTGAATTCCTGCAAAAAGCTGGGAACCTGGGACCTTTTTAGCACCATTTTGGTTGGCTTGGGGTTTTTTCCTTGAATTTTTCCGGGGGGTTCCAATTCGGCCAGTATGCTAAGCTCCTTTATATAGATTAGATCTCCGTAGCGGAACTTTTCCAGATCTTCTCTTTCAAAAAACCTCGCCTCCCCATCTTCCTTAAGGACTTGAATGAGCGGTTTGATCTCCAGGTCCATTTTTTTATTTGCGGAAATCCTAAAGACCGATTTCAGGGGAATAGGATGGATCGCCAGTTCTTGCTCCTTCGGGAAGATTTCCCTGAAAGCCGAGAGTAAACTTTTTACTCTCTGGCGGGGGATGGCCATACGAAAAACGACATCCCCTCCGGCGGGCTGGAAGGTCAGGGTAAACTCGCCGGAGCCCTCCTCAATGGCCGGGCGAAAGATATTACCCCTATCTCCGAATTCCCGAAAGCAGTGATAGGCCAGGCGGTACCAGAAACTTTCTTCCAAAACTTGCCGGATCGTTTTGAACCCCATCTGGGCCATGTACCGCTCTTCATCCGTAAGCGTAAGGGAGGCAAGAGTCTCCAAGAGAGCGCCCCGGCGGGGAACATGATCCTGCCCGGTAGCCTGATCCATTCGCTCTATGAAACGAAGGGCATCGGAAGACTGGGAAAAGTATTCCAGCCTTTCTCTTCCCCCCGCGTCAACAACCCGGATTATTCTTTTTGAGTTATGATCAACGGCCTGAAGATGCACGGACTCCAGGGTCTCCTGGGATCCATCGGCCAGAATGGCGGCCATACGGCGCCAGAGGCTTGACCGGAAGGCCTCTTCGGGAGTTCGCTCTCCGTATGCCCCCTGGAAGGTTTTATACAAAGCGATCAGCTTGAGAATATGTTCGCAAGTCTGCCTGCTGGAAACGGCGCAGGAACAAAACCTTTGATCCCGCTCCTTCTTATCGCCTTTCAGAAAAATAGCGGCCCCGGGACTCCGGTCTGCCGGGTCCGGAACCAGAGCGAAACCCTGCCGGAAAAATTCGATGCGGTGAAAATCGGCTGGCGAAATTTGGGATTTTTGGTTGTCTTCCTCTGTCCGTAAAGGCTTTTGGGAGCGTACCTTTTTTTGCGCTCGGGCGGCAACATTGCTCATTTTTATCTTATCTTTCCTTAACTGTTGATAATTCCTTTTTCACCTCAATCCCTTATCTATGTTATGGCCTGAACAGGGGCAGGAGAGAAGGCGGAAGGGATAGGGGATGGTTCCGTTATAAAGTCGGGGCGCTGAAAGACATTTAATGGCATCATAGATTCAATTTTTCTTGAATAAAACCCGCGGGCTTGTTTTTGATTTGCTCAATTGGCTCACGTAAATTGACCAGGACAGGTTTTTTTTCAGGGGGCGGAGCTTGCCGGGCTCCCAGTTGCTCGAGGTATTTACCCACGGTCTTCCGGGTGAAGGCCGATATGCCTAACTGATGGAGATCATGATTGGATTCATGGTCTGTTGTAAAGACAGGGATTTTAGAGGAAAGAACTCGTTTGGCCATGGCCAAGGTTTTGGTTCCTTTTTCGGCAAAGGGGACAAAGACGACATCCGCGAGAGCACAGGCTATCCAGTTTCTATAAATAATATTCCTCCGGCTCATTTTGGCCTCTTCAGGAGGGGAAACCGAGAAAATCAACAATTCTCCTTCTTCCGCCCGGCGGAAATATTCCTTCCGTTCCGGGAATTCATGGAGAGGCGGGTAAAATCTTGTTTCCAGGAACAAATCAAAAGTTTCGCAGCGCAGGCCTTTAGCCGTAAATAGAGTTACGGTGAAGTTCTTCCGGAATAACCCCAGGCGGAATATTTCCGTTTCCATGACGGAATGCCACCCGCCGATGAGGTTGAGATCGTATTCGCGTATGGTAAACAGCAATTGGTTGGTGGACATCAGGGCCAAACCGCTGATGGAATCCGCAGAAATCACCGCCATCGTGAACCTGTGGAGAAAATCCAATGGCCCCCAACAGAATATCTTCCTTGGGGCATTTTCCCCAAGGCGTTCAAGGAGTCGTTTGGGGTATTTCCGATTCGATGGGGTTAAAGTTTGATATTCCATAATGTTTCTACTGCCTCATCTAAATCACTTTGTATTTCCTCAATTTCCTTACCCTGGGCTACCAGGGTATGGGCCTTCTGGGAAAGTTCCGCGATCCTTATATGGATCTCCTGATTACTATCAAACTTTGTAATGGCCAGATTATTCATCACCGAGGGAGCGCCGAAACCCCGCCCGGCGGATGAAAAGCTGCGGATATATTCATTAAGGATATTTGAATTCAGAATGCCGCATAAATAATGGGCCTCGTTTTCATTCTTCACGGCGAAAAAAGAAGTTGTATCCGTAGAAATAGCTGTTTTCAGGCCAAAGGGGGTGCGCAGCCTCGATAATACCACGGCGGCCATTTTGGAAGCCATCCGTTTCCAAACCACCCGGTATTTTCAAGGGTGTATGGGCCAATTCCATACATTGCATAGAATTCTGTTGCCTGGGCAAGTTCCCGGACAACCCTTGATCCTCTGGACAAAAGAACGTCTTTAAACTTTCTTAAATAGGCATATGTCAGCGGAACATGGGTGGTCATCCAGGACTCAACATAAGGAAGGCGCTTGGCCGGATCCTGGGAGATTATTATGTAAACGTTGCCCTTGACTCCAAAAGGAATTATATCCCCTCCGCTGATTGCCGGATAGACCAGGTTTTTTTCTATGGCCACTGAGGTGGAAGGAATTTCTCTCTTTCCCCGCTCGACCATATTTTCAACGACGAGAAGACCATCAGGGCGGACGTCCTTGATACGCAGCCAGAATACGCCATAGGGTTCGACCCTGGCCCCGAGATGGGCCTGGTAATGGTTTTTCCCTTTCATCTTTTCAGAACCTTTCAGGGTGGCAGGGGTGGCGGTTTGCCAGGAAGAATTTATTTTCGCCGGATGAACAGGAATCGCTTTTACATTGGCTCGATGTGTATGAGAAAGCACTTCGGATAGCGCCCAATCCGGTGAGATCGCACCTGTTCCCGGAATTCTCCTCCAGATGACCACGGGAACGGGATAAGAAGTGGGCTGGCCTTTCTCTAAAACAAACAAGGAAGTCTTATTGGCCGCCTGAAAAGGTTTAAGATCGACCATGTCTTCCATGAGGAGGACGCGGAGGGGAATCCTATTTTCCTTAAGTTCAAATTGCCGGAACCCTTCGCCCGCCCCTTTTGATTTAAAAACTTCGTGGGTAATGAGAAAAGCCAGTTTTCCGCGATCCTGCAGGTAATAATCACAGGCAGCATAAGTGAACAGCATCGAAAAATCTTTTTCCCCTGCCCCGAGCCTGGCTTCATGCCCTTTCAAAGAAAAAAGGCCGTATCGCTTCCAGAGGTCGAGAGTTCTTTTGCGGTAATCGTCCGACAAGTATCCCCACCGCACCCAGGGGGGATTGCCGACTACAAAATCAAAACGGCCAAGATAGACAGGCGCAAAAGCGTTCTTGATGTACCTGGCCCAGATTCCATTCTCTCCCTGTTCTTCCAGTTGTTTGATCTGGTTGTAAACCCGCAAAAGAAGCCTTCGATCCCTTTCCGTTAAAGGCAGTCTTTTCGATAAAAGATTGAAAAAATCTTCCGGGCTGTGCTTTCCCCGCAGGCCGACTTCGATCAAAGAAGTAAATTGGTCGATTTTCTCCTTTTCCTGCACGGCTGAGGGAAAGAGAAAATCCCCTTTGCTTGTCGAAAAAACGACATCCTCAAAAGGAAGTCCGCCCTCACAGTTGGCGCGGGTAGGCGCCAAAACCGAATCGCAAAGATAGACGGGAATGGATATTGGTCTTACGAAAGGAATAAACGGGGCAAAAGCGATTAGATAATTTGTTCTGGCCGCAAGAACTGCCAGCGGATTGAGGTCGAATCCCACTATATTATTCAGGATGAGACGGCCGGCCTTCTCCCAATTGATTTTTCGTTTCAGCCTGAGGTTCTGGATCACGCGGTTAATGGCTTCAACTAAGAATGTGCCTGATCCACAGGCTGGATCCAAAAATCTAACACTCGGGTCACCCTGGTAGCCGCTCCGTTCAATCAGGTATCCTGCCAGCCAATCGGGGGTATAAAATTCCCCAAGGTCATGCCGGAGTTTTTTAGGAACGATCAGCTCATAAAGGTTTTTCAACAGGTCGCGGGTCCAATCCGGCTCCAGGACAGGCGTCGCCAGTTCAAAAGAGGATAGGGCGCGGATGATGGCGCGGAAGGCATTGGCCAGAGGCCGATTCCACCCGTCGAGATACCAACGGAAAAAATCCGCCTCCAAAAAATTCTCGATTCCTTGATCGCTAAAATCGGCGCCGGATTCAAGCCGCATAAGCCTCTCTTTGAGGGGGTCATCTTCTAATGCTCCCAGCTCTCGCACGAAGGAAACGAACGTGCTCTCCTTTTGCATGGAGAGAAGTTCGACGGAGATGATTTTCATGAGAAAAGCATAGTAGGTATGGATGGCAAAAAGAAGCTGTTTTAACCTTACCCCACCCGGCATCTGATAAAGACTTGCTGTCTCTTCCGCCGCCTTCTCCGCTTTCTCAATCTCCTGGCCATACACTACTCCGAAGATTCTATCCCACTCGTCAAAAAAGGCCTTGACCCTCGATGGAGCGCTAAGCCTCTGGGCCCTCATGACCGCTGAATAAATTTCCGATACGGCCTGCCGCGCGATATCATGCTCCGGGCCAAATACATCACTTAAGTCTTTGGCAGTGAGGGGTCTTCTGGCTGCGGCGCGAACGAAAATGAGGAGATTTGTAAGGCTGTCCTTTGTAATCGGATATGGCCCCAAAAAGTGAAAACCGATTTGGGCGGACTTTTCGGGGAATAATTCTCGTTGGTCTGGCGCCATGGGAACTGGCGTTGAAATAACCCTGGCTATTCGGGTATAGCGGGCGAACATAATCATCTGGCCGTCAATGGACACTCCGATGGCCTTTTCCAGAAAGGCTTTTTCCTGCGGGCGATGATGGATCGCCTCTTCAGACAGGTATCGCTGGAGTTGTTTTTGCGCTTCCCTTTGCCCCGGACCCGTTGCCAATTTCCCGGGCACTTTATACTCAAGTATCAGATAACCATAGACAGCGTCCATCTTGGCCCGCAGGGCCGTTGCCTTTTCGTACTCCACAATATCGACATCTATGCCGATGTCCTTGAAAGCTTTCCTAAGAATTGGCTCAACACGCATCTTGATGTCTTCTTCTGTTCGCGCTCCCGAAGCGACTGAAAGAATCTCATCGGCAATCCGTGCCGTATTGATCTGCCAGTATTCCTTTTTTGCAGTCATTTTGGCGTATAAAATTTGATGATCTCGTAAAAAGTCTTTTTTGTCCTATTTTCGTCATTCCGGCGAAAGCCGGAATCCAGTCCCGCTCGGAGCGGGATTCAAAAGCTTATAAATACTCTGGACTCCGGTTTTCACCTGTCTGCCAGGCACAGGCAGGCCGGAGTGACGACTTTTTACGGGACCATCAAAATTAGATGGTCCTATAATTTAAAATCAGTTTAACGATGTTGACCAAAGGAGTCAATGCGAACTTTTAATCACCTTGTCTTTGCGCCCTTTAAGATTGATGATCTCGTAAAAAGTCGCTAAAGGGTCATTGCGAGCGAAAGTGAAGCAATCTCGTTTTTATAAGTGCCCGAAAATACAAGATTGCTTCGTCGTCCCGCAAATGCGGAACTCCTCGCAATGACGAAAACGGAACTTTTTACGACTCCATCAAGATTTTATGGGCGGTTTTTAAATTGGAAGGTATCAAAACTCCGTAAGGGCACTTATCCAGACATTGCTGGCAATCAGAACAGTCCTCGGCATTGACTGGCAATGAGCCATACTGGCTCTGGGCCCAGTCTTTCAGGCCATAATGGCGATAATAGCTTTCATAGCGGAAAACGTCGGGAATGGCGATCCCCTCCGGACAGGGAAGGCAATAACCGCAATTCCGGCAAAACCCTTTTCCGGCCTCTCCGGCTTTTGCCATAAACTTCTTGATTTCCGCGGCTGACAACTCCCTCGGCCTTTCGCCCACCTTCAGGTTTTCTTCCAGTTCATTTAGGGTCATCATACCGGGTATTGCGCACTTGATATGGGGGTTGGAGAGGACATAACGCAGGGCCAGTTGGGCGGGAGATTCCGCTTTAAATAACTGGTAGTCCCAGCCTCTGGCCGGGAACTTCGCCAACCTTCCTCCGGCCAGGGGTTTCATGGCAATCACGCCGACTCCTTTGGCAGCGGCCATGGGCAGCAGGTCTGCCGTGAGACGATCCTCGTCAATAGCGCTGTAGGCCACCATCAGGACCGAAAACCCCCCGGATTCTATGGCTTGCCTCATCATGGGAATAGAACCGTGAATGCTGATTCCAACATGGGAAATCTTTCCTTCCTGGCGGGCTTTTTCCAGCTCTTCCAGGCCGCCGGCATTGAATATCTTTTCATATTCTGATCCGCGCACGTCGTGAAAAAGAACAAGGTCAATCCAATCCGTTTTCAGCCGGCTAAGGCATCGTTCCAGTTTTTGCCGAACTCCCCGGCCATCCCGTTCATCTATTTTTGTGGAGAGATAAAACTCCTTCCGCCTTTTCTTTAGGGCCTGCCCGATTTTTTCTTCACTGTCGCCATAACAGTCGGCCGTATCGATAAAATTGATCCTGGCATCGAGGGAGCGATTTAAAATACGCTCGCACTCCTTAAAGCCGATCCGCGGCAGTTTAATGGCCCCAAACCCAATCACGGAGACTGCCCACCCCGTCCTGCCTAAGATTCTCTTTTGCATCGTTACCGCTCCACGAATCTCATTTCCTGTAACACTTTAGCTTTTTTAAAAAAGGTGTGTTATAAGGGCCAAGGGATTCCAGGGGCCGGGGGCCAGAGCGTAACGCTTGGAATCATAAGGCGCTAATTTCTCCGCATATGGGGCGGGCAAGAACCCCCGCCTCCTCCGAAGGAAAAGATCTTTTATCCCCGTGGCCAAGAGGAAACCCAACCGATGCTTCCGGCGCGTTCCGCTCTAACCACCGGCCCTCAACAAAGGCTTTAATACCATTTTTTCAAATCGCTAAACTGTTACAATTATTTTTATCTCTTTAGCCTCGATCTCCTCTGTGACAAAAACTGAATTAGCCTTCCTGCTGCTCAGGCTTGAAGATAAAGCGGTCAAAAAGCTTATGGTAAGAGGTCCAGGGGGAAGGATCACTCTTTTCCTTCTCAATCCACCCCAGAAATGCGTTGACTTTAGCGTCCAGGTCGTCAAGATGATGAAGCAAGAGCGCCTCCAGGGTCATGGGCAGCTTGGGTGAGCCAAAGGCATACTCTCCATGATGGCTGATAAGATTATGTTTAAGGAGGGTGGCCAGGTTTTCGGGGAAATCCGGAATGGCCCTCATTTTTTCGTCAACCATCTCCACGGTGAGGATAATATGCCCAAGGAGACGGCCCGAGTCCGTGTAATCGAAAGTGCGGGCAAAGCTTAGCTCGGATACTTTCCCAATGTCATGAAGGATGCCCACGGTAGTCAGAAAATCCATATTAATGCCCTTGTATCGCGGGCCTATTAGAAGGATAAGTTGAACGACGGAAAGAGTGTGCTCCAACAAACCGCCAAGGTAAACATGATGCACGGCCTTGGCTGCCGGGGCCAGCTTGAATTTTTTTACAAAATCTTCATCCTCCAGGAAGGCCTGCAGGAGGCGCCGCAGAAAAGGTTGGTTCACGCCGGCAGCGACGCTTTTGATTTCGGAAAACATCTTTTCGATATTTTGGGGAGTCTTCGGAAGAAAGTCATCCAGCAAAACTTCGGCGTCCCCGCATTTTTTTAATTTGAGGATGCGCAGCTGCAGCGTTCCCTGAAATTCGTCAACTTCTGCTCTCACTTTAATAAAATCATCTTTTTCAAACAATGCGCTAAAGTCCAGAGCATTCTCCCAGACGCGTCCTTCGACTTCTCCGCTGCGGTCAGTTAGACGGAGGGAAAGATAGAGGTTTCCTGTCTTTGTTCTGGTCAGGCTCTTTTCCTTAACGAGAAAAATGCTCTCTACAGCGTGGCCTTTTTTCAATTGATTAACGAAAATTTTTTCCATTTCTTCCTCCAGGATTTAAAAGACATGAGGCGTAAGGCGCAAGGCGCATGAGGCGCCGTATCCTTTACCTTTCACCCTTGCACCTTATACCAAACTCACCCCTAAAGTCTTGAGATACGCTTCCGCGGCTTTCATTCCGTCGAGCGCGGAGCTGATGATTCCTCCGGCATAGCCCGATCCTTCGCCGATGGGATAAAGACCCCGAACGCTTAGCGATTGAAAATCCTCCCCGCGAAGGATGCGCAAAGGCGCCGAGGTGCGCGTCTCAACGCCGATCAACATGGCCTCCGCGGAAGAAAAGCCGGGCATCTTACGGTTGAAATGGGGGAGCGCTTCCCGCAGACTTTCCACCACAAAAGCCGGGAGGCATTCCTCCAGGCGGGCTGGAGTAAGGCCCGGTTTAAAGCTCGTCTTTCTCAATGGAGAAGGATCCCGCCCCTCTAAAAAATCAAGAAGCCCCTGAGCCGGAGCCCAAAAGGTTCCTCCGCCGGCAAGAAAGGCTTTTCTTTCCCATCGGCGCTGGAATTCCAGGCCGGCCAACGGCTCCTTACCTCCAAAGTCATCTAACCCCACGCTGACCACCAGCGCGCTATTGGCCAGGGGAGAATTCCTTTGAAACAGGCTCATTCCGTTGGTAACCAGCCCCTGATTTTCAGAGCTGGCGGCGATTACCGCTCCCCCCGGGCACATGCAAAAAGAATATACCGCGCGCCCCCTGGAGCTGCGGAAGGTAAGCTGGTATTCTGCCGGCGGCAACCGGTGATCTCCGGCTGAAGGGCCATACTGGATACGATCGATAAGCCTCTGGGGGTGTTCCACGCGCAGTCCGATGGCCAAAGGTTTGCCCTCCATAGCCACCCCCGCCTGGAAGAGCATTTGGAAAGTGTCCCTGGCGCTGTTCCCCGGGGCCAGGAAGAGTATAGAGGCTGGGATTTCTTTTTGGTCGTTCACTACGATCCCTTGAAGATGGTCCCGGAAGATTTTAAGTCCGGTCATTTTGGCCTGGAAATTGAACTCTGCTCCCTGCTCTTTAAGGTAATGGCGCATGGCCATTATTACCCGGCGCAACCGGTCAGTGCCAATGTGCGGCTTCTGCAGATAAAGGATCTCCGCAGGTCCTCCAAAACGGGAAAAAATGTTTAGGATGTTGGAAACTCGCGGATCGTGTAGGCGCGTGAAAAGCTTTCCGTCTGAAAATGTCCCGGCCCCACCTTCTCCAAACTGCACATTGCTTTCGGGGTCAAGCGTTCCATCGCCCCAGAATCTTTCCACGTCCTTGACTCGTTCGGGCACCTCTTTCCCGCGTTCTAAAATTAATGGAGGAAGGCCGCTTTGGCAAAGTTTCAAGGCCGCAAAGAGGCCGGCAGGTCCAGTTCCCAAAATTACCGGGCGGCAGGCCGGTTTCCTTTTTATGATGACTGGGGCCGGAATGGGCTGCCCAAGCACTTCTTCGATCTGAAGACCGGCAGGGGCCTCCTGGATTACTTTTTTCTCTTCCTCAGGCGGTAAGGAGAGCTCGATGGCGTAAACAAAATGAATCCGGTTCTTCCTGCGGGCGTCGAGCGATTTTTTAACGATTTTGCATCCCTGAATATGTTCGGGTAAAACCTTAAGAACCCGGGCCGCTTTTTCTGGAAGGGTCGCTTCTTTCTCAGCCAAAGATAGATGAATATTGGAAAGGCGGATGGTCATCATCTCTTCCAGTTCGACCTGCACCCTAAGATTAATTGGTAAGTAAACCGCATAGATATTTTGAAGTTAAGCGCTTCTTCAAAAGACCAGCAGAAGAAAGAGCGGCCCGCTCAGAGCATATCTATTTCAATCTACCATATCCTTCTTAGTGGTTCAACGACAGGCAATGGATTTGACTTTTAATGGGTGCCCCCTTTCACTTTTCATTTTCTTTCATGATTTCAGAATAATGATCATAACCCGGCCCGGACGGCAGGGGGAATCTCTCGGGAGCACAAGGCAGTATTGCTTTCATGGATAAGGGCGGGACTTCCGCCCATGATACCCTGCCTTTCTTCGATCCCGCCTTTTCTTTGTGGAAGAAAAACTCGGGCTATGTTAAATCTTTTTCCCGCCGGCGCTCCCTCTTTCATCCCCTTCCCGTCCGGGCTTCGCCTATCAGTTTGGATTATTGAATTTATTCAAAAGTGAAGGTGGGCACCCATTAAAAGAAATTAGCCTTTGGTTAAATTTAATTTTGCGGTATGATAAAACCATGAAGCGCTTCGTCCTTTTCTTTTTCATCGGGTGTTCTTTCTTCCTTCCTTCTTGCCTGAACTGGTTTCTGGAAAAGCCCACCTTCACTTTAAAGGAAATCGAGGTCAGGAACATCTCCCTCAAGGAGATTAATTTCCTCTTCGGCATCGAGGTGCAAAACCCCAATAATTTTGATTTGAAGCTAAGAGCCCTGGAATACACGGTCTATTTCTATGACCAGGAGGTGGGTAAAGGCCGTCTGCAAAAAGAAATAAAGATCGCCAATTCGTCTTCTGTTTTGGTTCAGATTCCGCTGCAAACTGATCTAAAAAGCCTGGGAAACCCTTTGGGGTTCCTTCTGGCCGGCAAGGATTTACGGTATAAAATTGAGGGGGCGGCCATCATCAAGACCAGCCTGGGCAGCGCCACTATCCCTTTTTCCAAAAGCGGCGAAATTAAATTAAAATAATTTACTTGACACCCCTTTTCCCTGTCGATATTATTTTGTATACAAACTAATTTGGGAGTTGCCTAATGGCCGAGCACGAAGAGTGTTTCGTCTTTCTTCTGGGCAAGGCATACCAGAAAGCCCACGGGTTGCTCAAGAAAAAACTTCTACCTTTTGGATTAACTCCTGTGCAACACCTTATCCTGGCTGTCCTCAGAGACGAAGAAGCCCTCTCCTCCGCAGAAATTTCCGAAAGAACGATCATGGACAGCGCAACCCTTTCCGGCGTGCTGGACAGAATGGCCGAGGCCGGCCTGGTAAAAAAGGAAGAAAATCCCGAAGACCGCCGGTCCCTTCGCGTATCCATCACGGCCAGAGCCAGAAAAATGATGGATGACCTGGCTGAACAGAGAAAGGCGGTCAACGAAGAGTTGACCAGCGTCCTATCTTTAGAAGAGAAGCTTTTGTTCAAAAGAATGCTCAAGGAAATTAAGGGATAATTATTTGTATGCAAATTAAACTCAATGAATTTTTCAGGACGCAGATTTACCCTGTTAGATGTTTCCTGTCTAACAGGGTGAATCTGCGAAAATCTGCGTCCTATTCATTTAGGAGGAAACATGGGTTCCCTTACCGAACAAGTTAAAAAGATGGTCGGATCTTATGGAACTGTCCGGGTGGGAATTGCAACCCGCCAGACCCTGGAGGGAGGCCCTCCCTCTACGGATCTCACTTTTATCATGCCCGAAGCACGGTCAGCCATAACCTTTGCCATCCCGCTGAATAAAAAATACATTCGCCCTTTCCTGGCCAAGGAAGATCGTCTCAGCCACGAAGGGGACAACCTGCGGGCCAACATGCTGGTGACAGGAATTGCCGCTCACTTGGCCAAGCATCTGGAGCAGAAGGGATTCCCCTCGCAAGGCGTGGTGGCCAACGAGTTTTACCGGGAGGAGCCCGGGATAGGCAGGTTAGGCATGCATCCCGACCTTTCCCACCGCTATCTTGCTGTCCGTTCAGGGGTTGGCTGGTTTGGTTTTTCGGGAAACGTGATCACCCCTGAGTATGGGGCGGCGGTGATTCTCGGGACCTGCGTAACTTCGGCGGAATTGGAGCCGACGGATCCTCTCCCTCCGGAAGAAAACTACTGTAACCGGTGTAAGTTCTGCCTGGCTTCCTGCTGCTCGGGATTGATGGACCCGGTAGAGGACGCCCAGGTGAACCTGGGAGGGGAAAAGTTTTCTTACGCCAAGAGAAGAAACTACCTCCGCTGTGAATTTGTCTGCGGGGGCATGACAGGCCTCCACTCTTCAAAGAAATGGTCAACCTGGTCGCCGGGGAGATTCTTCATCCCCGATGATGACCATGCTTTTCGCGAGGCTATGATAAAAGGGATCAAAGCTTATGATCGCCGTCCTCCCCTGGAAGGGGGCTTCCCCCATATTCTCATGCGCTCTAAACTTTATCTGACCTGCGGCAATTGCCAGCTTATCTGCTGGCCCGATCTGGAGGATCGAAAGGAGAATTTCAGGATTCTTACTTCCTCGGGCGTTGTAATCCAACGGCCGGACGGTTCGCTGGAACGGGTTTCTCCTGAGAAAGCCGAGGCCTACGTGATGAGTCTGGATGAAGAAAAGAGGGCCCTTTATACCTGAGGAGGGGATTAGGTTATTGAACCCACTCGATGGGCGGGAATACGGGCACCGATTTCTGGCCGAGAGGCAGGCAGCCCGATCATCCTCCCGAAAGAAGATATGAGAAAATCCCCCATTGGAACCTTACAGAGGAAAGGAGAAAAGTTGATAACCATCGATGAGAAAAGATGCACGCAATGCGGCCTCTGCATCCCCATCTGCGTCCGGAAAATTCTTCAAGAAGGGGATAGCTCGATCCAGATCATTGATCCCGCCCTGTGCCTTTACTGCGGCCACTGCAAGGCGGTTTGCCCGACGGATGCCCCCCAGTTCTCTGAGGGGAATGAGGAGTTTACAACCGTACCGAGCAAGGAGGAGATTCCCAGTGCCGCTCCTTTCTTGCGCTTCCTGCGCAACCGGCGCAGCCTGAGGCTATACCAGGATAAGTCCGTGGAAAAAGAAAAATTGCAAATGCTGGTGGAAGCGGGTCGGTTTGCGCCCACCGGCTCCAATCGGCAGGCCTGCGAGTACGTGGTGGTCAGCGGGAGAAAAAAACTGGATAAGGTATGTAAGATCGCCATTGGGAATTTGCAGGCGCAGGGAGAAGGGATTCGAAAAGTGATCGACAAGCTCAACCGGGAGAAAAAGCCCTTGCCTGAAGAGCTGGTTGCCAGGCAGACTCTCCCCCCGGTCTGGGAACGGATCGCCAAGAAGTGGGGGGAAGGGGTGGATCAGCTTCTCCACCACGCTCCGGCCTTGATCATCGTCCACATGAAAAAGGGCCTGGCCACGACTCCGGAGATCGATGCGGCCATTGCCTCCACCCAAATGGTCCTTTTGGCCGAGACCTCGGGCCTGGGGACTTGCTATATCGGTTTCCTTATCTGGGCGATCGAGAACTCCAAGGAGCTAAAAGATTTTCTGAAGATCCCAACGGATCATCGGTCCCTGGTAGCCTTCACGGTTGGATATCCGGATGTCCAATTCTTGCGCATGGTCTACCGGAATCCGGCTAAAGTCAACTGGATCGGCGATTTTTTGGAGTAAAATCCAGGAATAAAAGGAGGGAAAATGAGCGATGAAAGATATCGGCAGTTATGCGCACTGATGGCCCAGCGCGGAGGAAGGTACCCCGGGATGGACATCCCGGAATTTTACGAAATGACCCGGGAACTATTCACGCCGGAAGAGGCCGCCTTGGCTGCGGCTTTGCCCCCCAAACCTGCTCCAGCGGGCGTAATTGCCCGGGAAACGGGTAAGAAGGAAGGAGAAGTAGCTGAACTGCTTGAGGCCATGGCCAGCAAAGGCCTTTGCAGCTCTTTTCAGAAGGATGGAAGCCGCTTGTATATGGGCGTTCCTTTTGTGCCGGGGATTTTCGAGTTTCAGTTCATGCGCGGCACCCGCACAGACCGGGACAGGGAAATTGCCAGGCTGATTCATTCTTACAAACAAGCAGTTGATGCGGCCCGTGGTCCTCAAACGATTACCTTCCCAGCCAACAGGGTGATCCCCGTGGGGGAGACGATCCGCCCCGATTCCAAAGTCCATACTTACAACCAGGTTTCCACCTACATTGATAATTATGCCCCAATTGCTGTCTCCACCTGTTTCTGCCGCCACGAAGGAAAGCTCCTGGATGAAAAGAGCGACTGCGGAAAACCGGATGACGTGTGCATGCAGTTTGGTTTGGGAGCGTCGTTCGTGATCGAAAGAGGGATGGGACGTAAGGTCAACAAGGAAGAAGCCAGAGGGGTGCTGAAGAAAGCAGCGGAGGCCGGCCTGGTCCATGCCAGCATGAACACCCAGGAGATTGACTTCATCTGCAACTGCTGCTCTTGCCATTGTATGATTCTTAAGACTGCCTTAAGCCAGCCAAAACCAGGCCGGGTTCTCTACTCTGGTTTCCAGCCGCGCATTGATCCCGACCTTTGCACGGGATGCGAGGTGTGTGTGGACCGATGTCCGGCAAAAGCTTCGGCAATGGAGGGGAATGTTCCGGAGGTTGATGGGGATCGATGCTTTGGTTGCGGAGTTTGCGCCACGGGCTGTCCGGCAGAGGCCATTGTGATGGAAGAAAAATTAGGAGTTCAAGAGCCGCCCCTGAATCGCAAAGCGCTACGGGCAGCCATGGAGGCTAAAGGATAAAGTTTCAAGTTTTAAATTATTTTGGACACAGATTTTCGCAGATAAACACAGATAAATATTTTATTTTTCGTTTATCCTGACAATTTGTGTACATTTGAACCTGAAACCTGAAACTATTTATTACAACAGGAGGATAAAATGGAAGCGAATCGCCAAATTCAAGATCCGGCCGGCTGGATTGACAACTTAATCAAAGATTTCATCGGCAAATCGCCGGAAAACACCCTGAAAAATCAGGCCAATGAGAAAGCCTGGTCGGATCCGCTCGTAGGATTCTCCAGGGGGGATGACCCTCTCTACCGGGATTTTAAGGAACATGTCGGAGCTTTTCACTGGACCCCTCTTGAAATATTCAGTAAGACATTTCCGGAATTGACTGTAACGGCGGATGAACTGTCTGTCATCAGCTGGATTTTGCCCCAGACCGAAAGGACAAAGGCTGACAATCGGAAAGAGACTGCCTACCCGTCGGAGAGGTGGGCGAGGTCCCGGATATTCGGAGAGGAGACGAATGTAAAACTGCGCAAGCAGGTGATAGCAGTTTTACAGGAGAAGGGGATCAAGGCCGTGGCGCCCATGATTTCTCCTCTTTGGGAATGGAAAGACTCGGACCGTTATGGTTTCGCCTCCACCTGGTCTGAGCGGCATGCCGCTTATGCCTCCGGTTTGGGAACTTTTGGGCTTTGCGATGGCCTGATTACCCCCAAAGGGAAAGCCATGCGCTGCGGTTCGGTTGTAGCTGGCATTCAAATCTCCCCCACCCCCCGCCCCTACAAGAAACACCAGGCTTATTGCCTGTTTTTTTCCCAGGGGATTTGCGGCAAGTGCATCAAACGTTGCCCGGCAGGAGCCCTCAGTGAAAAAGGCCACGACAAAGCCAAATGCCGGGTCTATTTACACCCTACCACCCAGGATTATGTAAAAACTCATTTTGGATTTGACGGGTATGGCTGCGGGTTGTGCCAGACAGGGGTTCCCTGCGAATCCAAAATACCCACGGAAGATAGGTAATAGGTGAGCTTCTTGCAAAAGTTACTTCCTCCGTCATTCCGGCGAAAGCCGGAATCCAGAATTGCTTGAATCCCGCTCCGAGCGGGACTGGATTCCGGGTCGCGCTTCGCTTGCCCGGAATGACGATTTCCTCTTGTTTTTAGATTTTTGCAAGAGCCTCAGGTAATAGGCCATAGGCTAAAGGTTGCATTCAAAATCGGCATCCAAAAGATAAAAAATTGAGGGAGGATGAAATGTTTCAGACCAAAGTTACAGAAATGCTGGGTATTAAATATCCGATCGTAGTCGGCACCATGATGCACCTTTCCCGGGCCGAGATGGTGGCAGCCTCTGCAAATGCCGGAGCTCTCGGCGTTTTAGCCTCAGCCATTTTTCAGACCAAAGAAGAATTTCGCCGGGAAATTAAAAAACTCAAAGGGATGACGGATAAGCCTTTTGCCATAAATTTAAATTTATTCCCGGCCATGCGGCCCATCGACAATAGGGAATATTTGGAGGTCATCTTCGATGAGGGGATCAAGATCGTGGAAACATCCGGCCATAAAGCCCCGGAAGAGTTGGCCGGAGATCTCAAGGCCCAGGGCATCACCCTCATTCATAAGTGCGTGGGAGTTCGTTATGCCCTGAAGGCCCAATCGATCGGGGCGGATGCCGTGACCGTGGTGGGATATGAAAATGGCGGGGCCACCGGCACCCTGGATATCACTACCCTATGCCTCGTGCCGCGGGTGGTGGACGCCCTGAAAATTCCGGTGATCGGCGGCGGAGGGGTGGCCGATGGCCGCGGATTCTTAGCTTTGCTGGCCTTAGGGGCGCAAGGGGTGATCATGGGAACTTCCTTGTTGGTTGCCGAAGAATGTCCCATACATCCCAAATTAAAACAGGCCTTGATCGAAGCCACCGAGCTGGATACCATGATCGTCATGCGCAGCATTCAAAATTCCCACCGGGTGTGGGTCAACGAAGTGGCTAAGAAATTGGCCGAAATAGAAAAACAACAGGCAGGCTTGCAGGAGATCATTCAGGTGGCTGCCGGGGATAAAGCCAGGAGAATGTTCCAGGAAGGAGACCTGAACGCCGGGGTCATTTCCTGCGGGCAGGGAGTAGGCCTGGTGAAGAAAGTGATGCCCATGAAGGACATTATTGAAGGAATTGTCAACCAGGCCGAGGAACTGCGGAAAAAACTATCTGTTATTTAATTTAATTTTTTACCGCAGAGCACGCCAAGACCGCAGAGAGATAAATAAATTTGGTAACAGAGCTTCTTGCAAAAGTCCGTAATTTACCCTTCGACAGGCTCAGGGTGAACGGGCTTAAGTTGAAATTATTTAGTTTTTCCGTTCGTGGTGAGCTTGTCGAACCACAAAAAAATACTTTTGCAAGAGGCTCAACAGTTTAGCGATTTGAAAAAATGGTATAAAAGCCTTTGTTGAGGGCCGGGGGTTAGAGCGGAACGCGCCGGAAGCATCGGTTGGGGTTCCGCTTGGCCACGGGGACAAAAGATCTTTTCCTACGGAGGAGGCGGGGGTTCTTGCCCGCCCCATATGCGGAGAAATAAGCGCCTTATGATTCCAAGCGTTACGCTCTGGCCCCCGGCCCCTGGAGTCCCCTGGCCTTTACAACACACCTTTTTTCAAAGAGCTAAAGTGTTACATAAATTTAAAAAATGCCATTTAAAAATTTGATTTATAAACCATGTTTTTTCAGTTCGTCTCTGTGTTCTCAGCGTTCTCTGCGGTAAATAAAGTAATGGATCAAGGCTTAAGGAGGGGCACAATGGCCAAGGGGAAATCAATTTTTACCAGGGCGGTACATTCCGGGGAGCGACGGCCCAAACCGGATTTCCAGCCGGTCTCCACGCCCATCTACCAAACCGTGGGGTTTTTTTATGAGGATGTAAAAGACCTGGAGGGAGTTTTTGCCAATGAGCGCGAAGGCTACGTTTACACCCGGTATGGGAACCCTACGAACTCCGCCCTGGAAGAGGCCCTGGCTGACCTGGAGGGAGGAGAAGCCGCTATAACATTCGGTTCGGGAATGGCGGCTGTTCACGCCAGCCTGCTTGCTGCCGGGGTCAAAGCCGGAACCTCAATTGTTTCGGCCTATGATATTTATGGAGCCACTTACGCCATCTGTTCACGCCTGTTCCCGGAACTCGGGGTGCGGACGCACTTCGTGGACGTTACCAACCTTGAGAATTTCGCCAAAACTCTATCTGAAATTAGGCCGGTTGCGGTCATTCTGGAAACCATCTCCAACCCTCTGATGAAAGTCGCGGAGATTCCCGCGATCAGCCGCATAGTTCATCAGGCTGGGGCGAAAGTAATCGTGGACAATACCTTTGCCACGCCCGTCCTTTTCCAGCCTCTCAAATACGGAGTGGACTTCTGTGTCCACTCCACCACGAAGTACATCGGAGGACATGGGGATGTCCTCGGGGGAGCAGTGGTGACATCCAGGAAGAATCACGCCACCCTCCACGAGATCATCAAAATGACCGGGGGAAACTTGGGGCCCACCGAAGCCTGGCTGACTCTCCGGGGGCTGAAAACCCTTCCCCTGCGCATGCGTCAGCATTGCCAGAATGCCCTGGAGGTGGCCAGATGGCTGGAGGGCCATCCGCGTATCGCCCGGGTAAATTACCCCGGCCTGGCCAGCCATCCCCAGCATGAACTGGCTAAGAAGCTCTTTCCGCCGGGAATTTTCGGGGGGATGATTTCCTTCGAAATCAAGGATGCCGGGCGAGCAGAAGTTTTTCGGTTCATGGAAGCCCTGGAACTCATCATCCCGGCGACCACGCTCGGCGATGTTTACAGTTTAGTCCTTTACCCGCCCATGTCTTCCCATCGGGCCCTGCCACCGGAAGAGCGAGCGAAGGTAGGGATCAGCGACCGCCTGGTGCGCCTTTCCGCAGGGATTGAAGAGGCCGCGGAGATTATCGGCGACCTGGAAAAAGCCCTGGAAAAAAGTCGCTGATGAGCGGCAAGAAAGAAAAAAGCCGGCTCAATTTACCAGCCGGCTTTGGCGCAATTTAGGGCAGGTATTTTAATTATCCTTAGTAAAGATTTTGCGGCCCCATGGCCATCAGGCGAGCTACCCTTTCCTGGATAGGCGGATGAGTGCTGAAGAGCCTGGTGAATCCTCCGGCCGATAGGGGATTGACGATATACATCTGGGCCTGGGCCGGGTTTACCTGCATGGGCAATTGTTTATTGTAATTTTCCAATTTGACCAGGGCGTTGGCCAGCGGGCGGCCGGCGCCGACGATTCTGGCTCCGGTAGCATCAGCCTGATATTCCCGGCTGCGGGAAATGGCCATCTGGATGAGCATGGCGGCCATGGGAGCTATGATGGCCATCAACAAGACCGAAATGATATTCCCCCCGCCTCTTCCTTCATCATCATTCCCACGGCCCATACCCAGGAACGCTCCCCACTGGGCCATAGTAGCCATATAACTGATGGCCCCGGCAATAACCGCAGCCACGGAGCTGATGAGGATATCCCGGTTTTTAATGTGGGCCAGCTCATGGGCCAGGACGCCTTCTAATTCAGCGGGCTTGAGGATGCGCAGGAGGCCGTTGGTTACGGCAACGGCGGCATGCTCCGGGTTGCGGCCGGTAGCGAAGGCATTTGGGGTGTCCTGGGGAATGATATATACCCTGGGCTTGGGAAGGCTGGCCTGAACAGACAGCTTTTCCACCATATGGTGCAGTTCAGGAGCTTCGTTAACGGAGATTTCCTTGGCCCCGCTCATGGCCAGGGCAATCTTGTCGCTGAACCAGTAGCCCACCATGTTCATGATGAAAGCCATGAACAGGGCGAAGTAAAGGCCGGATCGGCCACCGAGGGCCTGGCCAATGAGCAGCAAGAGAGCGCTCAATCCGGCGAGCAAGATAAAGGTTTTGAAAGTATTGCCTGACATGTTTTTTCCTCCTCATTTGGGCCGCTATAAAAGCGGCATATCTTGTAAAAAAGTCGCGAGCAACGAGCATATGCCTGTAGCCTTTTGTAGAGCTTTGGTAGCGACAATGGCATGGCTGGTTGATCTGCGGTAAAAGTCGAGGAACGGGTTTTCTGGATAAGGTTTTGCAGCCGATCCAGATCGAGGGTCACTTGCTCCATGATTTCCACAGCCGATGTAGCTTTCTGGCCGCTTTGGGAATACAACACCCGGCGGATTTCCTGCAGAGAGAATTTGCGCGCCTTAAGCTGTTTAATTAAGGCCACCCGGGCGCGGTCCCCTTCGTTATAATGCCGGTAGCCATGCCCCCGAGATGGCTGCTCAGGGTGAAGGAGTCCTTGCCGGGTGTAAAAATCTATTGTCCGGGGACTCACTCCCAGCAACCTGGCAAACTCTCCTATTGTATAACTCCTACCTTCCATCTTTATTCCCTTTTGGCAATCAATTTGTATAGGAATTTTCTTTTTGGACACGGATGAGCTTCTTGCAAAAGTCCGTAATTTACCCTTCGACAGGCTCAGGGTGAACGGGCTTAGGTTGAAATTATTTTATTTTTCCGTTCGTGGTGAGCCCTTCGACTCACCGTTCGCCCTGAGGTTCTCGAAGGGTGAACGGTTCGCTCAGGACAAGCTTGTCGAACCACAAAAAAATACTTTTGCAAGAGGCTCGGATGTTCACAGATTATCAGGATAAACTAAAAAGAAAATAATTATCTGCGGTTATCTGCGTAAATCTGCGTCCTATTAAATTTTTAAAAAAATATTCAGAGCAACCATTTGTATGAAAATATACAGCACGACTGTATGTTTGTCAAGGATCTGAGCCCCTGGCCACCCTTCACTTTTCCATAACTTGATTGTATAGGAATTTCCTTTTCTATCCCCCTCCCCCCAACCCCCTCCCGCCAGGGGAGGGGAGATACTGGGGGATCCAAAATTCCCTCCCCCTCGATGGGGGAGGGTTGGGGTGGGGGTGTTAATAACTTGATTGTATAGGAAATTGCTTTTTGGACACGGATGTACACGGATTATCAGGATAAACTAAAAAGAAAATAATTATCTGCGGTTATCTGCGTAAATCTGCGTCCTATTAAATTTATTGTATAAGAAATTCCTTTTTTCAACTTTGGTGTAGCCTTAAGCTGGATCACTTTAGACGTTTGACATATTCTTTACTTTTTATTAATCATGGTTTTAAAACTCTGTGATCTCTTAGCCCTCTGTGGCTAATTTGATGAATTTAAAGTGATAGACGAAGCCCGGACGGGATCGCTTCCTGGACTAAGGCTCAGGCGGGGGGTGGCCTGGCTCAGGAAAAGGTTAGGGAATATAAAGTGATCGACGGTCAAATCTGAACCGGCAATATGGAACTTCGTTTGGTAAGACCTCTTCATTTTTTTTCTTGACAAGGTTTTTAAAATCTTGTAGGAGATTGAGTGTTCAGTCAGTAAAGGGCTTTGGAAAAATTTTAGTATCAAAGTGGTGAGTTTTCTATCATGAGGATGAAGCTAGAAGAGCGTGAAATTGAGACAAACGTTAAAGATGATGCCCTTGTAAAACAAAGAAGGGAAGAGATTATCCAGGCCGCGAGCAAAATATTTATAGAGAAGGGGTATCATGTCGCAACTATCCGGGACATTTGCAAGGCTTCAGGGTTGGGTCCCGGAACCCTATATAATTACATTAAAAAAAAGGAAGATATCCTTTACCTAATTTACAATCAACTTACCATGATGCTCACTCAGTGCTTAGTGGAGACTATCGAAAATACCAAGAAAGGTCCTTACGAACAATTAAAAGAAGCATTGAGTAAGACCATAGATATCATATGGGATTATCAAGATTTAATCCTTTTAATGTATCAGGAAACAGCCTCCTTAGACAGAGAATCCATGCATAACATTCTCAAGAGAGAAAGCGATTATGTCGCTCTCTGGGAAAGAATCCTTGAGCGGGGAGAGAAGCAGGGAATGATCATCAGGCGAACCCGAATGGATGCGGACATCATCGGTTTTCTTCTGGCTTTCATTCCCTTGAGGCGGTGGAATCTCAAGAAAAAGTTCCGGGAAGAGGAGATTAAATCCGGACTTATCGATTTTGTCATTCAAGCCTTGGGAATATCCAAAAGAAAAAAATAAGTTAATTGGTTAATTTAATTGTATAGGAATTTGCTTTTTTATCCCCCTCCCCCCATCCCCCTCCCGCCAGGGGAGGGGAGATACTGGGGGATCCAAAATTCCCTCCCCCTGGATGGGGGAGGGTTAGGGTGGGGGTGTTAATAACTTGTTGGCGGGAATCTTTTTTCCAAAACTGAATGAACGTTAACTCTATTAAAGGGAAGGAAATGAAAAAAGAAACCTTATTAGAGATGTATTACATGATGTTGAAGATTCGCAGGGTTGAAGAACGGATCCTGGAAATATTTGCCCAAGGGAAAATCCCGGGATTTATCCACGTATCCATCGGCCAAGAAGCCGTTCCAGTGGGAGTCTGCTCTGCCTTGAGACCGGATGATTACATTTCAAACACCCATAGAGGACATGGGCAGGCATTAGCCAAAGGGGCTGATTTAAAAAGATTTATGGCAGAGATTTATGGCCGAAAAGATGGCTATTGCCAGGGAAAAGCTGGTTCGATGCACATTGCCTGTAATGATTTAGGAGTTATAGGCTCGAATGGAGTAGTGGGAGGTGGAATTCCTATCTCTCTCGGGACGGCGTTTGCTTCGTTATATAAAGGAAATGACCGAGTGACGGTGTGCTTCTTTGGGGACGGGGCGACGAATGAGGGGACTTTCCATGAATCCCTGAATCTGGCTGCCCTCTGGAATCTTTCCATCGTTTTCTGTTGTGAAAACAATGGATGGGCAGAGTTTACGCCTCAAAAGGTCCATACGAAACTGGAAAATCTAAGTGTCAGGGCAGAATCTTATGGGATACCGGGAGTGACCGTGGATGGGAATGACGTCCTAAAAGTTAAGGAAGAGGCAGAGAAAATGATCGCGAGGGCTCGGAAAGGGGAAGGGCCATCGCTTTTGGAATGTAAAACCAACCGTTGGTTTGGCCATTTTGCTGGGGATGCTCAAAAATACCGATCGGCCCAGGAGATCGAAGAAGTCAGAAGCTTTGACCCCATCTTGAAATTTCAGAAAATATTGCTTGAGAAGAAGAATTTAAACCCTAAAGATATTGAGGAGACGGAGGTAAAAATTAAATCACAAATCGATGAAGCAGTAGCTTTTGCGGAAAAAAGCCCAATTCCAGGGATAGAAGGACTCTTAGAAAATATCTATACGTAAATCTTGCGCTCACCTAAGGGATCCCAGATGTTCAGGGTTTATTATTTTAGAAAATATTTTTTCGGGCGCTTGGGCAAAGATTGGCGTCCTATGAGGGAAACAGGAAAATGAAAGAGGTGCGGTATATTAGGGCGATTACCGAGGCCCTCACAGAAGAGATGGCCCGGGATGAGTCGGTTTTTGTCATTGGTGAGGATGTAGCCTACCCAGGGGGTTCTTTTAGCGCCACTCGAGGCCTCCTCGAAGAATTCGGGGGGAGAAGAGTTAAGGACACGCCCATCAGTGAAGCGGCCATAGTTGGCTTGGCTTTGGGGGCGGCCACGCAAGGCCTCCGTCCTGTGGTTGAGATTATGTTTATGGATTTTTTACCGCTTTGCATGGATCAGATTGTCAACCAGGTTGCCAAAACGAGGTATATGTTCGGTGGACAATATCAGGTGCCCTTGGTGATTCGCACCCCATGCGGGGGAGGCCTAAACGCGGGCCCGCAACATTCTCAATGTTTGGAATCCTGGTTTGCCCACGTTCCTGGTCTAAAAGTTGTGATGCCGGCCACTCCTTACGATGTAAAAGGGCTACTTAAAGCGTCGATCCGGGATGATAACCCGGTCCTCTTCGTTGAGAACAAAGCCTTGTATGGGTTAAAAGGGGAAATTCCTGAAGAAGACTACCTTTTGCCAATCGGTAAAGCAGACGTGAAAAAACCAGGGAAAGATGTGACTGTCGTGGCCACGTCGCGAATGGTTCATCAGTCCTTAGAAGCTGCCAGAACTCTTTCCGAGGAAGGAATCGAAGTGGAAGTCATCGACCTCCGGACGATATCTCCCTTGGACAAAGAAACGATCTTCCAATCGGTGGAAAAAACCTCGAGGCTGGTGGTTGCGCATGAAGCGGTAAAAGCATTCGGGGTTGGAGCAGAAATTGCGGCTATGGTTGCCGAAGAAATGATCGATTGCCTGGATGCACCGATCCTAAGGGTCGGGGCACCTTTTACCCCCGTACCGTTTAATCTTGAAAGCTTCTATCTTCCCAATGCGGAAGATGTGATCAAAGCCGTCAAAAAGGCGCTGGCCTATTAAAAAAGGTAATGCACCGGCAGAACAAAGGGAATCAGAGAAAAGGGTAGATCTAATAAGAATTATCTGATTTTCGCTGCAGGATGTTCAATTTTCCTGCAAGTAGGGGAAGGAAATGAAGGCAGCAGTTTGGTATGGACGGGAAGATATTCGAATCATGGATCTTCCGGAACTGGTTGTAGGCAAGGATCAGGTAAAGATCAAGGTCCGATGGTGCGGAATCTGTGGCTCGGATGTTCACGAATACCGCGAAGGACCGATGATCATTTCCAAGAAACCCCATCCTCTCACAGGGAAAAGTTCGCCAATTATCCTGGGCCATGAATTTTCCGGCGACGTGGTCGAGGTGGGTGAGGATGTTAAAAGAATTGCGGTAGGCAACCGGGTTACGATTAACTGCCTCATTTATTGCGGAGAGTGCCTGTACTGCCGACTCGGGGAGTACAATATGTGCCTGAAACTGGCCACCGTAGGTCTGGCCTGGGATGGGGCCTTTGCCGAATTCGCGGTAGTGCCAGAATATACCGTCCTCAAGATTCCGGACGCAGTAACCTATGAAATGGCCTCTTTTGCCGAACCGTTGGCTGTCGCCGTGCGGGCGGTGAGAAGGGGCCGCTTAAAAGTAGGCGACACAGCGGTGGTGATCGGCGCCGGGCCCATCGGGCTCCTGGTTCTGCAAGCGGCCAAAGCGGCCGGCGCCAGCCGAGTTTTCGCTATTGAGCCCATCCCCCATCGAAGGGAATTAGCCAGGCATTTGGGGGCCAATGAAGTCTTCGATCCCGTCCAGGGGGATATGGGGAAAGAAATCGCCGAACGGACTGAAGGGCTCAGAGCGAATATCGCCTTTGAGTGCGTTGGGAATCAGAGCGCTTTTGATACAGCCGTTCGAGTCACAGGCCGGAGAGCGATGATTGTTATGGTAGGTATGGCCTTAAAACCTATCGAGGTCCCCTTCTTCAGGTTGTGGGGGCATGAAAAAGAGATTACAACTTGCACAGGATATGTGGATGAATATCCAGCCGCTTTGGCCTTTCTGGCCGACCGCAGAGTTCAGGTTGAACCCATGATCACGGAAAAGATCAGGCTCGAAGATTTTATTGAGAAAGGCCTTAAGGAGATGATCCGGAACCCGGAAAGACACATAAAGATCCTGGTAACTCCGGGAGGAGAGAAATGGCAAGATTGGCGATGTTTGATTTAACGGGGAAGGTTGCCATCATCACCGGCGGCTATCATGGGATAGGGCGGGGGATAGCCGAAGGACTTGCCGAAGCAGGGGCCGATGTTGTCATTTGTGCAAGAAATTTTGAACGTTGCGTGGAAGCCTGCGCCGAGATCGAAAAAATGGGGGTGAAGACCCTTCCCATTCGCTGTGACATCACGAAATCAGAAGAGGTGGAAACTCTTATTCGGAAAACTGCCGCCGAGATGGGCAAAATAAATATCTTAGTGAATAATGCCGGCGTAGGAGGGAGTGAAAAACCGATCTTAAAAATGTCCGATGAAGACTGGGATTACCCGGTAAATATCGATTTAAAAGGGGCTTTCCTTTGCGTTCGCGCAGCCGTACCAGAAATGATTAAGCAGGGAGGGGGGAAGGTCATTAATGTGGCCTCGATAACTGCTATGATCGGCATGGCCAACATGTCGGCCTACTGTGCCAGTAAAGCCGGCTTGGTCCAGTTAACGAAAGTAATGGCCCTCGAATTTATCAAATATAACATCCAAGTAAATGCGCTTTGTCCCGGTTATTTTCTCACCCCCATGAACCAGAAATTTTTTGAGTCTGAAATCGGCCGGAAGGCTGTCCAAAAAACCATCCCGATGAACCGGCTGGGCAGGGTGGAGGAATTGAAGGGAACAGCCATCTACCTGGCTTCCGCGGCCACCAATTTCATGACCGGCTCCTGCCTGGTGATCGATGGCGGGCAGATCATTTGGTGAGGGATAGAAAATGTCTTATGAAACTATTATCTTAGATCGCCAAGAGGGAATAGGATATCTGACGATCAACCGGCCTAAAGTGTTTAATGCCATCAACAATCAAATGATTGAAGAGATGAAAAGGGCCATTGAGGAATTCCATCAGGACAAGTTAGTTGGAGTCGTCATCATCACCGGAACTGGCAAGGCCTTTCAAACCGGGGCTGATATTGAGGAATTAAGCCAAATGTCCCCCCTGGGAATCCTGCAGTGGAACCAGGGAGTGGTGGAGAACTTTGAAGCCCTCGAGAAGATGAGGCAGCCTGTGATTGCGGCTATTAATGGTTATGCTCTGGGAGGAGGCTTGGAACTTGCCTTGGCCTGCACAATCCGGATTGCCGCCGAGTCGGCCAAGATGGGATTGCCGGAAGTAAAGATTGGAATCCTTCCTGGCGCAGGGGGAACCCAGCGACTCCCCCGTCTTATCGGGAAAGGTTTGGCCGCGGAGATGATTCTAACGGGAGAAATGATTGACGCTAAAGAAGCATATCGCATTGGGTTAGTAAACCGTGTCGTTCCAGCCGAACAATTAATGGCCGCTGCGGAAGAAATTGGCAGGAAAATCTTAAGGAATGCACCGATTGCGGTAGCCTTGGCTAAAGACGCCATCGAAGTAGGAAAAAATCTTCCCCTGGATGGAGCGATCCAATATGCCCAGAAGAATTGTATTACCTGTTTTTCTACGGAGGACATGAAAGAGGGAACGGCCGCTTTCCTTCAGAAAAGAAATCCCCAGTTTAAAGGACGATAGAAATGGCCATACAAGTCGTAATGCCCAAGGTCGGCCTTACCATGGCCGAAGGCAAAGTCGTGGAGTGGAGAAAAAAAGAAGGGGAGAGGGTTGAAAAGGGAGAGATCCTCTTCGTTTTTGAAACCGAAAAGACGACCTTTGAAGTGGAAGCCCCCGAATCGGGCATTTTGAGTAAGATCTTGGTTCAAGTAGATGAGACTGTGCCTGTGGGAGCGGTTGTCGGCCTGATTGCTCTAGCAGGTGAGGCAGTGGAAATTCCAAAGGAAAAACCAATGATAGTCCCCGGCGAAAAAGAAGAACGGCCGAGAGAGGTTCAAAAGCCCGCGGTGGAAAAGATTCGGGCAACGCCTTTGGTCAGAAGGATGGCCAAGGAAAAGGGTTTGGAATTAAAGAGAGTTCCCGGGTCTGGTATGGGAGGAAGGATCCGCCGGGCTGATGTAGAAAAATTTCTTATTAGCCAGCCTCCGACACCGGCTGTTTCAACCATTCCTGAACGGGCAGAAAAAGGAAAGTTGGTTAAATTGACGGGCATGCGCAGGATCATTGCCCAAAAGATGCTGGCCAGCAAAGTCGAGACGGCCCAGATCTACATGAGCAGTACCATCGATGCCACCCGGATATTAGAAGCCAGGGGGAGGCTTTTGCCGGTTATTGAAAAGAAGACAGGGGTTCGTCTGACCATCACCGATATCCTCATGAAGGTTACAACCGTCGCCATATTCCTTCACCCGGTCATCAACACCCGTTGGACACCCGAGGGTATTATCTGGCTGAATGACGTTCATATGGGAATGGCCATGGCCCTGCCTGAGGGACTTATTGTTCCGGTCATCTGGGATATTGGCAAAAAGTCACTTTCGGAGATCGCGAGAGAGCGGGCGGAATTGGTAGAAAAAGGGAAAAAAGGCAAGCTGGTCCCCGACGACATGAAGGGAAGCACCTTTACCTTTTCTTCAATGGGAATGTACGGGATAGAGGAGTTTTGCGGCATTATCAATCAACCGGAGAGCGCTATCCTTGGGGTGGGGGCGATCATCGATAAACCGGTGGTTATAAACAAAGAAATCTTGGTTCGCCCCATTATGAAAGCAACTTTAAGCTATGACCATCGAGTGATCGATGGAGCCAAAGCTGCAGAATTCATGAAGACGCTAAAAGAATTGATGGAAGACCCTATCTTAATTTTGGCCTGAGGAGAGGGGAAGAATGGGAGCGACACAAGTCGTCGTGATCGGCGGAGGAGTAGCCGGATACCCAGCGGCGCTAAGGGCAGCCAGGTTGGGAGCGGAAGTTACCCTTGTCGAAAAAGATAAAATTGGGGGGGTTTGTCTCAATAAAGGGTGCATTCCTACAAAGGTATTCCTCCATACGTCATCAATCTTTAAGGATTTTAAGAGAGCGCCAATTTTCGGGATAAGTGCGCAGAATGTAGAGATAGATTTTAATGGTTTGATAACCCGAAAGAAAGCAGTGGTCGAACGATTAACAAAAGGGGTAGATAGTCTTTTAAAAAATAAAAAAGTGAAAGTGATTCATGGGACAGCCTCCTTTATCGATTCAAAGAAGGTAAAAATTAAAGAAACAGAAGAGGTATTATCCGGAGATAAATTTATTCTGGCGATGGGATCCACTCCCTCGCAACTTTCCATTCCGGGAAGCGAGAAAGCTCCCCTGATAACAAGTGATGACCTTCTGGAAATTAAATCCCTTCCCCAAAGCCTGATAATCATCGGTGGAGGATACATCGGGGTTGAATTTGGTCAATTTTTCAATCGCATGGGGACCAAGGTTGCAATCATAGAAATGATGGATCAACTTATACCCACTGAAGATCAAGAAATTAGCCAGGGATTGAGAAATGTCCTCGAAAAGGAAGGAATCAAAATTTTCACCGAAGCCCGCGTTCAGAAAATAAAGGAAGAAGAATTGGAGAAAACAGTTGTCTTTTTAACTCCGACTGGAGAAAAAGAGCTAAAAAGTGAGATGATTGCACAAACAGTTGGGAGGAAACCTTACACTGAAGGAATGGGGTTGGAGAAAATTGGGCTCGGACTTGAAAAAGGAAGAATTGTCGTAAACGAAAAGATGGAAACAAACATTCCCCATATTTATGCAGCCGGGGATGTGATCGGAGGAATCATGCTTGCCCACGTGGCCATGGCTGAAGGGGAATGCGCAGCTCGCAACGCTTTAGGTGTTCCTTCTTCTATTTCCAATTCAGCTGTTCCGCGGTGCATATATACTTCTCCTGAGGTGGCTTGTGTCGGCTTAACAGAGAAACAGGCCCTTAAAAAAGGAGAGGTGCAGGTTGGCCGTTTCCCCTTCCGTGCGGTGGGAAAGGCCACTTTAATGGAAGAGACGGAAGGGATGGTTAAGATCGTAGCAGGAAAGCAGTACGGAGAGATTCTAGGGATTCATATGATTGGACCGCATGTCACTGACCTAATTAGCGAAGCCGTTCTTGCTATCGAGATGGAAGTTACGGTTGAAGAGCTGGCCCACACGATTCACCCCCATCCTACCCTTTCAGAAGGTGTTGGGGAAGCAGCCATGCTGTTAAGCGGCGGTGCCATGCATCTTCCATGATGCATTCGTTTAGACTTTTTAAAGTCGTCCCATAGGAAAAAAATTCCTCAAGTTGCCGCGTAATTTTCAACGGAATTAAGGAGGATGATCTCGTAAAAAGTCAAAATTGGGATGGCAAAGTAAAAAGCTCCATATGCAAGGCGCGCAAAACCTGAGGAGTGAGGCGTACTTACAAGGTACGCCGCAACGACGAAGGTGAAGCGCAACGCCGCAGATGGACTTTTTACAAAGCCATCAAGGAGATAGAGAATGGATTTCGGATATACCAGGGAAGAAGAGGATTTCAGGGAAAGGCTTTGCAAGTTTTTAGATCAGGAGCTAACCGAGGAGATCGCCCGCCAAAACTGGGAAGATAAGGGGGTCGGGCCGGAAGCGCGCGAATTCAGCCGCAAATTAGCGGCTAACGGATTTTTGGGGATAAGCTGGCCGAAAGAATACGGGGGGCAGGGGTTATCTCCTACTTACGATTTCATCCTTTTAGATGAGTTAGGAAAACGGTGGGGAGCGCATGTTCCCTTAGATGTAGGCTATACCATGGTGGGCCACACGATTTTGCGCCGCGGCAGCGAAGAGATGAAGAAAGAGTTCTTACCCAAGATTGTCCGAGGCGAGATTGAATTTTGCCTGGGTTATACAGAACCAAACGCTGGCTCAGACCTGGCCGCGATGAAGATGCGGGCGGTAGAGGAAGGGGATGTATACATCATCAACGGGCAGAAAACCTTCAACACCGAAGCCCATTATGCCGAGTATCACTGGCTGGCAACCAGAACGGACTTTGATCCCAATATTCCCAAACACAGGGGGATAAGCCTTTTTATTGTTGATATGGACAGCCCGGGCATTACCGTTCGCCCCTTGTGGACCATGTCCGGAGAAAGAACCAACGAGGTTTTTTACGAGGATGTACGGGTCCCTAAGAATAGGCTGGTGGGGGAAAAGAACAAGGGTTTTTATTACATGATGGAAGCCATCGATTCCGAACGGAACCATGTATTTACTCCCTGCCGCCTGATGCCGATCCTGAACGACCTCGTCCGTTATGCCCAAGAAACGGATTTCAACGGGAAGCCCCTGGCTCTGGATCCCCGGGTTCAAGATCTGTTAGCCCAGGCGGCCATAGAGATGGAAATCGCCCAGGTATTTGCGGAGCATTCGCGATGGATGGAGAGCAATAATATTCCCATGACCTATGAACCAGAGGTAACGAAAATCTTCGTTTCCGAGCTGGAGCAGCGGTTAGTTAATGCCGGTATGCAGATTCTGGGCTTATACAGCCAGTTAGAAGAAGATTCCAAATGGGTCCCCTTAAAAGGGAGGATCGAATGGTATTTCCTGCACTCCTTTATGACCACCATAGGGGCTGGCACCAGCGAGGTTGGTAGAAATGTCATCGCTCAGCGAGGTTTAGGTCTGCCTCGGGCTTAGTTGCTGGATAGATTTTTGTTTATATTTTTGGGGAAGGAATAAACCATGGATTTCAGATTTAGCGATGAACAAAAGATGCTGCGAGAAAGCGCTCGTAGTTTCTTAGAAACAGAATGCCCCAAGACATTCGTGAGGGAAATGGAAAGGGATGAAAAAGGATACACCCCTGAGTTTTGGCGTAAGATGGCCGGCTTAGGGTGGATGGGAATTATTTTTCCAGAGAGTTATGGGGGTATCGGGGGAGACTTCCTGGATTTGCTGATTTTATTGGAAGAAATGGGGAGGGCCTGTTTGCCTGGTCCATTTTTCTCCACAGTGGTGCTGGGTGGGCTTACAATTCTGGATGCGGGAAACCAGTCACAGAAAGAAGAATTTCTGAAAAGGATCGCTAAAGGAGAAATGGTTTTGACCTTAGCACTTACAGAACCCGCAACCACTCAGTACGATCCAACGCTAATTACGGTCAAAGCCCGGGCAGAGAAAAATCATTATTTGATAAATGGCACCAAGCTTTTTGTTCCTGATGCCCACGTGGCCGACTACCTGATTTGTGTTGCCCGGACAAAAGGGGAGTTCAATTCAAAAAGCGGCATTACGCTTTTCCTCGTAGACGCCAAAAGTCCGGAAATCAAATGGGAGCTGCTAAAAACTGTTGCCAGGGATAGGCAGTGTGAAGTTATTTTTCAAAAAGTCAAAGTTCCGCAGGAAAACATTCTCGGCAGATTGGATGAAGGGGGAGCACAAATTGAAAAGATCCTGCAAAAGGCGGCGCTGGCAAAATGCGCCGAAATGATCGGGGGGGCGCAGTTTGTTCTCGATATGTGTGTGAGCTATGCCAAAGAGAGAGAACAATTCGGCCGGCCCATCGGTACATTCCAGGCCGTGCAGCATCATTTTGCCAATATGCTCATAGACCTGGAAGGGGGAAGACATATCACTTATAAAGCGGGTTGGATGGTGAGTAAAGAAATTGCCTGCACGATGCAAGTAGCTGCCGCCAAGGCTTGGGTGAGTGAAGCCTGCAAGCGAGTGGCCAGTTTGGGCCATCAGATAATGGCGGGCACGGGTTATATGGAAGAACACGATATGCCATTGTATTCCAGGCGAGCCAAAGGAGCCGAATTTGCCTTTGGGGATGCGAATTACCATAAAAAGCTTGTGGCCAAAGAGATTGGCCTTTGATGGTGAATCGCCATTTTGGGCTGGAACGTTTAAGAGGAGAAAATTATGAAAACCACAGTGAATGAAAGACTCGGAAAGTTTGTGCACGGCCTCTCTCTGAGGAAAATGCCCCCCGAGGTCATCGAGAAGGCCAAGACCTGTATGATCAATGGAATTGGCATTGGCATTTCCTGCCACAGCATGGAATTTGCGAAGATCGCCCGGGAGGCCATCAAAGCCGAAGAAAAAGGAATCCCCCCCAAAAAGTCGGCCACGATCTTCTGTGATGGCGCCAAAGTCTCCGTCATGGGCGCGGCTTTGGCCAATGCCGCCCTCTTTCACGGCCGGGGGCAGGAGGACACTCTGGGAAGTTCGCATACCGGAACGGTGATTACTCCAGCGGCCTTGGCGATTGCTGAGAGGGAAGGGCGCACGGGCAAAGAGGTGCTTGAGGCCCTCGTGGCCGGCTATGAAGTCGTGGGGGCTTTCGATCGGGAGCTTTCTGGGTACACAACTCCCCGCGGATTCCGCGCCAGCCCAATCTTTGGCATCTTCGGCAGCGCGGCCGCGGCCAGCAAACTCTTCAAGCTTACAGAAGCCCAGACCATTAACGCTATGGGCTTTGCGGCGGCTTTCGCCAGCGGTACCTTGGAGTGCTTTGCCGCGGGAACGATGGAGTGGCGGTTCGAAGTGGGCGTGGCCTCCAGGGAAGGAATCATGGCTGCCCTCATTGCCAAAAACGGCGGCAAAGCAGCGCCTACGGCCATTGAAGGAAAGACGGGGTACATCAACGCCTTTGCCAATGTCAGCGGCGAAAAGGGGGAGGGGATCGTTGTTTCCCTCGGGAAGAAGTGGGAGATCATGAATGCCGGTTTCAAACCCTATGCAGTTTGTGCCTTTAACCAAACCCCGGTATCGGCCATGCTTGATCTGGTAATGAGCCACAACATCGACAACAGCCAGGTTGAAAGGATTCGCATCCGGGTGAACCCCTACGAGTATAACTATGCGGGAATGAACTACCGGGGACCGTTCAGCACGGTGGGGGCCACCTTAATGTCCACCCCCTACTGCTTAGCCGTGGCGATGGTCGATAAAAAAGTAACCCTGAAGGGGATCAGCCAGTTTAAAAATGAAAAGATTCTGGGCTTGATCGACCGGATTGAGCACATCCCTGACGAGATGATCCCCCGCTGGTCCTGCATCATCGATGTAGAAATGAAGACTGGGGAGCAATTGAAAAAGGAAATGATTATCTCGGCGGATTATTACAACTTCAACATGCAGCAAGACATCGAGTTAATCAAAAGGGTGACTTCCGAAACCAAAGTGAACCAGAAAAAAGTGGATAAGATCGTAGAAATCATTCAAGGCTTTGAAAAGGCCAAGACCGTTCAGCCGCTCATCGATGTGCTGGCCAAGTGCCCCTGAAGCAATCAATGGGAAAAGCAGGTTGAACGTCTCAATAAAAAGCTTTAAGAGGTGCAAGAATGAATTGGAGTTATGTGCTTGAGGAGAATGCCCGGAAATTCCCCAATAAAGAGGCCGTTATTTTTGAGGACCGAAGATTAACCTACAAACGGATGGAGGAAAGGGTCGATGCCCTGGCCAAGGGGCTGCAGCAGCTAGGGCTGAAAAAAGGGGATACCGTGGCCATCCTCATTTTAAACTGTTTGGAGTATTTTGAGATCACCTTTGCCGTGAACAAACTCGGAGGAGTTTGGTTGCCCCTTAATTTCCGGTTGGCCGGCGCGGAGGTGTCCTATATTTTGAACCACTCCGAAGCGAAAATGCTCATCTGCGAGAAAGAATTCGAACCTATTATCCGGGGGATCCAAAATGATATCACCGGAGTTCAAAAGTTTATTGCCGTCGGACCAGAAATTCCTTCAGGTTGGGAGAGTTATGATCGTTTGGTGGAGGCCAACAAGGGGGCCAAAGTCGATCATGCCATGGTGGAATTGGATGACCTCCATCGGCTCATGTATACCTCGGGGACGACCGCTCACCCCAAAGGGGTGATGATCACCTATGGCAACCTATATTGGAAAAATATGGGCCACATCATGATGTTTAACATGACCTCGGAGGACAAAACTCTGGTGGTGGGGCCATTATATCACGTTGGGGGCATGGATCTTCCGGCCACGGGAACCCTTTATATAGGTGGTAGCGTCGTGATCTTGAAGAAGTTCGACCCAATTGCAGTGCTGGAAGGTATTCAAAAGGAAAGGGCCACCAATACCTGGTTTGCTCCGATCATGGTGAACATGCTCTTCCAGGAGCCTACCTTTGGCCAGTATGACGTAAGCTCCCTCCGCTTCATCATCGACGGGGGAGAGAAGATGCCCCTGACGCTGATTGCCAAAATCAAGGAAAATTTCCCCAACGCCTGGTTTGCCGATGCCTACGGCCTGACCGAGACTGTTTCCGGAGATACCTTCCTCTCCAAAGATAAGATGATCGAAAAGATCGGGTCCGTGGGCAAGCCGGTTATCCAGCTTCGGGTCCGGATCGTTGATGATGCAGGCAAAGATGTTCCTCCCAATACCCTGGGAGAAATTGTCCTCAGGGGGCCCAAGGTATTCAAGGGCTATTGGAAGAACCCACAGGCTACCGCCGAGGCCATCAAGGACGGATGGTTTCACACGGGCGATATTGGAACGATGGACGAGGAAGGTTACCTCTACATCGTCGATCGCAAGAAAGACATCATCATCAGCGGGGGTGAAAACATTGCCTCATTGGAAGTCGAGCGGGTGATTTATGAACTGCCGCAAGTATTGGAGACCGCGGTGATCGGAATTCCCCATCCCAAATGGCAAGAAATTCCCATAGCTTTTGTAGTGCTGAAAAAAGGAGAGAAGCCGACTGCTGATGAGATCATTGCCCATTGTTCCAAGAAACTGGCCAAATTTAAAGTTCCCAAAGAAATTGAGTTTATCGATGCTTTGCCGAGAAATCCTTCCGGGAAAGTTTTGAAAAGGGAGCTCCGGCAAAGGCATAAGTTATAAAATAAACGAACAGCCAAATGACGGCTGTTTATCTATAGCTGAGTGCCAGAATTGTAACATGTGTGATTTATCGGATGGGCTAAAACCTCTTTTCGGACAGAATACCAGAAGGGAATGACCTTCAGGTAACCATAAGAGGTTGAAAAGAGGGAGCCTGGGAAAGGAGGTGGAAAAGAAAAGGGGTGGATTGAAGAAGGAGCGGCAGATATTTTTTGAAATTAGAAAGGAGGGAGAAGAATGAAGAAAAGAAACAGGACAAAGGGTATGACGAGGAGGGATTTCCTCAAGACTACGGCTGCTGGAGCCGCGACCTTGTCCTTGGGAACCTTAACGCCTTTCTCCGAAGCCTGGGCACAGGCACCGATCAAAATCGGCTTTGTCAGCATCTTTTCGGGAAGAGTAGCCATGCTG
>VGSF01000026.1 GCA_016875165.1 Deltaproteobacteria bacterium
CTACGTTCTGCTGCGAGATTTTGCCCCGCAAGGCGGGGCTGCCGACCTCATTTTGGGGTCGGCTAAAATCTCTCCGCTTCTCTACCTCCCTATGGATAACTCCTATTTTTCATTAAAATTTACCCACACGATTTGGAGAAGACCCTTTATTTTTATCTCCTTAAAATTAAACGATATTTAACCCTTGCAGCAAAGGACTGTCATCGGCAAAGGCGACGCAACTCCGCACCAGCCTGGGGTTAAATTTTAACATGGCCTGGTATTTTTTTCGCCGCTCTTCTTCGTTTCCTTTCTCATTTTCCTTAATCTGGGGGACAGTGAAATGAAGGATCACGGCGTTACAGCACTCCAGCGCTCCTTCGGCTAATTCCGGACATCCGCAAAACCCGCCCATGAGATCCTGGACGATCTTCCGCAGGCCGGGACCCACCCGCACCCCCACTATCTTCTGGATAAATCCGGAAGCTGAGGCACATTCCTGGTGTGGATACCGCTCCATTCGAGCCTCTGCCGCAGTAATCTCCAAATCCGGAAGCCTGACTTTTATCTGTATTATAGCCTCCGTGAGGCTGTCCGCCAGCCGCCAGGAAACGGCCAAAGAGTTCTCTGAAAAGGACTCTACCTGGACTACCTTATTTCTCATAAATGACAACGTCATGATCTTTCCTCGCTATATTGTAATCCAGCCTCTCTTGATGATATCGTAAAAAGTCTGAAAATGCCCTTTTCCGTCATTCCGGCCCCGATTTTCATCGGGATAAACTCCAGCCGGAATCCAGTATTTTCAAATGCTTATAAATACCCTGTACACCGGTTTTCACCGGAGTGACGACTTTTTAGGAGAACATCAAAATTTGGATGGCAAAGTAAAAAGCTCTCCCGCGTTTTGCGGGACAAGGCGCGCAATCCCGCTCAGAGCGGGACAGATGGACTTTTTAAGAAGCCATCTCTCTTGACATAACCAAGACGCCGGGTTCAATTTGGAGTGGCCTGTTTAATGCCCATAAGGTTATTCTCCGAACCCCTAACTTTTTTAAAAGCCTCAAGATCGGATCATGGTCAGGATCATTTTGAATTTTTCCACTGCTCTTAGAGCATGTGGCTGGTTGGCCGGCATGATCACCATTTCTCCGGCATGCAAGCGCAAAGGTTTTCGGGATATGGTAATTTCCACCTCGCCATCGAGGATATAAACCAGGGCATCGAAGGGAGCAGTATGCTCGCTCAATCCTTGCCCTTTATCGAAAGCGAAAAGGGTGACCGTTCCGGTCTTTTGGTCGATGATCGTCCGGCTGACAACAGAGCCTTCCTGGTAATTTATCAATTCAGAAGCCCTAACCTTTTCCCCCCGTAGATCTCCTCCAACCTGTTCATTCTGCTTTTCCATCTATTTCCTCCTCCTTCTCTCTACCTTTTTTCTTTCTTAGGGAAAGCTTCCCACAGCTCATCCCGAAAAGCCGGATGAGCGATGGAGATCAAGGCTTCCGCCCGCCTGGGAAAGGATTTGCCGCGTAATTTGGCTATTCCGAATTCGGTGACTACAATATCTGTCAGATATCGCGGTATCGTAACCGCGGCTCCACCGGCCAAGCGGGGAACGATCCGGGAGATTGTCCCCTTGGTCGCCGTGGCGGTCAAAGCCGTAATCGATTTCCCCCCTCTGGAAAAATAGGCTCCGGCAACAAAATCAAACTGGCCGCCGACTCCGCTGATCTGCAAGCCGTTCAAAGATTCCGCGTTGATCTGCCCCGTAAGATCAATCTCAATTACGGAGTTTATGGATATGAAGTCATCGATCTCGGCAATCAAGCGAGCATTGTGACTCACTTCGGCGGAGTGCATTTCCAGAAGGGCATTATTATGGCTAAAGCGGAATAATTTTTCTGTTCCTATCAACTCCCCGGCCACGATTTTTCCGGGAAAAATATTTTTCCGGCGGTTATTGATTGTTCCCTTCTCCACCAGGTCTACAATCCCATCGGAAAGCATTCCGGAATGGACGCCCAGATCTTTCTTCCCCTGGAGGAGCTGGAGGATGGCGGCCGGCAGATTTCCGATGCCGATCTGGAGGGTGGCTCCATCCGGAATGAGCTCGGCAACGAATTCAGCGATCCGGTGCTCGGTATCGCCGATCTTAATCTCCGGATAGGGAATGAGTGGAGCCGAGCTTTCTACCAGATAATCAATCTCCGATACGGGAAAAGAGCAGGGGCCCATAGTTTGGGGAGCCTTATCATTGACTTCGGCTACGATCGTTCGAGCTCCTGCGGCTAGGGGATAGGCCATGCTGGTGGATACGCCCAGGCTAACCCTGCCGTCGCTGTCCGGCAGAGATACTTGAACGAGGGCGACATCAACGGGAGTCGGCCCTTTGGCGGAATAAATGAAAGGAACGTCTGATATGGGCATGGGAATGAAATCGATTCGTCCTTCTTCCCAGGCTTTGCGGATGGAGGGGCTGATCTGCAGGCTGACACAATGGAAGGAAGACTCGAAGCCGGGCCGGGCCAGGGGATGTTCCGTCAGGAGATACCCGCTGACGACCTCAACGTTATGGTAATGCTCAAAGTCCTCCGCTAAGGCCTGGAGCAAGGATTGCGGCTGGCCGGAGGCAATGGAAAAAAACACCCGGTCTCCCGGCTTTATGGCCTGGCGCAAAGCCTCGCGGGCGCTACACTTCTTAGCCTTCATAACCTCCCATCACTTGTTTTTTGGGGAAGCTCGGCAATGATGGCGCCGATTCTACGGGGAGGATTCATAATGACAACTTTCTTTTGATGTTCATTATAAGTACATAGTATAGGAATTTCCTTTTTAACTTTAGGCACTTTAGTCACTTAACTTTCGGCCTTTCTTTGCTGGCGAAACCAGACATAATAAAGGCCGATGATAAGAGCCAGGAGAAGAACGAGAAAGAAACAAGTAAACCCCAAGATCAAACTCCCTTCCAGAAGGGAACGGACGCTAAAAAAGCTTAACCCCACCTGGAGCGCAATTAAAACGACGATTGAGAGTCCAAAGAAAAACGGTTTTTTCAAAGCAATAAAGGTCCCCGCGGACTGGGTTATATGTTGCCAAATTAGCAGAAGGGAATAGGGAAATCAAGACGATCTTTATGCTGGCCATCTTATTGCGCGCTCTGCGAAGATTAATAGGCTAAAAAGTACAAAGGGGACATAGTTTTAAAGTACAAAGAGGGAGACAAAGGGGACGTAGTTTAAAAATATAACTGGGGTGATCAGGCTCGGAGAGTATCAATCGTGCGTGAAATGGGGGGTCAGGCAACGGTAATAAAGTATTTTTTAACTCTTTTCATCTGATTGCTTCTTTTAGGGAATTCCGGGGAGAGACCATACTCAATTCTTGAGACGATATAGACGCCAGTAATAATTCCAGGGACATATTTTTAAAAGGCTCAAGGAACATGGATCAAGGGACAAGGTGCAAGGGACAAAAAAAGGACTGAGGACGAAGGGCTGGGGACTGAGAAAAAAATTAGGTAATCGAGGATGAGCAGCACGGATCAAGGACAGAAGCGAAAAGAGATTGCGGTATTGTGAAAAACAACTTTTGGATTTTGAACTTCTTGGAAAGATGAATTTTTTAGGAAAGGAGTAGCCAGAATCTCCCGTGTTTTAAAGGTTTTTAAATATCAAACAATATTCTTCGCGCTTTTTTCAGGTATTATTTCCCATTTTTAGGATCGGCTGCTTGCGGACCAACCTCCACTTCCTTAGAATATTCACTCTCGTTCTTGGAGGGAGTGGCATCCACGGCCTTTAGCCTATAAATGTAGGTTTTCCGGGAATCGACCGAAGCATCCAGATAATAATTTTCCGTGAGCAAACGGGGATTTATTTTCACAAATTCCTTTTCCTCTTTTCCCCGGTGGTAAAGGTTATAACCGGCAATATCCGGCTCGGGATTTTCATCCCAGCGTAACACTACGCCATCATTCTGCCAAACCGCCACCAGGCCGGTCGGCGCCGAGGGAGGAAGGAGTTTTTCCGGAATCCCTTCAACAACAGGAGAACCCGGACCTTCAAGGAGACTCCCCCGGATGTCGCGAACGGCCCGCACTTCATAAAAATATCTTTTCCCCAGCTCCACTCTTCCATCCCAAAACTGCCTCTCCGGGATGGGTTCGGCATTCAGGGGAGAAAAACCAAAGAGTTCCCCTTCCCCCCGGCGATAGATGTTGAACCCTTTTAAGTCGGCCATCTCCCTTCCATCAATCAAACCAGAAGGGTGTTCCCAGATGATTTTTAGGGCCCGGTCTTCCTTCCGCAGGGTTACTTTTGCAGGTGCGCCCGGAGGTTCAGTCCAGAATATGTTTACGCGGTTCGACTCCGGGCTGGGAGATTTATAAGAACTGTAGGCTTGAACAAAATAAATATATTCGTTTTGAGCAATAACGGCCATATCCCGCCATAGCACCGTCCCCCCTTCCAGGCGGGCCCCGCGGGGATAGTCAATATCGATCTCGGCCACCGGCTCAAATTTATGGGGACATTCCTCACAGGATACCTGGGTCAAAGGGCGAACCTGTCGGAATACTTTGAAGCCCAACAGATCCGTCAGCCTGGCCCCATCGATATTTCTTGTGGGTATGGTCCACTTTAAAAAGATGCCACCGGCTCTCGACCAAACCTTAAGATCGGAGACCGGCTCCGGTATCGTGCTATCCGGGGCAACGGGCGCACCCTTTATTCCGCATCCCCAAAAACCCGGCAGGATGAGCAAGATTAAAAAAAAGGCTATAATGATTCGTCTCAAAGGAAGGTTTATCCGCGTTAAAACCCCCACCTCTGGCCTATCATCAAAGGAGCGGGGGGTTGGGGGCTAATTAATATAAATTCAGCCGCATTTCCCCTCTTTCATCAGCGCCCGGATGCGCAGCCGCAGAGCATTCAGGCGAATAAACCCGGCGGCGTCCTTCTGGTCATAGACCTGATCTTCCTCGAAGGTGGCAAAATCGCAGGAATAAAGGGACTGGGCGGATTTCCTCCCGGTCACAAGGCAGTTTCCCTTGAACAACTTCAGGCGGGCCGTGCCGGTGATCGTTCGTTGAGATTCATCGATCATCTTCTGCAAAACTTCCCGCTCTGGAGAATACCAATATCCGTAATAGACCATCTCGGAATAACGGGGAATGAGTGAATCTCTTAGGTGCATCACCTCCCGGTCCATAGTGATGGATTCAACCGCCCGGTGAGCAGCGTGGAGAATCGTTCCCCCGGGGGTCTCGTAAACTCCCCGGGATTTCATTCCCACGTAGCGGTTTTCCACCATGTCCACCCGGCCGATTCCGTTTTCTCCACCCAGCCGATTCAGCTCGGCCAGCAGCCGGGCGGGGGACAAGCGCTGTCCGTTCAGGGCCACGGGATTGCCCTCCTCGAAATCGATTTCAATATACAGGGGGTTATCCGGAGACTTCTCCGGAGAGCGAGTCAGAAGGAACATATCCTCCGGCGGCTCCATCCAGGGATCCTCCAGGATTCCTCCTTCAAAACTGATGTGTAAAAGATTCCGGTCGCTACTATAGGGTTTTTGCTGGGTGACCGGTATTGGAATTCCATGTTTTTCGGCATACTGAATCAAGTCCGTCCGGGACTTAAAGTCCCAGATCTTCCAGGGAGCGATTATCCGGATGCGCGGGCTTAAGGCCAGGTAGGTGATTTCAAAGCGGACTTGATCGTTCCCCTTCCCCGTGGCCCCGTGGGAAACGGCGTCCGCCCCTTCGGCTTGAGCAATTTCCACCTGCCGTTTGGCAATCAGGGGGCGGGCGATGGAAGTGCCCATCAGGTAGCCCCCTTCATAGATGGCATTCGCCCGGAGCATGGGAAAAATAAAATCCCTGACAAACTCCTCCCGCAGGTCATCCACGTAAACCTTGCTCGCTCCGCTTTTCAGCCCTTTTTCTTTAAGTCCCTCGAGTTCTTCTTTCTGACCGAGGTCGGCCACGAAGGCCACGACTTCGCACCCATAGGTCTCCTTCAGCCATTTCAGGATCACGGAAGTATCCAACCCGCCGGAATAAGCCAGAACTACTTTTTCCACTTTCTCTTTCATTTTGGTTTCCTGTTCTTTTGGGTCCAAGCCCTTTTTATCTTCACCGCAGAGCACGCAGGGTACGCCGTGGTGTAATGAAAATCAAAAGCTCAAAAACTACAATCTTAATTTTGGTATGGATATTGGGGGTTTTTTATTTATTTCTCTGTGTTCTCTGTGACCTCTGTGGCGAAGGTTTTTTTAGAAGCCACTCCAGGATCGCTTTCTGCCCATGCAGGCGGTTCTCCGCCTGGTCAAAGACCACTGACTGCGGCCCTTCCAGAACTTCCGCGCTGATCTCCTCGCCGGCATGAGCCGGCAGGCAGTGCATGACCAGCGCTCCTTTCCTGGCTTTGCTAAGCAGTTCCGAATTAACCTGATAGCCTTTGAATCTTTTCTGGCGCTCTTTGCTCTCTTTCTCCTGCCCCATGGAGGCCCAGACATCCGTATATACCACGTCGGCTCCTTCCACCGCCTGGTAAGGATCCGGGATCATTTCTATGCCGCCCTTACTGTGCTGTCTTGCTTGCTCCAGGATCTTAGGGTTCGGCTGATAGCCTTCCGGGCAGGCCAGGGATAGAGGAAAGTCGAGCAAAGACGCTGCCTGAATCCAGGTGTTAGCCATGTTGTTCCCGTCTCCGACATAAGCCGCCTTTATTCCTTTATAGCCCCCCAGCTTTTCTACGATGGTCAGAAGGTCGCAAAAAACCTGGCAGGGATGAAGCAGGTCAGTAAGGCCGTTTATTACCGGGGCAGAAGACCACCGAGCCCACTCCTCGACCGTAGCCTGTTCGAAGGTCCGGATGACCATCCCATCAAGGTAACGGGAAAGAACTCGCGCTGAATCAGCGATGGGCTCACCCCTCTTGATCTGTGTGGTCCCTGGATCGAGGTAGATCGGGTGGCCGCCTAATTGGGTCATGGCCACCTCGAAGGAAACTCGCGTTCGGGTGGAAGGTTTATCGAAAATCAATCCCAGGGACATGCCGGCCAATGGATAATGGGCATGGCCTTTCTTCCATCTCTCCTTGATGGCCATGCTCCTCTTCAGCAGGGCATCAATTTCGCGCAGGGAAAAGTCGGTCAGGCTCAACAGGTCGCGCTTTTTCATTTTTCTCTAAGTTCCTCCAATCCGGCAAAGGCCGGAACCAGAAAGAGAAAATAAACTCTTTATCCATTGATATTTTCAAGGGCGCCGGATGATCAGCTCCAGGTTGAAAAGATTTCATCCAGGGCCTGCACCAGCCGGTCGATCTCCCCCGGAGTGACGATCAAGGGAGGAATAAATCTCATAATGGTGTCACTGGTGCAATTGATCAGAAATCCTTTTTGCAAACATTCATTCACGGCGCTCTTGGCTTCACGGGTAAACTCCATGCCGATCATCAGCCCTTTTCCGCGCACCTCCTGGATGAAGGAATATTTCTGTTTTAATCCCTTAAGACGTTTCAGGAAATAGGCCCCTGATTCCTGACAGTTTTCTAAAATTCCGTCTTCCAACGTAACCCGGAATGCGGCAACTCCAGCGGCGGAAGAGAGCGGGTTCCCTCCAAAGGTGGCGGCATGGGTTCCGGGGGTGAAACTCTTGGCCACCTCCTCTTGGGCCAGCATGGCTCCGATGGGAACGCCGCCGGCCAGTCCCTTGGCCAGGGTCATGATATCCGGGGGGACTCCGTAATGTTCATAAGCAAAAAGTTTCCCGGTCCGGCCCAATCCTACCTGCACTTCATCGTAGATGAGGAGGAGCTTTTTCTGGTCACAAAGACGCCGCAGGCCTTGAAGGTAGTTTTCCGCGGGCAGGTTTACTCCCCCCTCTGCCTGGATAGGTTCAACCATGATGGCACAGGTGGAGTCGCTGATGGCTCCCTCCATGGCTTCGAGGTCGTTTTGCGCCACATATTTGAAACCGCTTATCAACGGTTCAAACCCCTTGTGAAATTTCTCCTGGCCGGTGGCTGCCAGCGCGCCCAGAGTCCGGCCATGGAAGGACTTCAGCAGGGAAATTATTTCGTATCGTCCCGGTCCAAAATGGTCCTGACTGTATTTTCGAGCAAGTTTGATGGCGGCTTCATTGGCTTCCGTCCCGCTGTTACAGAAGAAAACCCGGTCGGCGAAGGAATGCTGAACCAGGAGCTGGGCTAGTTGAACCTGCGGCTCGATATGATAAATATTGGAGACATGCAGCAGCTTTCCAGCCTGTTCGCGGATGGCCTGTACTACCTTAGGGTGACAATGGCCGAGGTTGCATACTCCAATCCCGGCCACGAAATCAAGATATTCTTTTCCCTCTACATCCCAAACCCGGCACCCTTCCCCTTTAACCAGTACAACCGGGAGCCGCCCATAATTCTGGAAGAGCACTTCCTGAGAAATTTTAATCAATTCTTCGTTGGTCATTTTTCTTTCTTTCCTTCCTCTAAAAAAACCGCGAGTCGCGAGAGCGCAAGAGCGTTAATTTGTGCAGGAGAACTACCGTTTTGCCGTTAACTGTATAATTGCCGGACGCGTTTTTATTCCCCTAACGCCTTACGCCTAACGCTTTACGGTTTTTAGTAAATTTGCGTTCCGATCCCCTCGTCCGTGAAGATCTCCAGCAGGATGGCATGTTTCACCCGCCCATCGATGATGTGCGTCTTCTTCACCCCTTCCCGCAAGGCCTGCAAACAACAGTTCACCTTGGGAATCATTCCCCCGCTGACAACTCCTTCCCGCAGATAACGCCCGGCCATATCCACATTCATTGTGGAGATCAGTTTTTTCTCTCCATCGAGAACCCCTTCTATATCCGTGAGCAGAATGAATTTTTCCGCTTTTAGAGTTGAGGCGACTTTCCCGGCCACCAGGTCAGCGTTTATGTTATACCTCTCTCCTGCCGGCCCAATGCCCACCGGAGCAACCACCGGAATCCATTTGTTGTTCTTGATGTTCTCGATAAGTTCCGGGTTGATCGCCTCAACTTCTCCGACCAGCCCGATGTCCAAAAGCTCCTTTTCCTGGGCATCCTTTCTTTGCCGGGGAATCCAGAGCTTCCTGGCCCGGATGAGGTTTCCATCCATGCCCGACAGGCCCACCGCATGGCCCCCGTGCAGGTTGATCAGGGAGACGATTTCTTTGTTGATCTTGCCCACCAGGACCATTTCCACGATGTCCATGGTCTCTGCGTCCGTAACTCTCATCCCCTCAATGAACTTTGATTTTTTACCGATCTTTTCCAGCATGCCGTCTATCTGCGGCCCGCCCCCGTGCACAATGACCGGGCTTAGGCCGATGTAGCGCATCAAAATGACATCCCGGACAAAGCTCACCTTTAACTCGTCATCATCCATGGCGTGCCCCCCATACTTGATGACGATGGTTTTGTTAAAGAATCTTTGAATGTAAGGCAACGCCTCCAGGAGAACGTCGGCTTTGTCGATTAAATTCTGCATCTTCTCTTCCCCGATTTCTCTTCTCCCCCACCTCCCCCCTTCCCGTTCGTAAAGAGAAGGTAAGGGGAGCAATTAACTTGATTGTATAGGAAATTACTTTTTTCAACTTTGGTGTAGCCTTAAGCTGGATCACTTTGGACGTTTGACATATTCTTTACTTTTTCTTAAGCATGGGTTTAAAACTCTGTGATCTCTGTGACCTCTGTGGCTAATTTTAATTTAAAACCGTTCTTACAGAATATACCGGCTCAAGTCTTCATCTTTGATAATCTCGCTTAACTTATCCTGAACGTATTTTCCATCGATCCGCGCATTTTTTTCGCTGCGGTCGGGGGCGTCGAAAGAGATTTCGTCCAGAAGTCTTTCCATGATGGTGTGCAAGCGGCGAGCCCCGATATTCTCCGTGCGCTGGTTCACTAAAGTGGCGATTTCGGCGATTTCAGCAATGGCCTCTTCCGTGAAAGTCAGGTTGATGGATTCGGTGGCCAATAAGGCCATGTACTGTGTAATCAGGGCGTTCTTGGGCTCGGTGAGAATGCGGATGAAATCCTCCCGGCTTAATGATTCCAGCTCCACCCGGATGGGAAAACGGCCCTGCAGCTCCGGGATCAGGTCCGAGGGTTTGGATACATGGAAAGCCCCGGCGGCGATGAAAAGAACATGATCGGTTTTCACCATTCCATAGCGAGTGGTCACAGTCGTCCCTTCTACGATAGGCAGAAGGTCCCGCTGTACGCCTTCCCGGGAAACGTCCGGTCCGTGAGTGGTTTCCCGCCCGGCAATCTTGTCGATTTCGTCCAGGAAGATAATTCCCCCCTGTTCCACCCGCTGAATGGCCAAGCCGGTCACTTTGTCCATGTCGATCAACTTCTGGGATTCCTCTTCGGTAAGAAGGTCCAACCCCTCGGGGACTTTTACCCTTCTTCGCTTGGATTTCTTGGGGAGAAGACTGCTGAACATCTCCTTCAGGTTAATGTCCATCTCCTCCATGCCGGCGCTGGAAAATATCTCCACGATCGGCAGGTTCCTTTGAGTCAGCTCCAGTTCTATGATCCGTTCGTCGAGCTTCCCGGAACGAAGCATCTGCCTGAGTTTTTCCCTGGTGGGGGAAGATTCCCGGCGGTGATTCTGGATTCTCTCCATCAGATCGTTGGATTCGGTTTTACCCGAAATTTCCTCCCTTTTGCCCTCTTCGGCTGTTTCTTTCCTGGCCGGCGGCAGCAAAAGGTCCAGCATGCGCTCCTCGGCAATCTCCCGGGCTTTAGCCTGGATTTTCTCCGTCTCCTCTGAGCGCACCATATTCACCGCCAGCTCGGTCAGGTCGCGGACCATGGATTCCACATCTCTTCCCACATAGCCCACTTCGGTGAACTTGGAGGCTTCAATCTTTAAGAAAGGGGACTGAGCCAGCTTGGAGAGGCGGCGGGCAATCTCGGTCTTGCCCACCCCCGTAGGGCCGATCATGATGATGTTTTTCGGGGCAATCTCATCCCTCAAATCCTCGTCAACCCGCTGGCGGCGCCAGCGGTTCCGTAAAGCAATGGCCACGGCCCTTTTGGCGTTATGCTGGCCGATAACATACTTGTCTAACTGCCCGACGATTTCGCGGGGAGTCAGAGGTTTTAGCTCGTTCCCTTCCGTTATTTCACTGCTCATGCTTCTCCTTGTTTTCAGGTTTTAGAATTGGGGGGTCTGCCCCCAATTCTTCCACCACCAATTGATCGTTGGTGAAAATGCAGATGCCCGAGGCAATGCGCATGGCCTCCAGGACGATCTCCTTGGCTTCCAGGTCAGAATATTTGATGAGGGCCCTGGCCGCGGCCAGGGCAAAAGGGCCCCCGCTGCCGATGGCGGCCACTCCATCATCCGGCTCGATAATGTCTCCCGTTCCTGAAAGAACCAGCGTTAATCCCCGGTCGGCGATGATCAACAGCGCTTCCAACCGGCGGAGCATGCGGTCGGTCCTCCAATCTTTGGCCAGCTCAACAGCCGCCCGCGACAGGTTTCCCCGGTATTGCTCCAATTTTGTTTCGAACCTTTCAAAGAGGGTGAAAGCATCGGCCGTGGCCCCGGCGAAACCGGCAATGACCTGGTCTTTATGGAGCCTGCGGACTTTTTTGGCGCCGTGTTTCATCACCGTGTTTCCCAGGGTCACCTGGCCATCCCCGGCCATGGCCACTTTCCCTTTATGCCGGACAACGATGATTGTCGTCCCGATTATCTTTTCTTGGCCACCACCCATTTTTCCGGTCATCGCCTGATTTCCTTTTATATTTTTCACCCCAGAGAACGCAGAGGACGCTGAGACGATACAAATTAAAAATACAAAATATTTTATTTTTCTCTGCGCTCTCTGCGTGCTCTGCGGTGAATAAAAATTATTACTTCGCCCGCGGATGGGCGCGGTCGTATACTTCCATCAACTTATCCACGCTGACATGGGTGTACCGTTGAGTTGTGGACAGGCTCACATGCCCTAACATCTCCTGGATGGCCCTTAGATCCGCCCCTGCATCCAGAAGGTGAGTGGCGAAAGAATGACGCAGGGCATGAGGGCTGACCTTTCTTAATAACCCGCACCTCAGGATATGTTTGTGCAGGATGCGGGCCACGCTCCTTACGGTGAGTCGCCCCCCGCGGGTATTGATAAAAAGAGGAGCTCCCGGTTTCATAAGACCCCGCCTGGCCAGTACCTGGTCCCTTAGCGGCAAGTATTCGCCAAGGGCCTTCAGGGCCTTTTCTCCAATGGGGACAATTCTCTCCTTCCGCCCTTTGCCGTATACCTTCAATATGCCCAGGGGAAAGTCGGCATCCCCGTCGCTCAGGCCGACGAGTTCACTGACCCGTATGCCGCAGGAGTACAGAACCTCCAAAAAGGCCAGATCCCTTGCGCCCCAGGTCGTGGATTTGTCGGGGGTTGCCAGCAGGGAAAAAACCTCATCAACCGGCAGAAAGGTGGGCAAGGGCCTATCTTGCTTCGGGGTGAACACGATTTCCGCCGGGCTCCGGGACAGTATTCCCTCTCCGGCTAAATACTTAAAAAAACTTCTTTGAGCGGCCAATTTTCGGGCCAGGGATGATTTTTTTAAATCCCGGTAAAGATGGCTGAGGTAGGCCCGAATGGCCAGATGGTCGATCTTCTCTACCGCCACGTCCCCAATTTTTTCGTCGGTATAAAGCCCCTCACCCGATAACAAAAATTTCCTGAACTGCGCAAGGTCAGCGGCATAGCCCCTGAGGGTATTAGCCGACATATTTCTTTCGACTCGCAGATGTTCCAAAAACTTCTCGATCAGCTTCTTCATTCCTAAAAATGCCTAAACCCTTAAAAAAGTTATAATAACGCATCCAAGAAATATATCAACTTAATAAGGATGATGATCTCGTAAAAAGTCGGAAAAGCCGTCACTCCTGCGAAAGCAGGAGTCCAGAACTGCTTGAAATAACTGGATTCCGGCTTCCGCCGGAATGACGAAAATGGGACAAAAAGTCCTATTCCTGTCATTGCGAGGAGTTCCGCATTGGCGGGACGACGAAGCACTCTTGTCTTTTCGGGCACTTATAAAAACGAGATTGCTTCGCTTTCGCTCGCAATGACCCTTTCGCGACTTTTTACGAGATCATCAATAAAGGAGACGCGGAATAAATCCGCTTCCCATGTTTCCCCCAAATTTTGTCTTGCTTGTTTTAACTTGACTTTTTATCATAATATAAATTATTTTGGAGATTCAATAAAAATAAGGAGAGGGTATGAAGAAATACGAAACCAACCGCTTGCGCAACGTCGCCATCATCGCCCACGGAAAAGCCGGGAAGACCACCCTGGTTGAGGCTATGCTTTTTAACGGCGGAGCCACAGCCCGTATGGGGCGGGTTGACGATGGCAGCTCCATCATGGACTTTGAACCCGAGGAGATTAAGCGCAACTTGAGCATTAGCTCTTCTTTTAACCACCTGGACTGGAATAAACATAAAATTAATATTGTCGACACCCCAGGGGACGCCAATTTCATCATCGATACCAAAAACAGCCTTCAGGCCGTCGATGGAGCCGTGATTGTGGTGGATGCAGTCTCGGGGGTGGAGGTACAGACCGAAAAGGTTTGGGAGTACGCTTCTCAATCAGGGCTTCCCCGCTTATTCTTTATATCCAAGATGGACCGGGAACGCGCCAATTTCTCCCAGTCCCTGGAAGATATTCAGAAGGTCCTCACCCCAAAGGCTATACCCCTGAACCTGCCCATCGGTTCCGAAGATGCACTTGCCGGCGTGGCGGATCTTTTGACCATGAAAGCCATCTACTTCGAACCCAACTATAGCGGAAAAATCAAAGGAGGGGAAATTCCTCCCGCCCTCAAGGAAGACTTGAAGATCGCCAGGGAAAAGCTCATTGAAATCATTGCCGAATCGGATGACGCCCTGCTGGAAAAATATCTCGACGGCCAGGAACTCTCCCCGGACGAGTTATCCCAGGGGCTGAGGAAAGGGGTTCTCAATAAAACCATCTTCCCCATCCTTTGCGGTTCCGGCTTGAAGAACATGGGAGTTCAACCCCTGCTTGACGCCATAATCCAATGCCTGCCTTCTCCCATCGATCGCGGACCAATCAAGGGGATCCACCCGGCGACCAAAGCCGAAGAAAGCCGGAAGCCTTTGGAAGAAGAACCTTTTTCCGCCTTCGTTTTCAAAACCGTGGCCGACCCATACGCCGGCAAATTGACCATTTTCCGGGTATGGTCGGGTACACTCCAGCCTGATTCCACTCTTTACAACGCCAACAAAGGGGCCAAAGAACGGTTCGGCCATATTCTCCAACTGGAAGGGAAAAATCAAACGCCCATGGAATCCGTGGGCCCCGGGGACATCGCCGCCGTTTCCAAATTACGCGAAACAACGACCTGGGATACACTCTGCGAAGAAAAGAAACCTATTCTCTATCAGGGCATATCTCTACCGATTCCGCCCGTATCCTTCGCCGTCGAGCCCAGAGCCAAGGGCGATGAAGAAAAAATCACTTCCTCTCTGGCCCGCTTGAGCGAAGAAGATCCCACGATCAAACTCCAGCGGGATGAACAGACTAAAGAACTTATCCTCTTCGGCATGGGACAAGTCCACGTGGAAGTCACTGTAGATAAATTAAAGCGCAAATTCGGAGTGGACGTAAACCTGAAGACCCCCAAGATTCCTTACAAAGAAACGATCAAAACCACCAGGACCGGAATTATCTACCGGCACAAAAAACAGAGCGGAGGCCGGGGGCAATTTGCCGAAGTCCATTTCGAGCTTTCTCCCCTGCCCCGGAGCACGGGATTTGAATTCCAGAATGCCCTTGTGGGCATGAACGTGCCCCGCAATTTTGTCCCGGCCGTGGAGAAAGGGGTGGCCGAAGCTATGCAAGCCGGAGTCCTGGCCGGCTACCCGGTGGTGGATGTCAAAGTGAAATTCTACGACGGAAAATCTCACGAGGTGGACTCTTCTGAAATCGCCTTCAAGATCGCTGCCCTGATGGCCTTTAAGAAGGGGGTTATGGAAACAAATCCCGTGCTCCTGGAACCCATCATGAACATGGAAGTAGTTGTTCCTGATGAGTACATGGGCGATGTCATCGGCGACCTTAACAGCCGGAGGGGCCGCGTTCTGGCGGTGGAACCCCGGTCCAAAGGGCAGCTCATCAAGGTTCAGGTTCCCCTGTCCGAAGTTTTGAAGTACGCCCCTGACCTTACTTCCATGACCAGCGGTCGCGGGTCTTTCTCCATGGAGTTGTCCCACTACGAGGAAGTGCCTTCCCATCTGACTGAAAAAATTGTGGCTGCGACCAAAGCCGAGCAGAAGGAGTCATAAACTATTGTCGCTCCTTTGCCAAAGACTTGCTTATCCGATGCTCCCATGACAGCGGCAGAGTCCATTTTAGACAATAAAGACGAATATCCATCTCTTCCGTCTGAGGATGAAACCCTCCTGGATCAGATAGTCGTTAAGGAAGAAGATGCGGCCCAGTTTTCCCCGGATTTGATTTACGACCTCCAGGAAAATCTGACCGATGAGCAACGCCAGAATCTTTACCAAAAAATTATCAAGATGAGTGTCCCGGAAAAAATCCGCCTGGCCATGCTGGGAAACCGGGGGGCGCGGAATATTCTCATCATTGACCGGAATAAAATTATTCCCCTGGCTGTCCTGCGCAGTCCCAAACTTACAGAGAATGATGTTTTGAACTATGCCCAGCAGAGAAATCTGCCCGAAGATGTCTTCGCCTACATCGGCAAGAATAAAAGGTGGTCGAAAAATTATTTGATCAAACTGGCCCTGGTTAATAATCCCAAAACTCCCCTTCCTATCGCCATCAAATTTTTAGATTATCTCCATGATAAAGATCTTAAGGATTTATCCAGGAGTAAAAACATTTCCTCTGTTATATCCCGGTCCGCCAAACGGGTATTACTCAAACGGGAAGGCAAAGACAAATAACATGAACCGCCAGGGGGAAGTCATAGCGGTCAATACCAGTCCGGAGAAAGGAACCAGGAAAACCAACGTAGGAGAATCCTGCCTCCTTTACGGGTTGGGACTTAAGGATGATGCCCACGCCGGGCAATGGCACCGCCAGGTCAGTCTCCTGGCCATGGAATCAATCGAGAAAATGGTACGTTTGGGTTTGAAAGTGGGGCCGGGAGATTTCGCCGAAAATATCACCACCCAGGGTTTAGACTTACTAAAACTTCCTGTGGGCACGAAATTTAGAATCGGGGCGAGTTCCCTTTTGGAGGTAAGCCAGATCGGCAAAGTTTGCCACACCCGCTGCGCCATTTACTACCAGGCCGGCGATTGTGTGATGCCCAAGGAAGGAATTTTTGCCAGAGTTCTGGAAGGCGGCCAAATCAAAGTGGGAGATGAGATCCATGTTCTCGGTGGGGATTCTGACCATCAGCGATAAAGGCTCCCGCGGGGAGCGGGAAGATTTGAGCGGCCCGGAAATCCGCCGGATTATCTCCGAACTCCCGGCCCGCATCGAGGCCTGCGAAGTCATTCCTGACGAGGAAGATATAATCATTCAGAAACTGGTCGATTATGTTGAACGGAAAAAAGTGGACTTGCTTCTCACCACCGGAGGAACCGGCTTAAGCCCCCGTGATCTAACTCCGGAAGCTACCCGAAAAGTCCTGCATAAAGAAATCCCCGGAATCGCCGAAGCCATGCGGGCTGAAGGGATGAAGATCACACCCCTGGCTATGCTCTCAAGGGCATTATCGGGCGTTCGCTGCCGGACTTTGATCATCAATCTTCCGGGGAGCCCTCAAGCTGTGCGCGAAAACCTGACCGTAATCTTCCCTGTCCTAAAACATGCCCTGGAAAAAATTCAGGGAGACCCTTCTGATTGCGCCCCCCAGACAATTCCTTCTCCCCTGGGAGACTGTGTCACAACCCAGGCGGGAGGGCATGAAGGAGGAAGCATCGGCGGGATAAGAAGTTCTAAAAGGTATTAAGTGTTCTTCCGCAGAAGGATGGCGGATTCGAAGGATTGCCAAATTTTTTAGTTGTTAGCCCGCCGCGATCTATGGAGGAATATCTGCCTTATGATTCCGAGAGAATGCCCTCACGCCTGGTGCGGGCGATTCCTAAGATTGCGACACAGTCTCCACCCAAAGAGGGGACATCCATCAATTCCCCGGCTTGATAGGTGGTAATTCCTTGCCGGAATTTTCCTTGCGATCTTTGGTTCTGGCCTCTTTTTTAATGGCTTCGATTTCTAATTCGATTTCCCGCACTCTAACTTTATAACTGTCCACTTGATCGATTAGGCTTCTGATATCGTCGTGGCTGAAGACCTCTATCTCGCCCCGGCTGTGCATGTCGTATACTAAGCTTCCCAGGCGAATAAAAGTCTTGCGCACGTTACTCTGAACCGATGAAAGCTCCACTTTTTTCTTCAGGATTTTGCTCTGCTTCCCGGCCTCGGCCATAAAAACTGCTACGCCTTCCTTCAACGCTTCCAGGCCTTCCTCCGCTCCTTTTTTGATCATATCCCAGAGAGCCATAGATCGTCCCCCTTTCTTTGGATTTACACCTTCGTAAGAGTTTAGATGTTTGAAAGCACCTTGTTCTGGTCATTCCCGCGCACGCGGGATTCCATCCCAAAAAAGGCGGGACTGCTTACGCGGAATGACAAGCTCATTTGGGTCTTATTTTCTACTATTCTTCAAACAGCTAAATTGATGGATTCGTAAAAAGTCTGAAAAGACGTTTTTCTGTCATTCCGGCCCCGATTTTCATCGGGATAAACTCCAGCCGGAATCCAGTCCTTTCAATTAGTTATAAATTTCCTGGAATCCGGTTTCCACCGGAGTGACGACTTTTTACGAGATCATCAAATTGATACGTTTTTATATAATTACCCGTTTCATCACCACCTGTCAATCTTGATGAATTCGTAAAAAGTAATGTTCTTGTCATTGCGAGGAGTTCCGCATTTGCGGGACGACGAAGCAATCTTGTATTTTCGGGCATTTATAAAAACGAGATTGCTTCGCTGGCGCTCGCAATGACCCTTTCGCGACTTTTTACGAGATCATCAATCTTTGCTTATCATTCCTTCCATTTCTCTTTTCATTTTTTGCAAATGGGTCCCAGGCCAGTACGTCCGCCGACACTTCGGGCAGAGATGGAAGGAATCATAAGCCCGATAAATGAAATCCGGCACTTTGCCCTCCGCTTCTTCCTTGGGAATGGCCTGAAGGCCCTGGTTGCACATCAGGCAGCGGGAAAAAAATTTATTGGCCTCCGGCTTTAAGCTGAGCCTGGAGAGCGTTTCCTTGACTTGTTCCCGGGGGTCATTGGATTCAATCAACAAAAATTGAAGACCGCCGCCCTTTTCCTGAATTTTCCGGCTGCGGGTCAGCAGCACCCTGCCTTCGGCTAAGGCCGCTTTGACCGCTCCCTCAAGATTTCCTCCGCTCCAATACACCGCATCCAACCCCAGCATTCGGAGCTTCCTAACCAATTTTCCCAGTGTGCGGTCGGCAATGAATTTCACGTTTTCATTCTATCCGTTCTTTAACTAAGAGTCAAAAAATCCCGAGGCCATGTCTGCATCACTTTAGAATACGGTACCAGAAAAGGAGGTTGTATTTTAGCGAATTTTGCGCTATGAATTTCAGTATCGTCCCCCAAATGGATTCCTGCAGCTGAAGGAATTTTTTAGCGAAACAAAGTTGACCGAAAAATGCTATTCCGAACACATGAAGATACTTATCAGGCTTATCAACGCTTTGCCGAGAAAGGTAATTTTAAGAAAGCTTATCATTGCCTGGAGAGCCTGCTCTCTCAGTTCCCCAGAGATGTCCAATTGATCACAGAAATTGTGAACTTCTCACTCTTTGAATGGGGTAAGTATGAGATGGCCAGGCCGTGGCTGATCACTCTGACCAAGATCCGCTCCTTTTGGGCGGACTATGCCCTGCTCAGCCGCGGAGAGGCAGACCTTGGAAACAACCGCCAGGCCAGGAAATACTTGGAGCAGGCGAAGGAACTCCTGCCCAAACAGCCCTCCGCCGAGGACAAAAGAAAAGCGAGGGAAACCTTTGCCTATATCGAAAGCCGGCTCGAGTATAACGATTCTATAAAGACCACGAAAAAAAAGGAAACGGGGGGCCCTGCGACCGGAAGAGAACAACCGCCTGCTTCTCAGCAGGCTCGCGCTTCAAGGAAGGCCGACATCCAGGAGCCGGCTGTTACCAAACCTGTTTCCCAAACGCCTTCCGCCCAAATAAAACAGGAAGGAACGACACCAGGCAGGGAAAGAGAATCATCCCTGATTCCCGCCTTCAATGTCCCCTTGACCATCGCCCCTCCCGACCCGGCGACCTCTCTTATAAATCTGCCGGCTAACCTCTCTTCGCTGAAAGAGATTAAACTTCGGATGGAATACACCCATCTAACCATCCAGGGCGGTTTTGATGAGCTGCTTTGTTTAAATTCCATCCGCGGGGTGGAGAAGTTCTGGTATCAGATCGAGACCGTGAAGAAAGTCCTGAAGTATTTTCGGGGGCGGGTGCTTTTGTGTGATGAGGTGGGCCTGGGCAAGACCATTGAAGCGGGGATGGTCATCAAGGAATACCTGCTCAGGGGAATGGCCAGAAATATCCTGATCCTTACCCCTCCGGCGCTGGTTTCCCAGTGGCAGGAGGAGATGCAGGTTAAATTCGGCCTTGAATTTGCCACCACCGATGACCCGGAAGCGATGGAAGATCCCGAACGATTCTGGAAGGGGCGATATATTATCGCTTCCCTCCATACCGCCAAGAGCAAAAGGAATATGCCCCTGGTAACCCGGGAGTTTTTTGATCTTCTGGTCGTCGATGAGGCCCACCATTTAAGGAACAGGTCAACTCTGGCCTGGAAGCTGGTCAACCAATTTCAGAAAAGGTACATCCTCCTGCTTTCAGCCACACCTTTGCAGAATAATCTGATTGAACTTTTCAACCTGATCACTCTTTTGAAACCGGGGCAGTTCAAGACGGAAAAGCTCTTTCGCCAGGAATATCTGGCCAGGGGGAATCTCCGCACCCCGGCCAATAAGGATAAACTGAGGGAGCTTCTGCGCGAGGTGATGATCCGCAATACCAGGAGCGCTATTGATCTGAAGCTTCCCAGAAGATATGCCACGACCCTGCGGATTGAACCCACCGAGGTCGAACGGAAAATCTACCAGGGGCTGAATGATTATCTCCGCGGAAATGGCCTGAACCGGCAGACGGTCACTCTGCTGCTGCGGGAGGCGGGCAGCAGTCCCGCTGCCCTGAGGGGAACCCTTGCTCGTCTGCCCCCCAATCGTTACCAGCAGGAGATTATGGACAGGATTGGCGCTCTGGAAGATAGCTCCAAGGGGAAAGCGCTGCTGGACATTTTGCGCAGGAATGTTTCCGAAAAGGTCGTTATCTTCACCCAGTTCATTAAAAGTGTTGATTACCTGACGGATCTGCTGCGGCGAAACGGGATTTCCTTCGCGACCTTCAAAGGAACTTTGTCCAACTGGGAAAAGAATGCGGCCATTGAGAATTTCAGGAATGAAGCGCCCGTCCTGATTTCTACGGAATCGGGCGGCGAAGGAAGAAATCTGCAGTTCTGCAACACCATGGTCAATTTTGACCTTCCCTGGAACCCGATGCGCATCGAGCAGAGAATCGGGCGGCTGCACCGCATCGGACAGACCCGGGATGTTTTCATCTTCAATCTTTCCCTGAAGGAAACCATCGAGGATCATATGATGGACATCCTGGATCATAAGATCAATATGTTCGAGATGGTCATCGGCGAAATTGAGCCCATCCTGGGGCACCTGGAAACCGAAGAAGATTTTGAGAACATCATCCTGGAAATCTGGCTCCGCAGTCAAAACGAGCGGGATTTGGCCGCAGGTTTTGCCAGATTCGGGGACGAACTCCTCAAAGCGAAAAAAGCCTATGTGCAGGCCAAGGCTTTTGATGAGGATATTTTTGGCGAAGACTATGAAATTTAGAGGATAAGATGTTACCAAGCAGGCCCTTGCCTGAAGTTTTGTCCGACATATTGACTCTCCAGGGCGCCGTCCTGGAAAAAACGCCGGATGACTGTCTTGAGTTCCTGGCGCCTCCGGTCCTCTCCGAAATGCTCGGCATTCCGGAGCACGGCAAGATGAGTTTCGCTTATCAACCCGCCCCCGGCGAGGCTATCAGCGCTGCTTATGACTCCGACCTTTTCCGAGCGATTGCCCGTCTCTTCCCTGAAAAAAACCAGTTGGCTATGGCGCTTTATCCTTCTCCGGCCCTGAATATGGCCAAGATGTCCGGCTCGGTTGAAGAAAAGATTGTTCTGGCCAACGCCACCTTCCGCCTTAAACAGACTGAGAGCCGGGCCATCCGTTATCTTCTGGGGTTTTTCAAATATACCGCCCTCTCCGATGAAAAAAGGGAGGGGCTGATGTCCCTGCTGGTCAATGAGCTGAACCTTTCGACCTCCGCCGCGGGTGAGCGCCTCACGGAGATCATGGGAGCGCTTCAAGAAGCAGATCCGGATAAAAAACCAAACCCGGAAATAACCAAAGTGTTTCAGGCAGCCCGCTCGGCCGCTGCCCTCGCCGTTGTGGAAGAACTTGGCCCTTTTGGGCAAAGCCTGAATAAGAGACTTAACCGCGACATCAAAAGGGTGTTTGAGTATTATGAGACCATTAAAATCGAGACCCAAAAGGCCATGGAAAAGAAAGCTCTATCCGGCGAGCAATCCGTCGAAAAGCAGCGGGAGAAAGTAAACGCCATTGAAACCGAAAAGCGATGGAAGATTCAGGATCTGATCTCCAAATACGCTTTGAATATCCGCATCGAGCTGGTGGCCTTCATCGTCGTGGAAACCCAATCCCCTGTTTTTTGGATCGAGATCAAAAGGCGCCTTTCTTCCAGACCGTTCCCCCTGACGTATAATCCCCTGCTCAGAAAATGGGACCCCCTACCCTGTGAATCCTGTTTCTATCCTCGGGGCGGGTATTCTATCTGCGATGATAAATTGCATATCATCTGCTCCGCTTGCTTCAAGAAATGTTCCCAATGCGGAAAGCCCTTTTGTTCCGCCTGCCATAAGCATGGATGTCCCCGGTGCTCAAAGGGTACGGCCCAATGAACTCGGCCCCCCGCTAATTCAAAAGGCGCGAAGGAAGCGGCTGTCTATTTCTGTTGACAATAAATTAATTGTATGATAAAAATATTTTTGTATGATAAATTAAATAATGGCTGGCAATGTTGCTGGATTCGTAAAAAGTCTGGAAATGCTTTTTTCCGTCATTCCGGCCCCGATGAAAATCGGGGCCGGAATGACGAATTATATGGATTTTCGACTTTTTACTAATTTATCATCATTATTAACTGTTAACTGCACAAATCAAGAGGCTCATATGCATATCGTAACAACATCAAATCGTGGACAAATCGTCATCCCGAGGGAAGTCCGGAAAAAATTGCAGATTGTTCCCGGGAAAAAGCTGTTGGTGAAAACCGAAGCCGACCATATCCGCATCACCCCTCTACCGGATGACCCGGTAGAACAATTTTGCGGAATCTTTAAAGATGGGCCATCGCTTACCAAGGCTTTATTAGAAGAACGGAGAAAGGATCGGGAACGTGAATCGAAAAAGACTGCTGGATAGCTTTGCTCTTCTAGCTTATCTGAACCAAGAAAACGGCTTTGAAATCATTAAAAGTGTGCTGGCCAAAGCACAGAAATCTGGCATTTTTCTTGTGATGAATGAAATTAATATCGGCGAATCCTACTACATCCTTTTCCGCAAAAGGGGGAGAGAAAAAGCGGATTATTTCCTGGAAAACGTACTGCCCGGGCTGCCCATTATTGCCGTTACGAATGATTTTCAGCAAGTAATCGACGCCGCCCGGATAAAAGCCGAGTACTCCCTTTCCTTTGCCGATTGCTTTGCCGTGGCCACCGCCCGCCGCGAAGAGGCAACGATCATGACAGGGGACCCGGAATTTAAAAGAATAGAGCGCCTCGTTGAAATTGAATGGGTTCGCGCTTGATTCCCTTTTCTTCTTTCCTTGTATCAGTTTAGCGGTTTGAAAAAATGGTTTGACCGCCTTTGTTGAGGGCCGGGGGTCTGGGCGGAACGCGCCGGAAGCATCGGCTGGGTTTCCGCTTGGCCACGAGGAATCCCGCGCGTTTCCGCTGGAGGAGGCGGGAGGCGTTTTCCCCGCCCCTCCCGGGAAGAAATCAGCGCCTCGTGATTCCAAGCGGGCCGACCAGGCCCCCGGGCCATGGATTCCCTCGGCCCCTACGCCCCACCTCTTTTCAAAGAGCTAAAGTGTTACCTTTGCCTTTTCACCCGGTCAAAGGCATTTTCTGCCCGGTGTTGCTCGTCTATCGAAACCTGGCTTGAGTAATTGGAATAGATCGTCCTGGGAGTATTGCCGGCGATTGTTGCGACCACGGCCGGATCGATCTTGGAGTCCCTGAGCATGGACATGATCTGTACGAGTATTTCTTTTCTCTCTCTTTCCCCTAAAACTGAAAAAGGGTCTGAAGGATTAAATCCTTTCAACTCGGCTTAAATAATTCTTGCACAAAGTAAACGATAAAAAAGCACTTCACGTCTATGAGATTAGGAAGTAAGAATTTGGAAGCGAGGAATGCCTTTAAGGGTTTTGTCAAACGTGAGCGTAATAGCTGCTCCGGCCTTTCCATTGGCCCGGCCCAGGTAGTAATCGGAAAAATCACCTTTCCCCTGACGATAGTCGGATAGAGCCTGCCAGACCGTATCTTTTTCGGCGATCTCAAACTGCGCAATCCGCAGAACCCCCTCAAGCGCCCTCAGTAGATCGGTTTTGGGGAAGTCATACGCACTTTCCAGGACCCACACCAATTCGCACAGAATGATTGGCTGAATAAGCATCTTTTCGCCTTTGGCAGCAGCCCCTTCGATGGCTTTGGCGGCTGCTTCGGCCTGCCTTTCATCATCCTGGGTAAGATAACGGACCAGCACATTTGTATCCAGGCCTTTTATCATTTTCCTTTTCTCTGCTCGCGAATGACCTGATTCATCTTTTCCACCGAAACGCCCGGCCGACCAGGGCGATGCAACAGACCTTTTAAGCTTTGAACATCTTCAGATACCGGTCGTATTAATACATCCCCATCTTCCTGGATGATAAAATCAAGCCGGTCTCCGGGCCCCAGCTTCAAACGATCCCGTATGGTTTTAGGAATGACCATTTGTCCTTTACTGGTTAAAGTAGAAGTGGGCATATTTGCCTCCGCTGCAATCTTACCTATTTTAACTAATCTTACTTTAGAGTAAGATATTATCTCGACCTTGTCAATACACTTAATCGTCTGGCCCTCCTTCATTTTTCATTTTCGTTCATGACTTCAGAATGATGTTCATGGCCCGGCCCGGACGGGAGGGGGAATCTCTCGGGAGCACAAGGCCCCGCCTAAGGCGGGTTCTTTCATGGATAAGGGCGGGGCTCCCGCCGCTGATGCCCTGCCTTCCTTCGATCCCGCCTTTTCTTTGCGGAAGAAAAGCACGGGCTATGGTCCAATCTTGTTCCCGCCGGCGCTCCTTCTTTCATCCCCCTCCCGTCCGGGCTTCGTCTATAACTGTGAATTATTCAATTTATTCAAAAGTGAACGGTGGCACCCATTAAAAGACTTACTCGTCTGGCCCACTTTAAATTTTGTGTTTTTGCCCGGGATAGAGGGCCCTGGTCTAGGAATCATGGCGGGTAAAACATTGACACAGACTCCCCAGTTTACCTCCGCAGAGGCGTGCGGGATCGGAGGAACGCATAGAAAGCTCGGTTGAAGCCCCGCTGAGCCCGATGAAGAACCAGTACCCTCAACAGCTTACTAACGCGCCAACGATACCACCTCTTCACCGCGAGGTAGAATCAGTCGCCCGCTACCCTTACCGATCTTTCTGCTTTTGCTAAGAAAACTCCGTTCCTCTTAAAGAAGGCCCATCGCCTCAACACATTGTTGACGTCGTAACTGATGTCCATCCATGGCATGGCCAGGAAGTCTCCGATTCCAAACCGCCTCCCTGCAACCTCAGACCCTAACAGTGTCTGAATTGCAATTTTTTCCTTAGGCCCCTTCCAATTGAATAAAGAATTTGCTAAACTACGGCCAATCAACCGGATTGATTCTGACGTTGCCGGTCAACGTCTCTGCCCGGCTACCCGGCGCCATCTTGGAAAGTTACAAAAACCACCTTTGAATGCTCTGGTAAAATTATGGGGGGCAAATTGTTGGGTCTAATCATGGATGAAACCCGGATTGCTCAACAGGAAAGGAGTCAGAGATGAAGGGCGCGGAAGTTTTAGTGCAGATGCTTCTGGAGTACAAGGTGGAAGTAATCTTTGGAGTCCCGGGAGACACAAGCCTGCCGCTTTATGAAGCCATTTATGACGCGGCGCCGAAGATTCAGCACGTCATGGCTCGTGATGAACGTTCCGCTGGCTTCATGGCCGATGCTTACGCTCGTATTGCTTACAAACCAGGAATCTGTGAGTGCCCCAGCGGGGCTGGCGCGCTTTATTCCTTACCCGGCCTGGCTGAAGCTAATTCCTCGTCCATCCCGGTGATCCTTTTCACCTCGGACATTTCCCTTGCGGACGAAGGGCGAGGGGCAATCACGGCTCTCGACCACCACAAGCTTTTTGAACCGATCACCAAATGGTCCAGCTTTTTAAAACAGACGGAAAAAATTCCCGAGACAATCCGGCGCGCTTTTAGGGTGGCCACGACCGGCCGGCCAGGGGCTGTGCACCTGGCTTTTCCCCAAGAAATCATGACCGGAGAATATCAACCCGGTAGGCAAACGATCTTTGCTGAAACAGAGTGCGTTGACTACCCCGCCTATCGCACCCGCAGCAGTCAGAAGGTCCTTGAAGAGGCTGTGAGCTATTTTTTAAAAGCCATCCGGTCGGTGATTATTGCCGGGGGCGGAGCCAACCATTCCCAGGCCGGGCCGGAAATTATGGCCCTTGCGGAATGGCTGGCTGCTCCTGTGGTCACCACGATTTCCGGCCAGGGAATCATGCCGGATGACCATCCCCTCGCCCTGGGAGTGGTGGGGGATAATGGCTTTCACCCTTATGCCAACCAGGCCGTAGAAGAAGCCGACCTGCTTTTATATATCGGCTGCAAACGGGGTTCTGTCTCTACTATCCGCTGGACCCTGCCTTCCTACCAGCCTACGCGGAAAATAATTCAAATCGACCTGGATCCTCTGCAGTTGTCCAATAACTTCGCCAATACCTTGGACATAGCCGGTGATGCTAAGCTCGTCCTCAAAGACCTTGTAAACTTATTAATAAAAGAAGGAAAGCCGCGCAAGCTATCTCCCTGGATGGATGAACTCAATCGCATACGAGCGCTTTTCTGGAAAGATTCTCAGGCGGCGCTTTGCTCCGATGCCGTTCCTGTCAAACCCCAGCGGATCATCCAGGCTTTAAACCAGCGGCTTCCCGCGCCGGCTATTGTGATTGCCGACGCTGGCACCCCCACACCGTATATCACCCGTTTTTTGAAGTTACAGGGTGGGGGATCACGGTTTTTAATCCCCAGATCTTTTGGAGGATTGGGTTACGCCATTCCCGCTGCGGTCGGCGCTTTTTATGCTCGCCCGGGAACCCGGGTCATTGCTCTTTTCGGAGATGGCAGTCTGGGAATGTCCGCCGGAGAGCTGGAAACCCTGGTCCGCTTGAATATTCCGGCTGTTTTGATTCATTTCAATAACGGATGTTTCGGCTGGATCAAGGCCTTGCAAGCTTTGCATTGCCAGGGCAAGTTCCAGTCGGTTGACTTTACTTCCGGAAATATGGCTCTGGTTGCCCAGGGGTTTAAGCTCAAGGCCTTTCATATCGAAACCCCGGATGAACTGGAGAAGTCCTTAGACCAAGCCTTTGCCATGCAGGCTCCTGTTTTTCTGGATGTGGTCACGGAGCCGGAGATAACGGAACTTCCCCCGGTTTATTCCTGGCTGAAGAAGGCCGAGAAAAAAGAAAAAGCCTGAAGAGAAAGCAATTTTCAAGTTTTGTTTGTTGCGGATGGTGGATTGCAGGTAAATTTTTTTTCGGCATTACGCATTTGAAAAAGGGAGAATTTTTATGAAAGTCGTCGTTGTGGGAGCTGGCTGGGCTGGGTGTGCAGGTTCTCTCTCTGCTAAAAAGCAAGGCGCTGAAGTTCTTTTGCTGGAACGGGCAGACATGTTGCTGGGAACTGGCCTGGTTGGGGGAATCATGCGCAACAATGGCCGTTTCACCGCCGCCGAGGAGATGATCGCCCTGGGAGGCGGGGAAATATTTCAGCTTGTCGATCAAAATTGCCTTCATCGCGGAATTGAATTCCCCGGCCATCCGCATTCCTCCCTGTATAACGTCGCCACCATGGAGCCAGTGGTAAAAAGGTTTCTCCTGGAAAAAGGGGTTCAAATTCACCTTTCCACCCGCATCGATGAGGTGGAGATGAGAGAAGGCCGGATTCAAGCCGTTTCGGGAAAACGGGGAGAAGAAAAAGTTCGTTTTGCCGGAGATGTCTTTATTGACACGACCGGCACTGCCGGCCCTCCGGGCCAGTGCAGCAAATACGGCAACGGCTGCGTCATGTGTATCCTCCGCTGTCCCACCTTCGGCGGAAGAGTCAGCATTTCCGCTAAAGCCGGAGCTCAGGAGATGGCCGGAAGAAAGGGGGATCAGGTTGGGGCCATGAGCGGCTCATGTAAACTCTTCAAGGAATCCCTTTCCCGGGAGATAGTTGACCTGCTGAGTAAAAAAGGAGTTGTCGTGATTCCCCTTCCTCCTTTTTTGCAGACGGAAGTGCAGCTCTCCATCAAAGCCTGTCAGCAATACGCCCTGCCGGAATTCCATGACAACCTCATTCTTCTCGATACCGGCCATGCCAAGCTGATGACCCCTTTCTTTCCCTTGGAGGCTTTACGAAAAATCCCCGGTTTTGAAAATGCCCGTTATGAAGATCCTTACGCCGGCGGCCTGGGCAACTCTATCCGCTACGTGGGCATGGCTAAGAGGGATGACGCGCTCAAGGTGGAAGGAGTGGAGAACCTCTTCTGCGCCGGGGAAAAAGCTGGATTGCTGGTGGGGCATACCGAGGCCATCGTCACCGGAACGCTCGCCGGATTCAATTCTGTACGGTATATAAAAAAAGAAAAACCGCTCATTCTTCCCACCACTCTATCTGTTGGCGATGCCATAAGCCATGTGCGGATTCAGATGGAAAATGAGGAAGGTTTGGGGTATAAATATACTTTTTCCGGGTCGGTCTATTTCGAGCGCATGAAGCAAAAAGGCCTATATTCCACCGACCCAAAGGAGATAGAGAATAGAGTCGAGGCAGCCGGTATGGCCGGAATTTTTTTGCAATAATCTCTTGATGGTCTCGTAAAAAGTCCCGTTTTCGTCATTGCGAGGAGTTCCGCCAATGCGGGACGATGAAGCAATCCCGTATTTTCAAGGACTTATAAAAACGAGATTGCTTCGCTTTCGCTCGCAATGACTCTTCTGCCGACTTTTTACGAGATCATCATCTCTTAAACCACCAAAATGGCTTTGGAAAAGTTTTTGGAAAGAGGGAGGTGGTGCAAAGGGGAAATAGGAATGAAGAAAATAAACACACGGAGGAGGGTGAAGCCAGCGGCAAGGGGCTCTTCCCCGGTGCGGTAAAGCCTCTGTTTAGGCCCGGGGGCCAGGCCGGAACGCGCCGGAAGCATCGGTTGAACATTAAAAACGCTTAGCGCTATGCGCAGAGCGAATTATTTCGTGCCTTATGATTCCAAGCGGGCCGGTCTGGCCTCCGGGCCCTGGAATCCCTTGGCCCTGGTGACACACCTTTTTTCAAAGAGCTAAAGTGTTACAACCTTTTAATATTTGTCCCTGCTAATAGGAGAAAGGAGAAAATCATGATTAAGAAATGCTTCGCTTTCGTTTTACTCCTGGGCTTGGTAATGACCTGGAACATTCCGGGATCCGTGGCCCAGCAACTTCCGCCCATTCTCAACATCGGCACCCATCCCGTAGGTTCCTTCGGCAACATTATGGGGACGGCCACAGCCACGCTATTAGGCAAATACACCCCTATGAAAGCAACGGTAAAGGCCATGGCCGGTCCTGCGGCCTGGTATCCATTGGTCCTAACCCAGGAGGTTGACCTGGGAGTGGCTAACAACTGGGATTCCGAAAAAGGATATTTAGGGGAATCCGTTTATGAGAAATTGTCCAGAGGCAAGGGATTTCCGGTTTGCCTCATGACCGTTGGCATAGCCTACGCCGGAGGGTTGGTGGTGGCCGCGGATTCGGGTATTACTAAGTATTCGGATCTCAAAGGCAAGAGAGTGGCCGGGAACATTCCCACGCCCTCGCTTCAACTGCAGACCGAGGCCTATGTGGCCAATGGCGGAGTCAGCTGGGCAGAAGTCAAACCCGTTCCGGTCAGTTCGGTGGCCGAAGGAGTGAAGGCTGTAATTGAAGGCCGGGCAGACGCCTCAGCCACTATTACCATTGGCATGCCGGTTATCGATGAACTCCATGCCAAAAGGGGAGCCAGAATTCTACCCTTCGATACATCTGCGGAGGCCGTTAAAAGGACCAGAGAAAAATTCCCCGGTTATCCGCTCAAAGTCACCCCCGGACCAGGGCGAACGGGAGTCGAAAAAGAGATGTTCCTGTGGGGCTATGACATCTATTTAGTGGGCAGACAGGATCTGCCGGATGAGGCTGCTTACCTGATCGTTAAGGCTCTCTGGGAAAATCATAAAGAACTTGGTCCCGTTCACGTGCTTCTGAAAGACTGGGTGCCGGAGCGCTTCGTTTCCAAGGAAGCTTTAGTCCCGTATCATCCGGGAGCCATCAAATTCTACAAGGAGAAAGGCGTGTGGACAGATGAGATGGCCAAACTTCAGGAAGCGCTGCTGGCCAAAAAGAAATAAGCGGATTCACCGGAACAGGGTGGCAGTTTGGAATGTGCCTTTTTGAACCCAAAAAATGCGCGAATTGTAGCCGCAACCCTTTAGGTTGCGCGTTTGTGGAAGATATTTTTAAACCTTTTGGGTTCGTTCTTTCGCAGGCTAAAGCCTGCGGCTACAAGGGTTTTTATAAATTTGCGCTTTTTTTGGGTTGAAGAATGATGAACTCGTAAAAAGTCCGAAAGCTCCTTTTGCCGTCATTCCGGCGAAAGCCGGAATCCAGTTATTTCAAGGAGTTATCAAACCTCTGGACTCCGGTTTTCACCTGTCTGCCAGGCACAGACAGGCCGGAGCGACGACTTTTTACGAGGCCATCAAGAATGGAAGAGAAGATAAAGATGGACGACCTCAAAGAAGAATCGAGATTTAGAAGACCAGCGGGAATGCTGGGCCAGGGGACGGATATTTTACTTGCCTCAGTTCCCATCATCGGGATAATCTCCATTTTAAATCTTCCCCTCCATCTTGGCCTCTCTTTTTACATTCAACAGTACCTGGCCATTTTTTTCGGGGTGATCCTGGCCCTCGTCTTCATCCTGGTGCCCTTTAAAAAAGGGGCCCCGAAAAATCTTGTGCCAGGGTATGATTTAGTCTTCTCCGGGCTAAGTTTAATTGTGGGCATCTACCTCGCCCTGTTTTATCGGGAGATTGTTGTCGAATTGGGACTTCTGATCCCCCACAGAGTCGCTCTCGGCACAATCGCCGTAATCCTGATTTTGGAAGCATCCCGGCGGCTCTTAGGCTGGCCTTTTTTGATAATCGTTTTTATTTTTATTTTTTACGCCCTGTTTTCTTTTCTCTTCCCCGGAGGGCTATACGGCAAAGGGGTCTCCTGGTCCCGGCTGGCTAACTTTTTATACCTCGACCCCCAGGGCATCCTGGGCACTGCCCTTGAGATCGCCGCAACCGTTGTCTTATCCTTCGTTTTATTCGGACAGGCCCTCTTTAAGACAGGCGGGGGTAAGGTATTCACCGACTCGGCCATGGCCTTGATGGGCCGCTTTAGGGGCGGCCCGGCAAAAGTAGCCGTGTTAGCCAGCTCCCTTTTCGGAACGATGTCCGGAAGCGCCGTCGCCAACGTTGTTACGACCGGTTCGGTGACTATTCCCATGATGAAAAAGACCGGTTATCCCCCCTATTTCGCCGCAGCAGTGGAAGCCACTGCTTCCAGCGGAGGGCAAATCATGCCGCCCATTATGGGCGCCGCGGCCTTTTTGATGGCTACCTTCCTGGGGATTCATTATTCCAAAGTAGCCATCACCGCCATTATTCCTGCGCTGCTTTATTACATGGCTCTCATTATCCAGGTGGACTTGAGAGCGGCCAAGGACGGCTTAAAAGGGCTCCCTTGCGAAACCCTCCCCAGACTGAGGGATGTATTTAAAAGAGGGTGGCTTTTTTCCGTCCCGCTTCTGGTTCTCATCTACGCCCTCTTTTTCCTGATGCTGGATGCTGACAAATCCGGATTATACGCCACAGCCACAGTATTTCTTGTCGGTTTTATCCTCAAAGAAAATCGGCTTTCCTTAAAAAAGGTAACAGTCATCTTTAAGGAAACCGGAGAGGGGATGCTGGAGATCGGGGTCATCTGCGCGGCTGCCGGGGTGATCATCGGCATTCTAGTGCTTACCGGTTTAGGTTTGGCCTTCTCCCAAACCCTGGTGAGCCTTGCCGGGGGAAGCGCCATCATCCTCCTTATTCTCGGGGCCATTGGGGCCATCATTCTCGGAATGGGCATGACCGCCACCGCCGCCTATCTCCTGATGGTCATCCTGATCGCACCGGCCCTTGTGCAATTGGGGGTGAAACCGTTAAATGCCCATATGTTCGTCTTCTATTTCGCGATCATGTCTTTTCTTACTCCGCCCATCTGCTTGGCCGTCTATGCCGCCGCTTCCCTGGCCGGGGCAGATATGATGAAAACCGCTTATCAAGCCATCAAATTGGGAATCGCCGCCTATATCGTCCCTTTCCTGTTCGCTTACCACCCTTCCCTGCTGCTTCAAGGAAACCCTCTGGAAATTATCCATGCGGTCATTACCGCATTGATCGGGATCAGTCTCATTGCCATAGGGATTGAGGGATTCTTATTCCGGGAATTGTCCTGGGGAAAAAGGGGCTTGCTCCTCCTCGGAGGGCTGGGCTCTTTGGTTCCCGGCTGGACCAGTGATTTGATAGGTCTATGTGTAGGGATCCCCATCATCTTCCTGGAATGGAGAGCCTATAGACTTCATAAAAGAGAAAAGCAAGCGCCTAATTACTAATCCTTATAGCATTACGATATGGAAAAAATCGCTGTGGTTCGATTTATCCTGAACGGGGAAGAAGTGGAAGCCAGGGTTGATCCGCAGATGACTCTTTTGCGGTATCTGCGAGATGAGCGGCGGCTTACCGGCACAAAAAACGGCTGCAGCGCCAACCACTGCGGAGCCTGTATGGTGCTGCTGAACGGCCTTCCCACCAAGTCCTGCCTGTTGAAATTGGAGCGGGTGGCCGGAAAAAAAGTGGAGACTATCGAAGGGCTGAGCAAGCCGGAAGAATTGCACCCCATCCAGGCCGCTTTTTTAGCCACCGGGGCTGTTCAGTGCGGTTTTTGCACTCCTGGAATGATCATCTCCGTCAAGGGCCTGCTGGACCGTCTTCCTTCCCCCACAGAAGAGCAGATCCGCGAAGCCCTCAGGGAAAACATCTGTCGCTGTACCGGTTACATCAAGATCATCGAAGCGGTCAAACTGGCTGCCCGCTGGATCCGCCGCCCGGAGGAGATGCGCAGCCGGGTCGTAGAGACGGGATTGGGCCGGTCAGCGCCAGACCTTGACGGGAAAGCCAAAATTAGAGGGTGTCTCACTTTTGCGGACGACATGTATATGGAAGGCCTGCTCTACGGTAAAATTCTCTGGAGCCGCTATCCTCATGCCGAAATCCTTTCCCTGGATACTTCCCTGGCCAAAAAAGCTCCTGGGATTCAGGCAATTTTAACAGCGGATGACGTCCCGGGGCATAACGGGATGGGATCGTTAAATCCTGATCAACCGGTGTTATGCCGGGACCGGGTGCGCTTTGTGGGAGATGCCATTGCCGTTGTTTTCGCCGAAACCCCGGCCGCTGCGGAAATGGCCGTTAAGCAAATCAAAGTTGATTACCGGGAACTCCCGGGAATTTTTTCACCCCAGGAAGCCTTAAGACCGGAAGCCCTTCCGTTGCACCCCGGAGGAAACATCTGTAAGCATTTACTGCACGAGGAGGGCAACATCGAGGCCGGCTTCCGGCAGGCCGCAGTGGTGGTGGAAGGTCATTTCGAGACTCCATTTGTGGAACACGCCTACCTGGAGCCTGAAGCAGGTATCGGGCTTGTGGATGAAAACGGCATCCTTACGATTTATGCCCCGACTCAGTTTCCCTTTGAAATCCGAAAACAACTGGCCGCGGTGTTAAGCCTGCCGGAAGAACGGATCCGGGTAATTGCCACGCCCCTTGGCGGGGCTTTTGGCAGCAAGCTGGATAATACCGTGGAGGCTCTTCTGGCCATTGGGGCCTACCATCTGCGACGGCCGGTAAAGATCACTTTAACCCGGGAGGAATCCATAAGGGTGAGCACCAAGCGTCACGCCTACTGGATGGATTACCGGGTAGGCCTGGATTCCGCCGGACACTTAGTGGCTGTGGATGCCAAACTCCTCTCTGATGCCGGACCCTACACAGCTCTCAGCCCCCGGGTCATCGACCAGGCATGTATCTTTGCCTGCGGCCCTTATGAGGTGCCTAACGTGCGGGTGGAAGGCTGGGCTATGTATACCAACAACGCCAATGGCAGCGCCTTCCGGGGCTTTGGCATCAACCAGGCCGCCGTAGCAATTGAATCCCTTCTGGACGAGGCAGCCAGGAAGCTTTGCATCGACCCGTTTGAGATCAGGATGATCAACGCCCTAAAGATTGGAGACAGAACCATCTCCGGAGAAATACTGAAAGTTAGCGTGGCCACACAGGCTACCATCCAGGCAGTCCGGGAGGCATTGCCAAAGGAATTGCCGGCCATCCAGGCCCGAAAGGTCCCCGGCAAGAGGATTGGTGTCGGCATGGCCAGCGGATTTAAAAACGTGGGCGCCGGCAAAGGGAAAGTGGATGACGCCGGGGCTATCTTCAGCCTGCAAGCAGACGGCTGGGTGCTGTTGCGGGCATCGGCTGTGGACATGGGCCAGGGTATCCGCACTGTCCTAGTACAGGTGGCATCCGAGGTGTTAGGATTAGATGATCAACTGTTCGATATTATCACCGGGGATACCGCGCTGACCATCCCTCACGGCGGCGCCGTAGGGGAAAGACAAACCCTGATCACCGGCAAGGCAGTGGAACTGGCAGCGAGGGAGTTTAAAACAAAATTACTGCAAAAGGCAACTGCCCATTACGAATTACCCTTTGAGCGCCTCCGAATAAGAGGAAAAGAAATTTTCGACGAAAGCAGGGGTTTGGCCATACCGCTGGCCGAACTTGCCGGACGAATCAAAAAGGCCGGAGAGGAATTGCAAGTCCAATATTATTACACAGCCCCCAAAACCTACGCCCTGGCGGATAAAGATGCCAGGCGCACTGTTCCGCCGGAAGAATACCGCAATTATCCATCATATGCCTATACAACCCAGGTGGCCGTGGTGGAGGTGGATGAAAACACCGGGCAGGTGCAAGTGCTGAAGATCATCGCCGCCCACGACTGCGGCCGGGCCATAAACCCCCGGAAGATCGAAGGTCAGATTGAAGGTAGCTGTGCTCAGGGTCTGGGGTATGCTCTCTCAGAGGCCTATATTCTGGACAGAGGAATTCCGGTCACTCGGACCTTCAAGCAACTGCGCGTACCCACTGTCATGGATATTCCGGATATCCGGTGCATCCTGGTTGAAGATCCGGAACCGGCTGGCCCCTTTGGCGCCAAGGGAATTTCCGAGGTGGCCACCGTGCCAATTACCCCGGCCATCCTGAATGCCATTTACGATGCCACCGGTGTGCGCATCTATACCCTCCCGGCAACCCCCGACAAGGTGCTGGCGGGCTTGAGAAGCCGGCAGGCCGTAAAGGTTTGAGCCGTAGAACTAATTTCGAGCCCGAGAAGAAAAGGGATATGGCCTCTTTATCCAAAAAAAATCCGAATCGATACTTTGACCCGGACCCAAAACAACGCCGCATCGCTTACGAGCTTTATGAAACTGTCTCGGCCCTGCCGCTCCTTTGCCCTCATGGGCATGTTGATCCAAAATTGTTTGCTAAAGAAGAAGCCTCATTCGGCACTCCTGCGGAACTTCTCATCCTCCCGGACCACTACGTTCTGAGAATGCTATATTCCCAGGGAATCCCCCTGGAGACTCTCGGAGTTCAAAGACTGGACGGAGGCCCCGTTGAACAAGACCACCGCAGGATCTGGCAAATTTTTGCCGAGAACTTTTATCTCTTCCGGGGAACGCCCAGCGGCATTTGGCTGGCGGATGAGTTGCAATCAGTTTTTGGAATCAAAGATAAGCTGAACGGGAAAACGGCGGAGAAAGTTTACGACAAGATTGAAGCTTACCTGGCCAGACCAGCATTTCGCCCCCGGGCCCTTTTCGAGCGCTTCAACATCGAAGCCCTCTGCACTACTGACGCGGCCACAGACTCACTTTCCCATCATCAGGCGATCAAAGACTCCGGCTGGAAGGGCCGGGTGATCCCGACCTTCAGGCCGGATGCGGTTGTGAATCTGCTCACCTTAGGGTGGCAGGATCATATAGACGCTCTAAGCAATTTAAGCGGCATCGCTGTCGATTCCTACTCCAAATTCATAAGCGCCCTGGAAAACAGGCGTGAATTCTTCAAAAAGATGGGCGCAAAAGCCACAGACCACTCCGCCCTGACCCCTTACACTGAGGAGCTTCCACCCCCGGAGGCGGAGGCTATTTTCCAAAGAGCCCTGAAAGGCAAAGCTACCGAAGAAGAAGCAGCCAGTTTCACGGCCCACATGCTTATGGAAAGTGCCAGGATGAGTGTCGAAGATGGGCTGGTGATGCAACTACACCCCGGCTCATACCGAAATCACAATCCATTCATTTTTAATCTCTTCGGGCCGGATCGGGGTGGCGACATTCCCATCCAAACCGAATACACCCGCAATCTCAAACCCTTGCTCAACAAGTATGGCAACAATCTTAACTTTACCTTTATCGTCTTCACCCTCGATGAGAGCGCTTATTCCCGCGAGCTGGCGCCTTTGGCCGGACATTATCCGGCAATGAAACTGGGCCCGCCCTGGTGGTTCTTCGACAGCATCAATGGCCTGATGCGCTACCGCCTGGAAACAACGGAGACGGCTGGGCTTCACAATACGGTCGGTTTTAACGATGATACCAGGGCTTTCCCATCAATTCCCGCCCGCCATGATCTCTCCCGGCGGGTAGATGCCAACTGGATTGCCGGCCTGGTTGTGAGAGGGATCATCGATATGGAAGATGCCTTGGAGATGAGCAAGGACACAGCTTACCGCCTGGCCAAGAAGGCATATAAATTGTGAAAATCCCTTTATAAAGAAAATTTCAATAAGCGTATCAATTTAGCGATTTGAAAAAGTGGTTTGACCACCTTTGTTGAGGTCCGGGGGTCTGGGTGGAACGCGCCGGAAGCATCGGCCGGGTTTCCGCTTGGCCACGAAGAACCCCGCTCTTTTCCGTCGGAGGAGGCGGGGGGCGTTTTCCCCGCCCCACCGGCGAAGAAACCAGCGCCTTATGATTCCAAGCGGGCCGCCCAGGCCCCCGGACCATGGATTCCCCCTGACCTTACGCCCCACCTCTTTTCAAAGGGCTAAAGTGTTACCAATAAGCCAATTCTAAAAATATTTATAAAAAATTCTTGACAAGAATATCTGATTCATAGTAAAAGAAACTACTTTCATTAAAAAGAAGGTTTAATGGGCAAAAATAAATTGACATTCTGGGGCTGGTGGTGGTGGAAAAACCAAGGAGGTGAAGTCTGCCCATAAACCGGCCGGAATGACACATATAGATTTTTTAAAGCCGTGGGCAGCTTCAACAGTGCCCACGGCTTTTTTGTTTTAAATACTTTTTAACTGCAGAGATCGCTGAGACCGCAGAAAAGATTAGAATAAAGATAAACACCCAAAACGTGTTTTTAATTTCTTTGTCTTCGATTTTTGATTTGATTATTTTCTCGGCGCTCTCTGCGGACTCTGCGGTTAATGGATTCGGGAAAAAAATGAAAAAGATTCTTCTTGGAAATGAGGCTATCGCCCGCGGGCTTTTAGAGAACGGCTGTTCTTTTGCCGCCTCTTACCCCGGAACTCCGGCTTCGGAAATTCTCTCTTCTTTCCTGCAGATGGCCAAGGCTGAAAAGACTCCGGCAATAGGGGAATGGTCCATCAACGAAAAGGTGGCTTTTGAGACGGCTCTCTCCGTCAGCTATGCCGGAGGTCGCGCAGCGGTAAGTATGAAACAGGTCGGCTTGAACGTGGCCTGCGACCCTCTCATGAGTTCAGCTTACACCGGAGTTAAGGGGGGTTTTCTTGTTATCTCGGCCGATGATCCAGGCCCCCATAGCTCCCAGACTGAGCAGGACAGCCGGATGATGGCCGTGATGGCCAAGATTCCTGTTCTGGACCCTTCCACCCCGCAAGAAGCAAAAGAGATGATCGGGCTGGCTTATCAGATATCCGAGGAGTTCGAGATCCCGGTTATGCTAAGACCCACTACCCGCATTTGCCATTCCCGGCAGGGAATTCTCCTAAAAGAGATCCCCGCTCCCTCATTGGCTTCCGGCTTTTCCAAAGATCCCCAGCGATGGGCAGCTACGCCGAGATATCGTTTTACCCTGCACCTGCAACTTAACCAAAAGATCGAGGCCATCGCCGAAAAATTCGGAAAAGATTCTTTTCGGAAAATTCTCGGCAGCAGTAACGCCCGCCGCTGCATTATCTCCTCCGGAGTTGCCCTTGCCTATACCTACGACATTTTGCAGGAACTAAACCTTAAGGATGAGATTACTCTCTATCAGGTGAAAATGCCCTATCCGTTAAAAGCTAAGGCCCTCCTCGCCGAAATAGGTTCTTTTGAAGATATCCTCATCATTGAAGAAACCTACCCGGTAATCGAAATGCAACTGGCCATGCGCGGCCGCCTTAAAGGAAGGCTGGACGGTTCCATTCCCTCCCAGGGAGAACTCGTTCCGGACGTTCTCGTGGAGAGCATCCGAAATTTCGCCGGGATTCCCGAAGGAAAAAAGGGCTTAATTCCCGGCAAAGCCAGGCGCCCTACGCTTTGCCCCGGATGCCCGCACCGCCCTGCTTTTTACGCCATCCGCCAAGCTCTTCCTCAGGGAATCTATCCCAGCGACATCGGTTGTTATACTCTGGGATTGAATTTAGGGGCAGTGGACACCGTCCTTTGCATGGGAGCAGCGATCAGCCAGGCTGCCGGTTTGTACTATGCCTACCGGATGAACGGAGAAGCTCCCCCGATAGTGGCCACCATCGGCGATTCCACCTTCTACCACGCCGGAATTCCGGCCTTGATCAACGCTGTGCATAACGGAGCGAAATTCATCCTGCTTATCCTGGACAATTCCACCACAGCCATGACCGGAAACCAGCCTACTCCCGGCCTGGAAATGCTGGCCGATGGCCGGACGGGAAAAGCAGTGGCCATAGAAGAAATAGTAAGAGCCAGCGGGGTGCAGAACCTTACCATCCTTGATCCATACCAGCTCGAAAGCATGATTCAGGCTGTTAAAGAAGCGGATAAAGTAACCCGTTCTGAAGATGGAGGGATTTCAGTTATCATATCTCGGCATCCCTGCCTGATGAATCTTAGCCCCGGCCAAAAGCAAAAATCTTATGGCCTGGAAATTACCGGGGACTGCATCGCCTGCGAAATTTGCTACCGGGACTTCGAGTGCCCGGCAATAAGCTTAAATCCGCAATCCGGCATGGCCAGGATAGACCAAAACCTATGTTCGGGTTGTGGAGTATGCGTTCAAGTTTGCCCGCAAAACGCCATTAAAAACAATAATTCACCGCAGAGAGGGCAGAGAACGCCGAGATGAAAAAAATTTAATTTTTTATATCAGTTTAAAGTTTTGAAAAAATGGGGCAACGCCTCTGTTTGGGCCCGGGGGCCAGGCCGGAATGCGCCGGAAGCATCCATTGGGTTTCCCCTTGTCCTCGAGGATAAAAGCCCGTTTCCTCCTGAGGAGACGGGGAGTATCTTACCCGCCCATCCACGGAGAAAGCAGCGCCTTATGATTCCAAGCGGGCCGGTCTGGCCCCCGGGCCCTGGAATCCCTTGGCCTTGGTGACACACCTTTCTTCAAAGAGCTAAAGTGTTACAACTTTTTCTATTTGATTTTTAATTTTATTCAATTCTCAGCGGTCTCTGCGATCTCTGTGGTTAGGTTTTAGGAGGTTCGGACATGCAAATTGCCATTACAGGCAGGGGTGGCCAGGGGGTTTTATTCCTCACCCGCATTCTAACCGAATGCGCCCTGAGGTTGGGGCTGGAGGTGATCGCCTCAGAAACCCATGGAATGGCCATGCGCGGCGGCTCGGTGATTTCCACCCTGAAAGTCGGGCCCTATAGAGGCCCCCTGGTAAGAAGCAGTCAGGCAGACCTGATTCTGGCCCTGGATGATGGGTCCATCGAAACCTACGCCCACCTCATGGCCCCTACGGGGACGATGATTCTAAACACACCCGGGCCTAATTCTTCTCCGGCCATTGACGCCACGGGATTGGCCGCTAAAACCGGCTCTCCCCTCATGGCCAATTTGATCCTCCTGGGATTTGCCCTGAAGCAAAAAAAATTATTTTGTGATTATTCCCTGGCCGAATCGGTTACCGGGGACATTTCTCCAGAGCGGTTCAGGGAAGCCAACCTTAAAGCTTTGCAAGTTGGTTATTCAACCGGTAATGCCGAAGGCCAAGAATGACTTTTGGGCTGCAACTTTTTCAATTCATTCTTTCCGGCTTGACCACGGGAAGCACCTACGCCCTGATCGCCATCGGCTTCTCCCTCATCCACAATGCTACAGGTATTGTCAACTTTGCCCAGGGTGAGTTCGTCATGCTCGGGGGAATGTTCATGATTACCTTCCACAGTCTTTTAAAACTCCCTATGCTTCCTTCTTTTTTCCTGACTGTTCTCTCCGTGGCGGCAATCGGCCTGCTTTTGGAATTCGGGCCCATCCGCCGGGCCAAATCCAAGGAAATCCTCATTCTGGTCATGATTACGGTCGGCGCTTCCATCTCCATAAAAGGCCTGTCCATGATTCTCTTTGGGAAAAACCCCATGACCCTTCCTCCCTTTTCCGGTGAGACCCCCCTCATCCTCTTCGGAGCTGCCATCATGCCTCAGAGTATCTGGATCTTCGGGATTACCGTTTCCATAGTATTGGCCTTAAACTATTTCCTCAAGAAGACCACGACCGGAAAAGCCATGCGGGCAGTGGCGGCCAGCCGGCGATCGGCCATGCTGACCGGTATCCCGGTTGACCGCATGATCCTTCTTTCCTTTACGTTCAGCGGCGCTCTGGGAGCTGTAGCCGGAATGATCATAACCCCAATTACCACCACATCTTATGATGTAGGCGTCATATTGGGACTTAAAGGTTTTTCTGCGGCTATCCTTGGTGGATACGGCTCTATGCCGGGGGCAGTGATCGGGGGACTTCTCCTGGGCGTCTTCGAATCCCTGGGCGCCGGTCTTATCTCATCGGAATACAAAGACGCCGTGGCCTTTTTGATTTTATTGACGATTCTTTTTCTAAAGCCAAGCGGAATCATGGGCAAAGGGCGGCTAAGGCGGGTCTGAAAAAAACATGGGAAAGAAAAACAAAATATACCTTTTGGCCTATGCCCTGATCATTTTTTTGGTGCCGGCCATCTGGAAGAATAACTACCATCTGATGGTGTTAAACATAGCCGCCTTAAACATAGTAGTGGTGATCGGCCTTAACCTGCTCATGGGCTTTGCCGGACAGATTTCTCTGGGCCATGCGGCTTTCTTCGGGTTGGGGGCTTATCTTTCAGCCATCTTCACGGCCACCTTCGGCTTCCCGCTCTGGCCCACGATTATCCTGGCCATGGTCATAACGGGAATGGTGGCCTACGCCATAGGAATTCCCACCCTAAAACTCGAAGGGCATTATCTGGTCATGGCTACGCTCGGGTTCAATGTAATTATATACATTCTCATGATCCAGCTTGACGGGGTAACCGGCGGCCCTTCGGGTTTTCCGGGGATTCCCCGCCTTCAGGTTGGAGGGTTTGTTTTCGATTCCGACCGGAAAATATATTACTTACTGTGGACCATCTCCGTCGGAACACTCCTCCTTTCTTTGAACCTGATTCACTCCCGGGTAGGCCGGGCCATGGCCGCATTGAGCCACAACGAGATTGCCGCCAGGTGTGCGGGCATTGACACGGAGAGCTACAAAGTCAAGGTCTTCGTCATCAGCGCAGTCCTGGCATCTTTGGCCGGAAGCTGTTATGCGCATTATATTACCTTTGTCAGCCCGGGAACTTTCAGTTTCTTCTATTCCATTCAGGTGGTCACCATGGTTTTGATCGGCGGGATCGGATCTCTCTGGGGATCTGTTTTGGGAGCAATTCTATTGACCATCCTTCCGGAAATTCTGCATGCGGTCAAGGAATACAATGTGCTCATCTACGGGATCATCCTCATGGTTGTCCTAATATTCTTCCCCCAGGGACTCTTCCCTGTGGTGGCCGGGATTTTCCGCAAGAGAAAAGAGGAAGCGCGCTCCGGAATGGAGTTAGTGCCGAGAAAAGGCCCATAATGCCTGAAAAAGGTTTTCAACAAAACCAAACCATTCTGGAGACCCGGGAGATCACCATGAGGTTCGGGGGGCTGGAAGCTTTGAATGCCCTCTCCTTCTGCATCGCTCCGCACCAGATCGTATCTGTCATCGGGCCGAATGGAGCGGGCAAGACAACTCTCCTTAATGCCATAACCGGCGTTTATTCTCCGAATTCCGGGGAAATCCTTTTTCGCGGGATGCCCATATCCGGGCTGAAACCTTTTCAGATTACCGCCCGGGGGATCAACCGGACTTTCCAGCAGGTGCAACTTTTTTCCAACATGACCGTCCTGGAAAACGTGATGGTAGGTATGCACCCAAGGACAAAATCGGGTTTTTGGGATGGCCTGTTCCATTTTGCCAGTGAAAGGCGGGAAGAAAAGAAGATCAGGGAAAAGGCCGAAACTCTGCTCGATTCTTTCGGCCTCCTGCCCAAAGCGTACTGGATGTCTGCCCACGTTTCCATCGCCGATCAAAAACGCCTGGAAATCGCCCGGGCCATGGCCGGCGAGCCGGAACTTCTACTCCTGGACGAGCCGGTAGCCGGCCTGAATATCCGGGAAACCGAGGCCATGGGGGATTTGATTATCAAATTAAAGCAAACCGGCCAGACCATCATCCTGGTTGAGCACAACATGCACCTGGTTATGGGTATTTCAGACTGGGTTATTGTTCTCCACCACGGCGCCAAGATCGGCGAAGGCCGGCCGGAAGAGATGCAGAAGGACAGCCGGGTTATGGAAGCGTACCTGGGAACGTAAAAAAATTCACCGCAGAGAGCGCAGAGGAGGAGAGGTGAAATCAAAACGACAAACAAAAAATTTATTGTTTATTTTGTAACATTTTAGCGATTTGAAAAAACGGTACAAAAGCCTTTGTTGAGGGCCGGGGGTTAGAGCGGAACGCGCTGGAAGCATCGGTTGGGTTTCCGCTTGGCCACGGGGATAAAAGATCTTTTCCTCCGGAGGAGGCGGGGGTTCTTGCCCGCCCCATATGCGGAGATATAAGCGCCTTATGATTCCAAGCATTACGCTCTGGCCCCCGGCCCCTGGAATCCCTTGGCCCTTACAACACACCTTTTTTCAAAGAGCTAAAGTGTTACTTTATTTTTAATTTTTATATTTCTCTGCGTTCTCCGCGTGCTCTGCGGTGAATGGTTTTTCATTATGTTGAAAATTAAAAACATTGACGCTTTTTTCGGGAAAATACAGGTCCTGCGCCATGTAACTCTGCATGTCGAAGCCGGAGAAATTGTCTCGCTCATCGGAGCCAACGGTTCAGGGAAAACCACCCTGCTGAACGTCATCTCCGGCCTGCACCCGTCGCGGAATGAAAGTAGAATTTTCTTTGACATGGAAACCCGGGGGATGAAACCGGAAAAAATCGTGGCTCTGGGTATTCTCCAGGTACCCGAGGCTGACAAGGTTTTCACCCCCCTCACCGTCCTGGAAAATCTGGAACTGGGAGCTTACCTTAAACGCCAGGATCGGGTCAAATTGGCCGAAGAGATGGAAAAAGTATTTCAACTTTTCCCCATTCTGCGGGAGCGCAAGGACCAGCCGGCCGGGACCCTCTCTGGCGGGGAACGGCAGATGTTAGCCTTGGGAAAGGCATTGATGGGTCAGCCTAAATTGCTCATGCTCGATGAGCCTTCCCTGGGATTGGCTCCCACAGTCGTTTCGGAAATTTTCCACATCGTCCGGTCGCTGAATGATCGGGGAATAACCATCTTGCTTGTCGAACAGAACGCCAAAGAAGCCCTGCGCATTTCCCATAGGACTTATGTTCTGGACACGGGCCGGATTGTCCTGAGCGGAAGCGGCCAGGAGCTTTTAAACAACGATGAAGTGAAAAGGGCTTTTTTGGGCAAAGACTACAGGGGGAAATGGGAAAGGTAAACGGGAGGAAATATGCCCATATTCAATCCGGATATTGAAGCCATGGAGCGCAATGAACTTCTCGAATTGCAGAACGAACGGCTGCAGATCGTGGTTAACCAGGCTTACTCCAATGTCGATTTTTACCGTAAAAAATTCGACGAGACCGGGTTGAACCCGGATGACATCAAGTCCCTCGAAGACCTAAAAAAAATTCCCTTCACCACCCGCAAGGATTTGATGGATAACTATCCCTATGGCATGTTTGCCGTTCCCCTGCGGGACGTGGTTCGCCTGCAGTTTCCACTGGGGATTTATGGAAATCCCATCGTCATCGGTTATACGCGGCAGGATTTGAAGATCTGGCGGGAACTCGTGGCCCGGATCATGGCCGGGATCGGCATAACCGATCACGACATCCTCCAGGTGGCTTTCAACTACGGCCTTTTTTTGGGGGCGGTGCGGTTCAATCAGGCTGCCGAGCTGATCGGCGCAGCCGTTGTCCCGACATCGATCGCCTCGGCTGAAGTTCAGCTTAGGATCATGCAGGATTTTCGCAGCACGGTCCTAATTTCCACCCCCTCTTTTGCCCTGCATATCATGGAAACCATGAAAAGGAAGAAGATGGACCCCCGGTCTTTGTCTTTGAACATCGGCCTTTTCGGGGCCGAGCCCTGGCCAGAACCCGTTCGCCAGGTCATCGAGGAAAATTTTAAAATCAAGGCTTACGATATTTACGGCGTCATGGAGCTGATCGAACCCGGAGTTGCCGGTGAATGTTCAGCAAGAGCTGGCTTACATATTTTTGAAGACCATTTTTTTGCAGAAGTGATCAACCCGCATACCGGACAAACCCTGAGCGCCGGGCAAGAAGGAGAGCTGGTACTAACCACACTCACGACAAATGCCTATCCCCTCTTACGTTACCGGACAAGCGATTTAACGGCGCTCCATTACGAACCCTGCTCCTGCGGCCGGACAATGGCCCGGATGGACAGGGTGCTTAAAAGAGCCGACAAAATGATTTCCGTGCGCGGAATCAACGTTTTCCCGGAGAAGATTGAAGAGGTACTGGCCGGCATCGATGGGGTCGGACCGGGTTATTGCCTGGAGGTGACCGAGAAACAGGGAATGAACGACCGGCTGAAAGTGCGCGTGGAAGCGTCTCCGGAGATTTTTACAACCGGGGAAGAAAGAGAGAAAGTCCTGCAAGAAAGCGTTCAATTAGCCCTGCGCCGGGCTATAGGGTTGAGGGTAGAAGTGGAAATTGGAAAAATACCGAATACCGTAAGGCGCGAGAGCGCAAAGAGTGTGGAGGAAGAGTGTTGAGTGTTGCGGGTTGCGAGTTTTCAACTTGAAACTTGGTATCCGTTTAGAGTTTTGAAAAAATGGCGGCAACGCCTCTGTTTGGGCCCGGGGGCCAGGCCGGAACGCGCCGGAAGCATCGGTTGGGTTTCCCCTTGTCCTCGAGGATAAAAGCCCGTTTCCTCCGGAGGAGGCGGGGGTATCTTCCCCGCCCCATCCACGGAGAAATCAGCACCTTATGATTCCAAGCGGGCCGGCCCGGCCCCCGGGCCCTGGAATCCCTTGGCCCTGGTGATACACCTTTCTTCAAAGAACTAAAGTGTTACGAAACTTGAAATATTAAAATTGCACCTTCTTTTTGGTCTTACGCCTTGCGCTTTTGAGGAGAATGACCGTAATGATAAAAACTTTCATGCCATCTATTAAATCGGCAGAAGAGTTGATTCAGTTGCAGCTTAATGGCTTGAGGTGGACAGTAAAGCACGCCTTTGCCGGATCTCCTTTTTATCAGAAGAAAATGAAGGAAGCCGGGGTTCAGCAGCAGGATATCAATTGTATTGAGGACATCCAGAAACTTCCTTTCACCACAGCCGAAGACCTAAGGGAGGGTTATCCTTTTCCGCTTCTCTCTGTCCCTATCGAACAAGTGGTGCGCATCCACGCCTCCTCCGGAACGACCGGAAAGAGGAAAGTCCTCTGCTACACGGAAAAAGACCTCCGGGATTGGAGCGATATGTTCGCCCGCTGTTATGAAATGGCCGGCCTTACGCCGGCGGACAGGGTGCAGGTTGCCGTCGGTTATGGCCTCTGGACCGCCGGGGTGGGTTTTCAGATGGGGGCCGAAAGGTTTGGAGCCATGGCCGTGCCCGTAGGCCCCGGAAATCTTGATATGCATTGTGAGCTTATGGTTGATCTCCAGACCACGGTCTTCTGTTGCACGGCTTCCATGGGTTTGCTCATGGCCGAAGAGATCAAACGTCGTGGCCTAAGGGAAAAAATCAGTCTCCGCAAGATGATCTTCGGAGCCGAACGGCATAGCCAAGCCATGCGCCGGAATATTGAAGGGTACCTGGGCGTGGAGGATACCTTTGACATCCCCGGTTTGACCGAACTTTACGGCCCGGGCACGGGCTTGGAATGTCCGGCCCATGAAGGAATCCATTACTGGGCTGATTATTACATATTAGAGATCATTGACCCGCATACGTTAAAGCCATTGCCGCCTGGAGAAGAAGGGGAAATGGTCGTCACTACCCTGCGGAAGGAGGCTGCCCCCCTGATTCGCTACCGCACCCGCGACCTGACGAAAGTAATTCCCGGCCGGTGTTCCTGCGGTAATATCCTGCCCAGGCATGACAAAATCCTCGGCCGTTCGGATGATATGTTCATCATCAGGGGAGTGAATATTTATCCGGGCCAGATCGACCATATTCTCTCTCAGGTTCCCCAGGTGGGCAGCGAATTTCAGGTCTTCTTAAAGAGGAAGCCGGATGGAAAGGATTATATGGCCATAAAAGCGGAGCGGGCTGAAGGGGGCGGTCGAAAGAGAGACAAGGCTCTGGCCGCCCATCTGGAAAACCTCATCAACCGGCAACTTCTGGTCAGCGGCAAGGTAGAAATCGTAGATTTCCAAAGCCTGCCCCGGACAGAGCGAAAATCGAAACGAGTCTTTGATGAAAGATAATATTTTTTGTAACACTTTAGCTCTTTGAAAAGAGGCGTGCTGTAAGGGCCAAGGGATTCCAGGGGCCGGGGGCCAGAGCGGAATGCTTGGAATCATAAGGCGCTGATTTCTCCGCATATGGGGCGGGCAAGAACCCCCGCCTCCTCCGGAGGAAACGATCTTTAGTCCTCGTGGCCAAGCGGAAACCCAACCAATGCTTCCGGCGCGTTCCGCTCTAACCCCCGGCCCAAAACAAAGGCTTTAATACCATTTTTTCAAATCGCTAAACTGATCCTATTTTTAATGAAGAGATCGCCGAGAACGCAGAGGTAAATAAAAATTTTTGCGGTAAATTCTAAAAAAGAGGAGGAAAAAGAAATGAAAAGAGGGTTGTTGTTCATCTGTTTACTTCTGACACTCTGTGTCGCCGGGGGGGTAGCCTGGGGGGCTGATCCGATCAAGTTAGGAGCCTTCTTTGACCTAACGGGGGCTTCAGCCTTCATCGGCACTCCCACGAAGCTAGTGGCCGAGATGGTCGTGAAAAAAATCAACTCTTTGGGCGGAATCAACGGCCGTCCGCTGCAATTGGTGATCGCCGATGACGAGGGTGATCCTACGAAGGCCGCCATCATCGCCAAAAAATTTATCGAGTCAGACAAGGTGGTGGCCATCATTGGCCCAACCCGGACGGACACCGGTATGGCAGCTAAGCCTATTATCGAGCAGATGAAGGTCCCCACCTTCATGACTGTGGGCGGGGATCCCCCGATTACTGTCAAGCCGTTTCACTGGACGTTTAAATCTCCCCAGAGAACCTCCGTGGCCGTGAAGAAAACTTACGAGTACATGAAAAAGAAAAATATCCAGAAAATCGCCATTATCACCGCCGCCGATGGCTTTGGCCGGGATGGGAAAAACTGGCTGGAAAAGCTGGCCCCGGAATACGGCCTGAAAATCATTGCCAGTGAATCCTTTCAGGCGACAGACAGCGATATGACCGCGCAGTTAGTCAAGATCAAGGCCGCCTCGCCCGAAGCCATCATCTGCTGGACGATCGGGAAGGCCGGCTCCATTGTGGCTAAAAACGTCAAGCAGTTGGCTATCCAGACCCCGCTCTACCAATGCCACGGCCTGCCCGACCCGAAATATATCGAGCTGGCCGGAACCGCCTCGGAAGGAAACATCATGCCTTCCACCAAGTTGATGGTTGCCTCTCAGCTTCCAGATGCCGATCCGCAGAAAAAGGTCATCCATGAATTTATCCGGCTCTACAAAGACGTCTATCAATACGAACGGCAGTTCCCCATCAACACCCATTCGGGGTATGCCTGGGATGCCATCTACATCGTGGCTAATGCCATGAAAAAGGTTGGGACAGACAACGAAAAGCTGCGGGATGCAATCGAGAAGACCCAAGGATACATAGGCGTTAGTGGCATATATAACCTGACACCCGAGGATCATAACGGCCTGGGAACAGACTCGATGGTTATAGTCCAGATCGTAAACGGCCAGTGGAAAATGCTGGAGTAATTAATAATAGGGACGCAGATTTGCGCAGAAAAAGCCGATTAAAATTTCTTTAAATTTTATATCGTTAAAATCTGTTTTTACCTGCGTCCAAATAAATTCAAAAAAGGAGGAAACAATGGAAGAACGAAAAATCTATCTGAGCGAAGCGGAGATGCCCCGCCAATGGTACAACATCCAGCCTGACCTCACCAAACCCCTCCCCCCGCCCCTGCATCCGGGAACCCTGCAACCGTTAGGGCCTCAGGACCTGGCCCCCATCTTTCCCATGGGCCTGATCGAGCAGGAAGTCAGCCAGCAGCGCTGGATCGATATTCCCGACGAGGTTTTTTCCATCTATAAGCTCTGGAGGCCGACGCCGCTCTGCCGGGCTAAAAGGCTGGAAGAAGCCCTAAAAACTCCGGCGCGCATCTATTACAAAAACGAGAGCGTCAGCCCGGCCGGAAGCCATAAGCCGAATACAGCCGTAGCTCAGGCTTACTACAATAAAAAAGAGGGCGTCAAGCGCCTGAGCACGGAAACCGGCGCCGGCCAGTGGGGAAGCGCCCTGGCTTTGGCCTGCAACCTTTTCGGGTTGGAATGCCGGGTGTACATGGTAAAAGTCAGCTATCAGCAGAAGCCCTACCGCCGCATGCTCATGGAGACCTGGGGCGCTTCCGTGACCCCCAGCCCGAGCGAGCAAACCGAATCAGGCAGGAAAATCCTGGCCAAGGAACCCGACTCTCCCGGCAGCCTGGGCATCGCCATCAGCGAAGCCGTGGAAGATGCCGTGAAGCGGGAAGATAGCCGGTATTCTCTGGGCAGCGTGCTCAACCACGTAATCCTTCATCAGACCATCGTGGGTCTGGAGACCAAGGCCCAATTGAAGAAGATCGGCGCTGAACCGGACGTCCTCATCGGGTGCGTGGGAGGAGGAAGCAATTTTGCCGGGTTCTGCTTCCCCTTTTTCCCGGAGAAGAAACAGGGGAAAAAGATCCGTTTTGTCGCCGTGGAACCGACCGCCTGCCCGACTTTGACCAAGGGGGTTTACCGGTATGACTACGGGGACACGGCCCAGATGGCTCCCATCGTAAAAATGTACACCCTGGGGCATACCTTTGTTCCCGCCGGGATTCATGCCGGCGGACTGCGCTACCATGGAGATGCCCCTCTTCTTTGCTTGCTTTACGATGAGGGACTTGTCGAAGCCGTAGCCTACCACCAGACCCCGGTCTTTGAGGCTGCTATGCTTTTTGCTAAGACAGAGGGAACCATACCGGCTCCGGAGACGGCTCATGCCATTCGAGCGGCCATCGACGAAGCAATCAAGTGCCGGGAGCGGAAAGAAGAAAAGGTCATTGTCTTCAATTTCAGCGGCCACGGCCATTTCGACATGGCAGCCTATGATTCTTTCTTGTCCAACAAGCTGGTGAATTATGAGCACCCGGAAGAAAAGATTCAGGAAGCGCTGAAAGATTTACCGAAAGTATAATTCAAAAAGCGTAAGGCGCAGGGTTAAAAGCGAACCCTGCGCCTTATATAGTAAGTCTCATCTTTTTGACTTATCCTTATTTTTGCCTTATTATAATAGAAAATCCTTCTCCAATATCCGAAACAATGAAGATAATACTGACTATCCTTCTCATTTTCCTGCTTATGGGGTGTGCCGCCCATCGCCCTGTCCTTTATCCCAATGAGCATTTAAAAATAGTCGGCGATAGCCAGGCCCAAAAGGATATCGATGAATGCTGCCGTCAGGCGGAGACTTATGTGAAGACTCATCCCGAGGCCAAGGTGGCTGGAAGTACAGCGGCCGGAGGCGCGGCCGGGGCAGTTGTTGGCGGAGCGGTGGGGGCCGTCACTGGCAACCTCGGAAGGGGTATTGCCGTTGGAGCGGCCGGAGGCGCCGCCACCGGATTATTGCGGGGACTCTTTCGGGCCTCCCAGCCCTCTCCCGTTTATAAGAATTTTGTAAACCGCTGCCTGCGGGAAAAAGGTTATGATCCGATCGGCTGGGAATAGCCCTTTTAAACTTTCTCTCCTAAAGCTTATCAAAATAACTCAATCTGCTTTTCCATTTGAATCATGTTGTTGTTAAACACAGCTTATATCGTGGCCCGGGGGCCAGGGGGCTGAGCGCCGGCAGCATCGGCCGGGAGAAAACCTTGAAAGAAGGGATTGGCTGGGTTTCCGCAAATTGAGGCGGGGGCTCTTTCCCGCCTAATCCATGGAAAGCCGAGCGCCTCATGCTGCCAAGCGAAGCGCCCTGGCCCCCGAGCCTGAGAAAGCCACAGGTAACGATAACTCTCAAACAAACCGATTCCCAAACAATAGGTTAACATGAGTCAAATGGAAAAAGCCTAAAACTC